>NZ_JBFBJZ010000010.1:0-184363 GCF_040686255.1 Kitasatospora sp. NPDC085879 | reverse complement strand
ATGTTTGCCACACTTCCGTACCCGGTGTCTTGGCGGGCCCCCCGCCCCCCCCCCAATGGCCCCCCCCCCCCCCCGCCCCGGCGCCCCCCCCCCCCCCCCCGGGCCGGTGTCGTACCTCCGCCTGTCGGAGGCGACCGGTAGCCTTCGCAGGTCGAACGAGAGCGGGAGGGCCGCGTGCGGGTACTGGGTGTGGACCCGGGGCTGACCAGGTGCGGTGTCGGCGTGGTCGACGGCGCCCCCGGCCGGCCGCTGCGGATGGTCGGCGTCGGCGTGGTGCGCACCCCCGTCGACGCGGAGATCGGCGTCCGGCTGCTGCAGATAGAGCAAGGCCTGGAGCAGTGGCTGGACGAGCACGAGCCCGACCTGGTGGCCGTCGAGCGGGTCTTCGCTCAGCACAACGTCCGCACCGTGATGGGCACCGCCCAGGCCAGCGCGGTCGCCATGCTCTGCGCCACCCGCCGCGGCATCCCCGTCACCCTGCACACCCCGAGCGAGGTGAAGGCCGCCGTCACCGGCTCCGGCCGCGCCGACAAGGCCCAGGTCACCGCCATGGTGCAGCGCCTGCTGCGGTTGGACGCCCCGCCCAAGCCCGCCGACGCGGCCGACGCCCTCGCCCTGGCCATCTGCCACATCTGGCGCGGCGGCGCCCAGGGCCGCATCGCCGCCGCCCTCGCCAAGGCCGCACCGGCGCCCGCCGCGCCCGCGGCCCGCCGCCCCGCCGCACGTCAGGAGTACCGTCGATGATCGCCTTCGTCCAGGGGCCGGTGGCCCACATCGCGGCCGGCACGGCCGTCGTCGAGGTCGGCGGGGTCGGGATGGCCGTCCAGTGCGCACCGAACACCCTGGCCGGGCTGCGGATCGGCGAGAGCGCCCGGCTCGCCACCTCGCTGGTGGTCCGCGAGGACTCGCTCACGCTGTACGGCTTCGCCGACGACGACGAGCGCGGCCTCTTCGAGATCCTGCAGGCCGCACCCGGGGTCGGCCCCCGGCTCGCCCAGGCGATGCTCGCCGTGCACAGCCCGGACGCGCTGCGCGCCGCGGTCGCCGGCGGCGACGAGAAGGCGCTGGTCGCGGTGCCCGGCATCGGCAAGGCCAAGGCGGCCAAGCTGCTGCTGGAGTACAAGGACAAGCTCGGCGCCCCGCACGGCTCGGTGCCCGCGCAGAAGCCGGTCGCCACCGGCCCGGCCCCCTGGCACGAGCAGCTGCACGCCGCACTGGTCGGCCTCGGCTACGCTCCCCGCGAGGCCGACGAGGCGGTCGCCGCGGTCACACCGGAGGCCGAGGCGCAGCCGGTGCCGGACGTCGGCGCCCTGCTCCGGGCCGCCCTGCGCGGCCTCAACCGGGCCCGCTGACCGGGCGGCCGAGTCCTCCCCCGGTCCGCCCGGACCGGCCGACCGCCGACGCTTTGACCATCTGACGACCAGTCGTCATGTCGACTTTGGAGCCGCTCCCGATGAGCCCGTACGAGACCGACCCCGCCGACCGCCCGGCGGCAGACCGGCTGGTGGGGGCGGCCGCCGACGGTGAGGACCAGGCCGTAGAGGCGGCGCTGCGCCCCAAGCTGCTGGAGGAGTTCATCGGCCAGGAGCGGGTCCGCGAGCAGCTCTCCCTGGTGCTGCAGGCCGCCCGGCAGCGCGGCACCGCCCCCGACCACGTGCTGCTCAGCGGCCCGCCCGGGCTCGGCAAGACCACCCTGTCGATGATCATCGCCGCCGAGCTGGGCGCCCCGATCCGGATCACCTCCGGCCCGGCCATCCAGCACGCCGGCGACCTCGCCGCGATCCTCTCCTCGCTCACCGAGGGCGAGGTGCTCTTCCTCGACGAGATCCACCGGATGTCCCGGCCGGCCGAGGAGATGCTCTACATGGCGATGGAGGACTTCCGGGTCGACGTCATCGTCGGCAAGGGCCCCGGCGCCACCGCCATCCCGCTGGAGCTGCCGCCGTTCACCCTGGTCGGCGCCACCACCCGGGCCGGCCTGCTGCCGCCCCCGCTGCGCGACCGCTTCGGGTTCACCGGCCACATGGAGTTCTACGCGCCCGGCGAGCTGGAGCGGGTCGTCCACCGCTCCGCCGCCCTGCTGGACGTGGACATCGACCCGGCCGGCGCCGCCGAGATCGCCGGCCGCTCCCGCGGCACCCCGCGGATCGCCAACCGGCTGCTGCGCCGGGTCCGCGACTACGCCCAGGTCCGGCACGACGGCCGGGTCACCCGGGAGATCTCCGAGCAGGCCCTGGACGTGTACGAGGTCGACGCCCGCGGCCTGGACCGGCTCGACCGCGCGGTGCTGAACGCGCTGCTGCGGCTGTTCGGCGGCGGCCCGGTCGGCCTGTCCACGCTCGCCGTCGCGGTGGGGGAGGAGTCCGAGACGGTCGAGGAGGTCGCCGAGCCGTTCCTGGTCCGCGAGGGCCTGCTCGCCCGGACGCCGCGCGGCCGGATCGCCACCGCGGCGGCCTGGCGGCACCTCGGGATGGTGCCCGCGGGGCAGGGTGGCGGCGCGCATACGTCCGACCAGGCCGCTTTGTTCCCGGACGGCCTGTAGCCGACAACCGAAAACGGGTGCATGCCAAGGGTCGCCACTTTCGGCGGCACACTGGCATGCTTGGCGTTGTCCGTACAGTGCGGGTCGCCTAGACTCCGCCGGACCGCCCCTCTCGACCGACGGGCCGACGTATACCAGGCCGCCGGCCGAGGCGGCCCGCAAAGGACCCTGGCTGTGGCTAATCTCATCATCCTCATTCTTCCGGTTGTCGCGATCTTCCTGATGTTCCGCTCGCAGAAGAAGCGGCAGCAGCAGGCGGCGTCGATGCAGGCGACGCTCCAGCCGGGCGCCGGCGTGCGGACGATCGGTGGCATGTACGCCCAGGTCAAGGCGGTCAACGACGAGACCGTCGAGCTGGAGCTCGCCCCCGGCGTGGTGGCCCACTACACCAAGGGCGCCATCGCCGCCGTGCTGGAGCCGCTCGAGTACGACGCGATCATCAACGGCCGCCCGGTGGAGGTCGACGAGGAGCCGGTCGCCGACGCCGAGACCGCCGAGGACGGCGAGAAGCCGCTGAGCCTCGCCAAGGAAGCCGACGCCGACGCGTCCGAGACCAAGTAGTACGGTCGGGCCCACTCAGGCTGCGCGGCAACCGGCCGCCGGCCCAGATGACCTCAGGGCCGTCCTGCGCCGCCGTCCCCCGTCCCGCCTCACGCCGGACCGGGGCGCGGCCCGCGGCGGCATGGACAGGGAGAAACGAGCAAGGTGGCAACACCCAAGTCGCGCCAGCGCGACGGCTACCCGGGGCGGGCGCTGGCCCTGATCCTCGTGGTCGCCGTCGGTCTGGTCGCCCTCATGTTCTGGACGGGCGACAAGACGCCCCGTCTCGGAATCGACCTCGCCGGTGGCACCAGCGTCACCCTGACCGCAAAGTCGGATGACAAGGCCGCGATCAACAAGTCCAACATGGACATCGCGACCGGCATCATCCAGAAGCGCGTCAACGGTATGGGCGTCTCCGAGGCGGAGGTCCAGACCCAGGGCGACAGCAACATCATCGTCAACATCCCCAATGGCGGTGACAAGCAGGCGGCGATCGAGCAGATCGGCACGACTGCCAAGCTCTACTTCCGTCCCGTGGTCGCGCTCGCGCCCACCGGCGTCGACCCCTCGGCCCTGAACACCGGCTCGCCGTCGCCCTCGGCCTCCGGCTCGGCCAGCCCGTCCTCGGGTGCCTCGGCGAACGCCTCCGGGACCTCGGCGAGCCCCTCCGGCAAGCCCTCCGCCAGCGCCAGCAAGGCCGGCCGTGCGGTGAGCGACGCGCTGAAGGCCGACCCGTCGGCCTCCGCCTCGCCCTCGGCCACCGCCTCCGGCTCGGCCGCGGCCGCCCCGAGCGGCGGCGCCACCCCGTCCGCGCCGACCAGCATGAGCCCCGAGCAGCTGACCGCCGCGCTCACCCAGGGCACCGTGCCGGCCGACGTCCAGCAGCAGTTCGCCGCGCTGGACTGCTCCAAGCCGGAGCAGCGCAAGGACTTCCAGACCGACCCGAAGAAGAACGCGGTCGCCTGCTCCTACGACAAGGAGCAGGGCGTCTGGTACAAGTTCGCGCTCGGCCCGGTCGCCGTGAACGGCGCCGACGTGTCCAAGGCCCAGGCCCTGTTCGACACCCAGCGGGCCGGCGGCTGGCAGGTCGACCTGTCGTTCGACGACAACGGCTCCAAGGCCTTCGCGACCACCACCGGCACCCTGGCCACCCAGGCCTCCCCGGCCAACCAGTTCGCCATCGTCCTGGACGGCAAGGTGGTCTCCCACCCGTACGTCAGCCAGTCGATCACCGGCGGCTCGGCCACCATCTCCGGCAGCTTCAGCCAGGACGACGCCAAGGGCCTCGCCAACGTGCTGAGCTACGGCGCGCTGCCGCTGACCTTCGACATGAGCGACGTCACCACCGTCTCCCCGCAGCTCGGTGGCGACCAGCTGCAGGCCGGCCTGATCGCCGGCGCCATCGGCCTGGTGCTCGTGGTCATCTACTCGCTGGTCTACTACCGCGGCCTCGGCCTGGTCTCGATCGCCGGTCTGCTCGTCTCGGCGATCCTGACCTACTCGATCATGTGCCTGCTCGGCAGCAGCATCGGATTCGCGCTGAACCTGCCGGCGGTCTGCGGAGCGATCGTCGCGATCGGTATCACCGCGGACTCCTTCATCGTGTACTTCGAGCGGATCCGCGACGAGGTCCGCGAGGGCGCCCCGCTGCGGCCCGCCGTGCAGCGCGCCTGGCCGCGTGCCCGTCGCACCATCCTGGTCTCCGACTTCGTGTCGTTCCTGTGTGCCGCGGTGCTGTACGTCGTCTCGGTCGGCAAGGTCCAGGGCTTCGCGTTCACGCTGGGCCTGACCACCCTGCTCGACGTCGTGGTGATCTTCCTGTTCACCAAGCCGCTGATCACCCTGCTGGCCCGGCGGAAGTTCTTCGCGAACGGCCACCCGTGGTCCGGCCTCGACCCGAAGCGGCTCGGCGCCCGCCCGCCGATCCGCGGCAGCCGTCGCCGTTCCTCCGCCAACGCCCCCAAGGAGGCCTGACGCCATGTCCCTTCGGAACATCGGCCACCGGCTCTACCAGGGCGAGGTCAGCTTCGACTTCGTCGGCAAGCGCAAGATCTGGTACTCCATCTCGGGCGTCATCGTCCTCGTGGCGGCGATCGGCCTGGCCATGGGCCTGCACCTGGGCATCGAGTTCAAGGGCGGCTCGGTCTACACCGTCGAGAAGTCCGGCCTGACGGTGTCGCAGGCGCAGGACGCCGCGAACAAGATCACCGGTGACTCCACCCCGCAGGTCCAGAAGACCGGCGACGGCAAGATCCGCATCCAGGTCAGCTCCGAGGAGAAGATCAGCGGCCCGGCGTTCTCCCAGGAGCTCTCCAAGGAGATCGGCGTCCCGACCAAGGACATCGACGCCCAGGTGATCGGCCCCTCCTGGGGCAAGCAGATCTCCCAGAAGGCCCTGCTCGGCCTGGTCGTCTTCATGGTGCTGGTCACCGCCTACCTGGCGATCGCCTTCGAGTGGCGGATGGCGCTGGCCGCCCTGGTCGCGCTGATCCACGACCTGCTGATCACCATCGGCGTCTACGCCCTGGTGGGCTTCGAGGTCACCCCCGGTACCGTGATCGGCTTCCTGACGATCCTCGGCTACTCGCTCTACGACACGGTCGTCGTCTTCGACACCGTGAAGGAGAACACCCGGGGCATCACCAAGCAGAACAGGCGGACCTACAGCGAGGCCGCCAACCTGGGCCTCAACCAGACCCTGGTGCGTTCGATCAACACCACCGTGGTGGCCCTGCTGCCGGTCACGGCGCTGCTGTTCATCGGCGGCGGCATGCTCGGCGCCGGCACGCTGAACGACATCTCGCTCGCGCTGTTCATCGGTCTGGCGGCCGGTGCCTACTCGTCGATCTGCGTCGCCACCCCGCTGCTCGCGCAGCTCAAGGAGCAGACCCCGGAGATGCGGGCGCTCGCCAAGCGGGTCGCCCAGCGCCGCGCGGCGGACGCCAAGGCCGCCGAGGCGGCCGGCGGCGCCGAGGAGACGGCGGAGGACGGCGAGGAGGTCGGCGCCGGCATGGTCGGCCAGCGCAACCAGCCGGTCGCCCGCACCCGCGGCAAGGGCCGTCCGTCCGGCAAGCGCTGACCGGACGGCGGTGACAGGGTCCGGCCGGCCCGAGGCGACTCGGGCCGGCCGGACCTTTTCCGTGACCGGGTGTCGCGGCGGGTAAGGTCGGATCCGCTGAATCCGGCCCGCGGCGTGCATCCGACCCGAAGGGCCTGCCGACCCGAAGGAACCCCACGTGACCTCGCCCGACCCCGTCCTCGCCGAGCTGCTGACCAGCCGGATCAGGGACGTCCCGGACTACCCGAAGCCCGGCGTGCTGTTCAAGGACATCGCGCCGCTGCTCGCCGACGCCGAGGCCTTCGGCGCGCTCACCCGGGCGCTGGCCGGCCGCGCCGCCGAGCTCGGGGCGACCAAGGTGGTCGGCCTGGAGGCCCGCGGCTTCGTGCTCGCCGCCCCGGCGGCCTTCGCGGCCGGCCTCGGCTTCGTGCCGATCCGCAAGAAGGGCAAGCTGCCCGGCGACGTCTTCGCCCGCTCCTACGACCTCGAGTACGGCTCCGCCACGCTGGAGGTGCAGTGCGACGCCTTCGCGCCCGGCGAGCGGGTGCTGGTGGTCGACGACGTGCTCGCCACCGGCGGCACCCTCGGGGCCTCGCTGGACCTCGTCCGGGAGGCCGGCGCCGCGCTGGCCGGCGTGGTCGTCCTGATGGAGCTGGGCTTCCTGGACGGCCGCGAGCGGCTCTCCGGGCACCTCGCCGGGGCCCCGCTGGACGCCCTCGTCACGGTCTGACCCGCCGGGCGCCCGGACGCGGCGGCCGGCCCGGCCGGCTCGTCCGGGCCCGGGCCGCGCCCTGGTCGCCCCGTTCCGCGCCGGGCGGCCGACCGGTCGGCCCGCACTCTCGGTACCATGAAGATTCATCCCCTCTCGGTTGCACGACCGACGGGTGCGACCGATGGCGCGACCGCCCGAACGAGGGGGAGGCCCTGCGCCCCCGAGGAGTGTCCTTGCCCGACGAGGTTGTGCCCACCGCGGAGGCCACCGCGCCCGAGAGCCGTCCCGCTTCCTCCGGGGCCGGCCCGGCGCGGCCAGGCCCGCCGCCCGGCCACCGGTCCTCCTCCGGCGGCGGCATGCGCGCCCGCCTGGCCCGGCTCGGCGGCCAGCGCAGCAGCGCGGTCAACCCCGTCCTGGAGCCGCTGTTCCGCACCATCCGGGCGAACGACCCGAAGGCCGACCCGGTCCTGCTCAAGGAGATCGAGAAGGCGTACGCGGTCGCCGAGAAGTGGCACCGCGGGCAGAAGCGCAAGAGCGGTGACCCGTACATCACCCACCCGTTGGCGGTGGCGACCATCCTCGCCGAGCTCGGCATGGACGCCCCCACCCTGATGGCGGGGCTGCTGCACGACACCGTCGAGGACACCGACTACGGCCTGGAGACGCTGCGCCAGGACTTCGGCGACTCGGTCGCCCTGCTGGTCGACGGCGTCACCAAGCTGGACCGGGTCAAGTTCGGCGAGGCCGCGCAGGCCGAGACGGTGCGCAAGATGGTCGTCGCGATGGCCAAGGACCCGCGCGTCCTGGTGATCAAGCTCGCCGACCGGCTGCACAACATGCGCACCATGCGCTACCTCAAGCGGGAGAAGCAGGAGAAGAAGGCCCGCGAGACGCTGGAGATCTACGCCCCGCTGGCGCACCGGCTGGGCATGAACACCATCAAGTGGGAGCTGGAGGACCTCGCCTTCGCGATCCTCTACCCCAAGATGTACGACGAGATCGTGCGCCTGGTGGCCGAGCGCGCGCCCAAGCGCGACGAGTACCTCGCCACCGTGATCGACCAGGTGCAGGGCGACCTGCGCGGGGCCAGGATCCAGGCCCAGGTCACCGGCCGGCCGAAGCACTACTACTCGGTCTACCAGAAGATGATCGTGCGGGGCCGCGACTTCGCCGAGATCTACGACCTGGTGGGCATCCGGGTCCTGGTCGACACCGTCCGCGACTGCTACGCGGCGCTGGGCACCATCCACGCGCGGTGGAACCCGGTGCCGGGGCGGTTCAAGGACTACATCGCGATGCCCAAGTTCAACATGTACCAGTCGCTGCACACGACGGTCATCGGGCCCGGCGGCAAGCCGGTCGAGCTGCAGATCCGCACCTTCGACATGCACCGCCGCGCCGAGTACGGCATCGCCGCGCACTGGAAGTACAAGCAGCGGGCGGTGGCCGGCGCCTCCAAGGTCCGCACCGACACCCCCGCGCACGGCCGCAAGCACGACAAGGCCGACGCCGTCAACGAGATGGCCTGGCTGCGGCAGCTGCTGGACTGGCAGAAGGAGACCGAGGACCCGAGCGAGTTCCTGGAGTCACTGCGCTTCGACCTCTCCAGCAACGAGGTCTTCGTCTTCACCCCCAAGGGTGATGTGATAGCGCTGCCCGCGAAGGCCACCCCGGTGGACTTCGCCTTCGCCGTGCACACCGAGGTCGGCTACCGCTGCATCGGCGCCCGGGTCAACGGCCGGCTGGTGCCGCTGGAGTCCGAGCTGGAGAACGGCGACACCGTCGAGGTCTTCACCTCCAAGGCGGAGAACGCCGGCCCCTCCCGGGACTGGCTCACATTCGTCAAGTCGCCGCGCGCCCGCAACAAGATCCGCGCCTGGTTCTCCAAGGAGCGCCGCGAGGAGGCCATCGAGCACGGCAAGGAGGCCATCGCCCGGGCGATGCGCAAGCAGGGTCTGCCGATCCAGCGCATCCTCACCGGAGACTCGCTGGTCACCCTGGCGCACGAGATGCGCTACCCGGACATCTCCTCGCTCTACGCCGCGATCGGCGAGGGCCACGTCGCCGCGCAGTCCATCGTGCAGAAGCTGGTGCAGGCGCTCGGCGGCGAGGAGGGCGCCACCGAGGACCTCGCCGAGACGGCCACCCCGACGCACCAGAGCCGCTCGCTGCGCCGCCGTGCCAAGGGCGACCCGGGTGTGATCGTCAAGGGCGTGGAGGACCTCTGGGTCAAGCTGTCGCGCTGCTGCACCCCGGTGCCGGGCGACCCGATCGTCGGCTTCGTGACCCGCGGCAACGGCGTGTCGATCCACCGCTCGGACTGCGTGAACGTCGAGGCGCTCGCGCAGCAGCCGGAGCGGATGATCGAGGTCGAGTGGGCGGCCACCCAGTCCTCGGTGTTCCTGGTGGCCATCCAGGTCGAGGCGCTGGACCGCTCGCGCCTGCTGTCGGACGTCACCCGGGTGCTCTCCGACCAGCACGTCAACATCCTGTCGGCGGCGGTGCAGACCTCCCGGGACCGGGTGGCGATGAGCCGCTTCACCTTCGAGATGGGCGACCCCAAGCACCTCGGCCACGTCCTGAAGGCCGTCCGCGGCGTCGAGGGCGTGTACGACGTCTACCGGGTGACCTCCGCCAAGAAGTAGTAGAGCCACCGCACGTGGGGCACCTCCCGGCCGATGGCCGGGAGGTGCCCCACGTGCTCCCGGGTGGCCTACCGGCCTTCGCGGAGCAGCCGGACCTGGCGGTCGGCGAGTTCGGTGGTGCGGCGCATGTGGCGGGCGAGGAATTCCAGCTCCTCCTCGCTGTACTCGGCCAGCATGGCGGCCCAGCCCTCGCCGAGTTCGCCCCAGAGCGCGCCGAGGCGGGCCGCCGCCTCCGGTACCGGCTCGACCAGCACCCGCCGGCGGTCCTCCTCGTCGCGCCGCCGGGTGACGTATCCGGCCCGCTCCAGTCGGTCCACCAGGCGGGTGGCCGAGCCGCTGGTGAGGCCGGTGAGTTCGGCGATCCGCCCGGTCGTCAGCGGGCCCCGCTCCAGGCCCAGCAGGTTCAGGCACTGCACGTCGGTGGGGTGCAGCCCGAGCCGGTCCGCCACCGCCTGGTTGAACAGCGCGTACGAGGCGAGGTAGCGGCGGGAGTCGGCTTCGAGGTCGTGCGGCCGCATGGGCATCCTCCCGAGAAAATATCTGCGCGACGCAGAGAATTCGTTCTACAGTGTCTGCATGACGCAGACATCATATGTCGCGGTGGCCGGAGCCACCGGAACGCAGGGCGCCGCCGTGGTCGACGCCCTCCTCGCGCACGGACTTCCCGTGCGCGCCCTCACCCGCACCCCGGGCTCGGCCGCCGCCCGGGCCCTCGCGGCCGCCGGAGCCCACGTCGTGCCCGCCGACTTCGACGACCGGGAGTCCCTGGACGCCGCCCTCGCCGGCACCGCCGCCCTCTTCGCCGTGTCGACACCGTTCGGACCCTCCGGCGCCGACCTCACCACCGAGGTCCGCCAGGGCACTGCCCTGATCGAGGCCGCCGCCGACGCCCGGGTCGGCCACATCGTCCTCACCTCGGCCGCGCACGCCGACCGGGACACCGGCATCCCGCACTTCGACAGCAAGTACCGCATCGAGCGCCGGCTCGCCGGGCTCGGCGTGCCCTGGACGGTGCTCGGCCCGGCCGCCTTCATGGAGAACTACGCGGGGGAGTGGACCCTGGACGGGCTGCGCCGGGGCAGTTTCGTCCTCCCGATGCCGCCCGAGCGGCCGCTGGCACTCGTCCCCGCCCGCGACATCGGCGCCTTCGCCGCCCTCGCGATCACCCGGCCCGACGAGTTCGCCGGCCGGCGGATCGACATCGCCTCCGACGCCCTCACCTGCCCCGAGATCGCCGAGGTGCTCACCTCCGCCACCGGCAGGCCGATCGGCTTCCAGCGCCTCCCGATCAGCGAGATCGAGGCGTACTCCGCCGACCTCGCCGCGATGTTCCGCTACTTCACCGAGACCGGCCTGGACATCGACACCGCCGCGCTGCGCCGGGACCACCCCGAGGTCGGCTGGCAGGACTTCGCGGACTGGGCGCACGGCCGCGCCTGGCCGCTGTGACCCGAACGCGGAAGGCCCCCGCCGAGGCGGGGGCCTTCCGTCGGGCACGGGGGAGCCGGCGTCAGCCGCCGAACTCCTCCAGGCTCTTCTGGGCCTGGTCCAGCAGGGCCTGACGGCCCGCCAGCTCGGACTCGATCTTGGCGGCCCGGCTCGCATTGCCGGCCGCGCGCGCCTTGTCCAGGTCGGCCTGCAGCCTGTCCACGGCCTGCTGCAGCAGGCCGGTCATGCCGGCCGCGCGGGCCTTCGCCTCCGGGTTGGTGCGCTGCCACTCGGCCTCCTCGGCCTCGCGGACCGCCCGCTCGACCGTGTTCAGCCGGCCGTCCAGCTGGCCGCGGGCGGCACGCGGCACATGGCCGATCGCCTCCCAGCGCTCGTTGACGTCGCGCAGCGCCGCCTTCGCCGCCTTGAGGTCGGTGATCGGCAGGATCGCCTCGGCCTCCAGCAGCAGCGCCTCCTTCAGCTTCTGGTTCTCGCCCTGCTCGGCGTCCCGCTCGCTGAACGCGGAGGACCGGGCCTGGAAGAACACGTCCTGGGCGCCGCGGAACCGCGCCCACAGCTCCTCCTCGGCGTCCCGCTGCGCCCGGCCGGCCGCCTTCCACTGCGCCATCAGGTCGCGGTAGCGCGCGGCCGTGTCGCCCCAGTCGGTCGAGTCGGACAGCGCCTCGGCCTCGGCGACCAGCTTCTCCTTGGTCACCCGGGCGTGCTCGCGCTCGTTGTCCAGCGCCGCGAAGTGCGACTTGCGGTGCTTGGAGAACACCGAGCGGGCGTGCGAGAAGCGGTGCCACAGCTCGTCGTCGCTCTTGCGGTCCAGCCGCGGCAGGCCCTTCCAGGTCTCCACCAGGGCGCGCAGCCGGTCGCCGGCCTCCCGCCACTGGGTCGACTCCGCGAGCTGCTCGGCCTCGACGACCAGCGCCTCCTTGGCCGCGCGCGCCTCCTCCTGTGCCTTCGCGCGGGCCTGACGCCGCTCGGCCTGGCGGGACTCGATCTCGCCGCTCAGGGTGTCGAGGCGCTTGGCGAGCGCGTCCAGGTCGCCGACCGCGTGGGCCTCGGCCACCTGCGCCTTGAGGTGGTCCAGGGCGACCTGCGCCTCCTTGGCGGCCAGGTCGGTCTTGCGGACGCGGTGCTCCAGCAGGCCGATCTCGGCCTCCAGCCCCTGGTACTTGCGCTCGAAGTACGCGAGGGCCTCCTCCGGGGAGCCGGCCTGCCAGGAGCCGACGACGCGTTCGCCCTCGGCCGTCCTGACGTACACGGTCCCCTGCTCGTCGACACGGCCCCACGGGTCGCTGCTCACAGCGCCTCCTCCAATGACGCCCGCCCGCCGCAGCGGCGGGGGACGTCGTCCACAGTTGAATGTGCGGCGGACCGATGGAGTCCGCCGTCCTGCCGCCGAGTGCTGCCGAGGGTCACGGCCGACGGTCAGGGCACCCTATACAACAGCAACATAGGCGACCAGCGTCGGTGCTGTCCGCATCATCGCCGGGTGATTTCCCGGGCGATCGCGGCGGCCCGGCGGCGTAAGGCCGCCCGGCCGCCGCACGCGCGGATCAACCCTTGGCCGTCGTCACCGAGTTGAGCACCATGTCGGCCACCGGCGCGCCGTCGGCGCCGCCGCCCTGCACACCACCCGAAGCGATGTTCTGCACGACGTCGAGGCCGCCCGTCACCTTGCCGAACGGCGTGTAGCTCGGCGGGAGCTGGGTGTCCTTGTAGACCAGGAAGAACTGGCTGCCGTTGGTGCCCGGGCCTGCGTTGGCCATCGCCACCGTGCCGGCCGGGTACGTCGCGCCGGTCAGGTTCTCGTCCGCGAACTGGTAGCCCGGGCCGCCCGAACCGGTGCCGGTCGGGTCGCCGCACTGCAGCACGTAGATGCCCTCGGTGGTGAGGCGGTGGCACTTCGTGTGGTCGAAGTACTTCTCGTTCGACAGGAACGCGAAGGAGTTCACCGTGTGCGGGGCCTTGGCGGCGTCCAGCGCGATGGTGATCTTGCCGCAGCTGGTGTCCAGCGTCATCGTGTAGGCGGCCTTGGTGTCCACCGTCATGGCCGGCTCGGACTTGAACTGCTTGCCGTTCGGCGAGCCCGGGGCCGGCGTGGTGCAGCCCTTGACCGGCGCGGCCGCGGTCGGCGTCGGGGCGGCGGCCGCGTCCTTCTTGTCGCCGTCCGAGCCGCTGAGCGCCCAGGCCGTGCCGGCGGCCGCGACCACCGCGACGGCCACGGCGGCGCCGACCAGCACGTTGCGCTTGCGCGCATGCTGCTGGGCCTCGGCGCGCCGCTGCATCTGGCGCTCGTACTTCTCGCGGGCGAGCTGCCGCCGCCGCTGTTCGCTGCTGACCACCGGCCGTGTCTCCTGAATGAATGCTGAGGCGGGGATTGGGGGTTCCGGTGCGGATCATCGCATCCGCAGGCGGCCAAGTGTAAGGACCCCGAGCGTAAGTACGAGATCAAACGGTGTCGCCACTGCGCCATCTGGTTCGCTCCCGGTGCCGTGCCGCCGGTAGGCTGCGGTGTGACCGGGCGGTGACACGACCGCCCCCTGCCGCCCGACTCGACCGAAGGACTCACGTGTTCGTCGCCGGATTTCCCGCCGGAGCCTGGGGCACCAACTGCTACCTGGTCGCACCGGCCGCCGGCGAGGAGTGCGTGATCGTCGACCCCGGCCACGAGGCCGCGCAGGGCGTCGAGGACCTGATCCGCGAGCACCGGCTCAAGCCGGTCGCGGTGCTGCTCACCCACGGCCACATCGACCACATCGCCTCCGTGATGCCGGTCTGCGGCGCCCGCGGCATCCCGGCGTGGATCCACCCCGAGGACCGCTACATGATGAAGGACCCGGGCCGCGGCCTGGGCCGGTCGCTCGGGCAGCAGCTCATGGGCTCGATCACCGTCGGCGAGCCGGACGACGTCCGCGAACTCACCGACGGCAGCGTGCTGGAGCTGGCCGGCCTGGAGCTCACCGTCGACCACGCGCCCGGCCATACCGGGGGGTCGGTGACCTTCCGGACGCCCTCGAGCGACGACATCCCACCGGTGCTGTTCTCGGGCGACCTGCTGTTCGCCGGCTCCATCGGGCGCACGGACCTCCCGGGCGGCGACAGCAAGGCGATCATGGAATCGCTGGCCCGGGTCTGCCTGCCCCTCGACGACGCCACCGTGGTCCTCTCCGGCCACGGCTCCCAGACCACCATCGGCCGTGAGCGCGCGACCAACCCGTACCTCCTGCAGGCGGCCGGCGCGCTGGACGCTCCGGCCCACCCGCGACGAGGAATGTGACGGAAGAGACGTTGAGCACCTTCTCCGCCCCCAAGGGCACCTACGACCTGCTGCCCCCGAGCTCCGCGACCTTCCTGGCGATCCGCGAGCGCCTCTCCGCGCCCGCCCGCCTGGCCGGCTACGGCTACATCGAGACGCCGGTCTTCGAGGACGTGAAGCTCTTCTCCCGCGGTGTCGGCGAGTCCACCGACATCGTCACCAAGGAGATGTACAGCCTCACCACCAAGGGCGGCGACGAGCTCGCGCTGCGCCCCGAGGGCACGGCCTCGGTGCTGCGCGCCGCGCTCCAGGCGAACCTGCACAAGCAGGGCAACCTGCCGGTCAAGCTCTGGTACTCCGGCTCGTACTACCGCTACGAGCGCGCCCAGAAGGGCCGCTACCGCCAGTTCGCCCAGGTCGGTGCCGAGGCGATCGGCGCGGAGGACCCGGCCCTCGACACCGAGCTGATCCTCCTCGCCGACGACGCCTTCCGCTCGCTCGGCCTGCGCGACTACACCCTGCTGCTCAACAGCCTCGGCGACAAGCAGTGCCGCCCGGTCTACCGCGCCGCCCTGATCGACTTCCTGGCCGGCCTCGACCTCGACGAGGACACCCGCCGCCGCGCCGAGATCAACCCGCTGCGCGTCCTGGACGACAAGCGCGAGTCGGTGCAGGCCCAGCTCGGCGACGCGCCCATGCTCCGCGACTACCTGTGCGAGGAGTGCAAGGCGTACGACCAGAAGGTCCGCGAGCTGCTCACCGCCAACGGCGTGGCCTTCACCGACGACCCCAAGCTCGTCCGCGGCCTGGACTACTACACCCGCACCACCTTCGAGTTCGTGCACAACGGCCTCGGCGCGCAGTCCGCGATCGGCGGCGGCGGCCGTTACGACGGGCTGTCCGAGATGATCGGCGGCCCCGCGCTGCCCTCCGTCGGCTGGGCCCTCGGGGTGGACCGCACCTACCTCGCGCTGGAGGCCGAGAACATCGTCCTCGACCTGCCGTCGCCGACCTCCGTCTACGCCGTCGCGCTCGGCGAGGAGGCCAAGAACGTCCTCTTCACCAAGGTGATCGAGCTGCGTCGCGCCGGGGTGGCGACCGACCTCGCCTTCGGCGTCAAGAGCATCAAGAACGCCATGAAGTCCGCCGACCGTTCCGGCGCCCGCTTCGCCCTGGTCGCCGGGGACCGAGATCTCGCCGCCGGGGTCGTCCAGCTCAAGGACATGACCACCGGCGAGCAGGTCCCCGTCGAACTTGAAGCACTCGTATCCACCCTGAAGGAGAAGCAGCTGTGATCCGCACGCACGACGCGGGCACGCTCCGCGCGGAGCACGCCGGAACGACCGTCACCCTGGCCGGCTGGGTCGCCCGCCGCCGCGACCACGGCGGTGTGGCCTTCATCGACCTGCGCGACGCCTCCGGCACCGTGCAGATCGTCGTCCGCGACCTGGACTCGGTGCACGGCCTGCGCGCCGAGTACTGCGTCAAGGTCGTCGGCGAGGTCCGCGTGCGCCCCGAGGGCAACGAGAACCCCGACATCGCCACCGGCGCCGTCGAGGTCGTCGTCAGCGCGATCGAGGTGCTCTCCGAGGCCGCCCCCGTCCCGTTCCCGGTCGCCGAGTACGAGCCCGGCACGGTCAACGAGGAGGTGCGCCTGCGCTACCGCTACCTGGACCTCCGCCGCGAGGGCCCGGCCCGCGCGCTGCGCCTGCGCTCCAAGGTCAACAACATCATCCGCCGGGTGATGGAGGAGAACGACTACCTCGACATCGAGACGCCGTACCTCACTCGCTCCACCCCCGAGGGCGCCCGCGACTTCCTCGTCCCCGTCCGCCTGCAGCCGGGCCACTGGTACGCCCTGCCGCAGTCGCCCCAGCTGTTCAAGCAGCTGCTGATGGTGGCCGGCATGGAGCGCTACTACCAGATCGCCCGCTGCTTCCGCGACGAGGACTTCCGCGCCGACCGCCAGCCGGAGTTCACCCAGCTCGACATCGAGGCCTCCTTCGTCGACCAGGAGGACGTCCTGGCCCTCGGCGAGAAGATCATCGGTGCGATCTGGCGCGAGGTGCACGGCTACGAGGTCCCCAACCCGCTGCCGCGGATGACCTACGCGGACGCGATGGCCCGCTACGGCTCCGACAAGCCGGACGTCCGCTTCGGCCAGGAGCTCACCGACCTCACCGCGTACTTCGCCGGCACCGAGTTCCGCGTGTTCCAGGCCCCGTACGTCGGCGCGGTCGTCATGCCCGGCGGCGCCTCGCAGCCGCGCAAGCAGCTCGACGCCTGGCAGGACTGGGCCAAGGCCCGCGGCGCCCGTGGCCTCGCCTACGTCCTCGTCGACGCCGAGACCGGCGAGCTCCGCGGCCCGGTCGCCAAGAACCTCTCCGAGGAGCACCTGGCCGGCCTCGCCGCCGCGGCGGGTGCCAAGCCCGGCGACGCGGTCTTCTTCGCGGCCGGCAAGAAGGCCCCCTCGCAGGAGCTGCTCGGCGCCGCCCGCCTGGAGATCGGCCGCCGCTGCAACCTGATCGACGAGTCGCAGTGGGCCTTCCTCTGGGTCGTCGACTTCCCGATGTTCGAGCCCATCGAGGACGACAAGGGCGAGTTCCAGGGCTGGCACGCGGTTCACCACCCCTTCACCGCGCCGACCGCCGAGTCGCTGGCGTCCTTCGACACCGACCCGGGCAACGCGCTGTCCAACGCCTACGACCTGGTGCTCAACGGGTCCGAGCTGGGCGGCGGTTCGATCCGTATCCACCAGCGGGACGTCCAGAAGCGCGCCTTCGACGCGATCGGCCTGTCGGAGGAGGAGGCGGCCTCGCAGTTCGGCTTCCTGCTCGACGCGTTCAACTACGGCCCGCCGCCGCACGGCGGTGTCGCCTTCGGCCTGGACCGCATCGTCACCCTGCTCGGCGGGTACGACACCATCCGGGACGTCATCGCCTTCCCGAAGACGTCCACCGGCGGCGACCCTCTGACGGGCGCCCCGACCCCGATCACCCCGGCCCAGCGCCGCGAGGCCGGTGTCGACGCCAAGCCCAAGTCGGAGACCGAGCCCAAGGCCTGACCCGGGTCGGCTAACCTTTCACGGCCCCGGACGGTGCACCCGCACCGTCCGGGGCCGGTCCCACAACGGCGTGCGACGACAGAGGGGTGTCCCCACCATGGCCGTCAGAACCAGAGTCGAACTCCCGTCGGATGCTCCGGCCACCAGGCGGGTGCACATGGCGGCGTTTCCCGGCCCGGACGAGGCCGACCTCGTCGACGCCCTGCGCCGCGACCCGGCCTGGCTGCCCGACTTCTCCGTCGTCGCCGTCGAGGACGAACTCGTCCTCGCCCACGCCCTGCTGACACGCCTTCAGGTCGGCGACGGCTGGGCGCTCGCACTCGCCCCGGTCGCCGTCGCACCCGAGTGGCAGCGCAAGGGCATCGGCGCCACCGTGGTCCGCGCCGCCCTGGCCGCCGCCGAGCAGGCCGGCGAACGCCTGGTCGTCGTCCTCGGCGACCCCGGCTACTACTCCCGCTTCGGCTTCACCCCGGCCTCCCACCACGAGGTCACCGGCCCCTACGACGTGCAGGACGACTGCTTCCTCGTCCTGCCGCTGGCCGGGTACGACGGCTCGCCGCGCGGCGTGTGCCGCTACCCCGCGCCGTTCGACGCCGTCTGAGCCACCGCGCCCGTGGGCGGTCGCATCCGGCCGCCCACCGCCACCGTCTCCCGGCAGCTGAGCACGAAGGCCTCCGCGGCCGGCGCCGGCGGCCGGTCGGCCCGCCAGTGCAGGCCCGCCCGGCTCGGCCCGAGCCCCCGTACCGGGCGGAACACCACGTCCGGTCGCCCCGCGAGCGCGCCGACCGAGGCCGGCGCGAAGCCGATGCCCTGCCCGCAGGCCACCGCCGCGAGCCACTCGTCCGGGCTGTGCACCACCGCGCCGATCCGCACCGGCCGCCCGCCGCGCGCGTCCGCGCCCACCCAGTGGTCCTGCCGGAGGCCGGCCGCGGCCGGCAGTGCCACCACGGCCTCGTCCAGCAGCTCCGCCATCTCCAGCTCGGCCCGGCCGGCCAGCGGGTGCCCGGTGGGCAGCACGGCCCAGCGCTCGTCCAGGCCGAGCGGGGCACAGCCGTACCGGCCGTCCGGGGTCGTCCCGCCCTCCTCCGGCGGGGCGTGCCACAGCGCCAGGTCGATCTCGCCGGCGTCCAGCGCCGCCCCGGAGTCGAAGCCGTTGAACTGCCGCAGCCGCACCTGCCAGCCGGGCATCCGCCGGGTGAAGGCCTCCACCGTCGCCAGCCCGACCAGGTGGATCGTGCCGCTCTCGAAGCCCACGTGGAGCACGGCCGCCCGCCCGGCCGCCGCACGGGTCGCCTCCAGCGCCGCCGCCCAGCCGGACAGCAGGGCCGGCACCCGCGCCGCCAGCTCGCGCGCGGCGGCGGTCGGCGCCATCCCCGTCCGGGACCGCTCGAACAGCCGCACCTCCAGCTGCTCCTCCAGCAGCCGGATCCGCTTGGTCAGCGTCGGCTGGGCGACGCCGAGCCGGGACGCCGCGGCGGTCAGCTGCCCCTCGTCGACCACCGCCGCGAACGCCCGCAGCAGTCGGGTGTCGATGTCCATGCCCACAGGGTATGGATCACGGAATTGGACCGGGAGGCCGGGGCTGCGGAAGAGTCGGCCGCTCACGGGGGGCGGGTACCGGCAGTGCAGGGGGCTGCCGGTGCCGTCCGCCGTGCCGATCCGCGCACCGGACCGGAATCGGCCGTAGCGTAGGTGCCCACTGGCGAACGGAGGGCACACCTGTGGCGAAGACCGAGCGGCTCGCGAAGAAGCCGTACGAGCGCGAGCTGCTGCGGCTCCAGCACGAGTTGGTCCGCCTTCAGGAATGGGTGCGCAGCGAGGGCGTCCGGCTGGTCGTGGTCTTCGAGGGCCGGGACGCCGCCGGCAAGGGCGGCGCCATCAAGCGGGTCACCGAGTACCTCAACCCGCGCATCGCCCGGATCGCCGCCCTGCCCGCCCCGACCGAGCGCCAGCGCGGCCAGTGGTACTTCCAGCGCTACGCCGAGCAGCTGCCCGCCGCCGGCGAGATCGTCCTGTTCGACCGCAGTTGGTACAACCGGGCCGGCGTCGAGCACGTGATGGGCTTCTGCAGCGATGAGGAGTACCGGCTCTTCCTGCACCAGGCGCCGATCTTCGAGCAGATGCTGATCGAGGCCGGCATCCTGCTGCGCAAGTACTGGTTCTCGGTGAGCGACACCGAGCAGGAGAAGCGCTTCCGCGACCGGCTCGCGGACCCGATGCGCCGCTGGAAGCTCTCCCCGATGGACATCGAGTCCATCACCCGCTGGGAGGAGTACTCCCGCGCCAAGGACGTCATGTTCGCCCACACCGACGTCCCCGAGTCGCCCTGGTACGTGGTGGAGAGCGACGACAAGCGGCGGGCCAGGATCAACATGATCGCCCACCTGCTGGCCGGCGTCCCCTACAAGGCGGTCGAGCCGCCGGAGGTCGTCCTGCCGCCGCGCCCCGCCGCCACCGGCTACCGACGGCCGCCGCGGGACCTGCAGACCTTCGTCGCGGACCACGCGGCGAAGCTCGACTGAGCTCGGCCGTGCTCAGGTCGCCGAGCCGGCCGCGGCGCCGGTGGCCAGGTCGGGGCCCCAGCGGTCCAGCGCGGCCTGCAGGTCCAGCGGGCCCGGCCGGGCGCCGGAGTCCGCGGCCGGCCAGTCCTCGCGCGGGACGCGCCACATGACCTCGAACTCGTTGCCGTCCGGGTCCTTCGCGTAGAAGGACTTGGAGACCACGTGGTCGGTCGAGCCGACCAGCGCCCGCAGGTCCGTCAGCGCGGCCCCGATCTCCGCCAGCTCGCCGAGCGTGCCCACCTCCCAGGCCAGGTGGTAGAGGCCGACCCGGCCCTGCTCCGGCCCCGGCGCGTCCGCGCCGATCGCGAACAGCCCGAGGTCGTGGTCGTTCAGGGTGCCCGGCGCGGACAGGAACGCCGCCCGCCCGGGGATCAGGTGGTCGACGGAGAAGCCGAAGACCCCGGTGTAGAAGGCGACCGCACGGTCGACCTCGCGGACCCACAGCACGGCGTGGTTCAGACGGCGGACGGGCATGGCGCGCTCCTTCGGCGACGGGGGAGTCCCCAGCCTACGCCCTCAGGTTCAAATTCGAACTACCCGGCCGGCCCGTCGGTCCGCTCGCATACCCTTGCGCCCGTGGACGAACCGGACCTCTTCACCGCAGCCGCCGAGGAACGCCTGGCCAAGGAGCCCGGCCGGGCCCCGCTCGCCGTGCGGATGCGCCCGCGCACCCTGGACGAGGTCGCCGGCCAGCGCCGCCTGCTCAAGGACGGCTCCCCGCTGCGCCGCCTGGTCGCCGGTGCCAAGGGCCCCGCCGCCACCAGCTCGGTGATCCTCTGGGGCCCGCCCGGCACCGGCAAGACCACCCTCGCCCACGTCATCAGTCAGGCCGTCGAGGGCCGCTTCGTCGAGCTCTCCGCCATCACCGCCGGCGTCAAGGAGGTCCGGGCGGTGATCGACGGCGCCCGCCGCGCCGTCGGCATGACCGGCCGCGAGACCGTCCTCTTCCTCGACGAGATCCACCGCTTCTCCAAGGCGCAGCAGGACTCCCTGCTGCCCGCCGTCGAGAACCGCTGGGTCACCCTGATCGCCGCCACCACCGAGAACCCGTACTTCTCGGTGATCTCCCCTTTGCTCTCCCGCTCGCTGCTGCTCACCCTGGAGTCGCTCACCGACGAGGACGTGCGCACCCTGCTGCGCCGCGCGGTCGCCGACGAGCGCGGCCTGGAGAGCGCGGTCGCGCTCACCCCGGAGGCCGAGGACCACCTCGTGCGGCTCGCCGGCGGCGACGCCCGGCGGGCCCTGACCACGCTGGAGGCCGCGGCCGGCGCGGCCCTGGAGCAGGGCGCGGCGGAGATCACCCTGGCCGCCACCGAGACCGCCGTCGACCAGGCCGCCGTCCGCTACGACAAGGACGGCGACCAGCACTACGACGTGGCCAGCGCCCTCATCAAGTCGATCCGCGGCAGCGACGTGGACGCCACCCTGCACTACTTGGCCCGGATGATCGAGGCGGGGGAGGACCCGCGGTTCATCGCCCGGCGGCTGATGATCTCCGCCAGCGAGGACGTCGGCCTGGCCGACCCCGCCGCGCTCGCCGTCGCCGTCGCCGCGGCCCAGGCGGTGGCCATGATCGGCTTCCCGGAGGCCCGGATCATCCTCGCGGAGGCGGCCATCGCCCTGGCCCTCGCGCCCAAGTCCAACGCCGCCTACCTGGCGATCGACGCCGCCCTCGCGGACGTCCGGCAGGGCCTGGCCGGCCCCGTCCCGGCGCACCTGCGGGACGCCCACTACGGCGGCGCCGGCAAGCTCGGCCACGGCAAGGGCTACCAGTACCCGCACGACCTGCCCGAGGGCATCGCCGCCCAGCAGTACGCGCCGGACGCGGTGCACGGCCGGGAGTACTACCGCCCCACCCGGCGCGGCGGCGAGGCCCGCTACGCGGACACCGTGGAGTGGACCCGGGCCCGGCTCAAGGGGGAGTGATCCGCGCCCCCGGCCGGGCGGTATACTCGGGCGGAGTGCCATGTCCCGGGCACGGCGGCGGGTGAGAGCCCGCCGACCGTCCGCACCAGCGGGGCACCGGCCACGAGGCCCCTCCCCGGAGAGGGCCTCCAGGAGCGTCGCGCACCGGTTCCGGTGTCGCGGGCAGCCCACCACCCCCGTGGTCGGTGGGCCACTCGTGTGCAAGCACAGATGTGCCCGGCTCGGAGAGCGGCTGACCACCCCGGTGGTTTTTCTCCGGGTCGCGAGAAGCGGCCTCCGTCAACACCTGGTGAAGCCGTATTCGCACACCGAAAGAGGTATTGGTTCCATGGCGAACCAGAAGCGCCCCAAGGTCAAGATCGCTCGTGCCCTGGGCGTCCCGCTGACCCCGAAGTCCGTCAAGTACTTCGAGGCCCGCCCCTACCCGCCCGGCCAGCACGGCCGTGGCCGCAAGCAGAACTCTGACTACAAGGTCCGTCTGACCGAGAAGCAGCGTCTGCGCGCGCAGTACGACCTGAGCGAGAAGCAGATGGCTCGCGCCTTCGAGTCCGCCAAGAAGGTCGAGGGCAAGACCGGTGAGGCGCTCGTCGCCCTGCTGGAGGTCCGTCTCGACGCCCTGGTCATGCGTTCGGGCATCGCCCGCACCATCTACCAGGCCCGTCAGATGGTCGTGCACGGCCACATCGAGGTCAACGGCAGCAAGGTCAACAAGCCGTCGTTCCAGATGAAGCCGGGCTACGTCGTCACGGTCAAGGAGAAGTCGAAGGAGAAGGTCCCCTTCCAGGTGGCTCGTGAGGGCGGCAACGCCGGCGAGGGCCAGACCCCGAAGTACCTCGAGGTCAACCTGAAGGCCCTGGCCTTCCGCCTGGACCGCGCGCCGCAGCGCCGCGAGGTCCCGGTCGTCTGCGACGAGCAGCTGGTCGTCGAGTACTACTCGCGCTGACCCGCGAGCGGTACCCCTGCAGCACCGAGCCCCCGCAGCCGCACCGGCTGCGGGGGCTCACCCCTGTCCCGCCCCAGTCCGGCCCGCGAACCCGCCCGCGGCTCGGGCCCGGCCGCTCAGCCCGCCGACACCGGCGACGGCCTGGCCGGGCACGGACCGGGCGGCCGCCCGTCCGCGTCGAACGGCGGCTCCGGCAGCCCGCCGCCGCCCAGCGCCCGGCGCACCGCCGCGTCCAGGTCCAGCGCCGCACCCCGCGCGAACGCCGCGTCGAACTCCTCCTCGGTCAGCCCCGACCTGGCCCGCTCCTCGCCCTCCCGGTGCGGCCCGTTGAAGCTCCGCGAACCGAAGAACGGCGTGCCCACCCCCTGCCACATCCGGTGCGCCGCCCCCTGCAGCACCCGCGCCTCCACCAGGTCCGCCTCCGGCCCCTCGGTCTCCAGCACCGCCAGCAGCTCCACCCCCAGCACGATGCCCAGCAGGTCCCGGAAGCGGTGGTTGAGCCGCACGCACTCGCGCGCGCACGCCCGGGCCTGCCGCAGCTCGCCCGTCGTCCAGTGGGCATGCGCGTACGCGTACAGCCCGTAGGCGTACGCCCACTTCTCGCCGTGCTCCTCGCAGATCTCCCGGACCCGGTCGATCCACTCCTTGCCCGACTCCGCGTCGCCCTGGAACAGTCGCGCGAGCCCCAGCTCGAACATGGCCATCAGCACGTTGCTGTTCAGCTCGCCCAGCGCGTTGTAGTGCCAGAGCGCCTCCTCGAACAGCTCCGCCGCCCGCACCGGGTCGTCCGCGATCAGCGCCGCGCAGCCCTGCCGGTGCACCGCGTACGCCAGCGCCCGGTCGTCCCCGGTCTCCAGCGCCTGCCGCCGGCACTCCTCCAGCGCCGGCGCGGCCCGGATCAGATCGCCCTGCAGGGTCGCCATGTAGCCGGTCACCCAGAGCGCCTTCGCCCGCGCCCCGGTCGGCTCCGGCGCCAGCGCCAGCGCCCGGTCCAGCCAGTGCCGGCCCTCGCCCAGGTGGCCCGAGCCGACCCAGTAGAACCAGAGCGTCGCGGCCAGCACCAGCGCCTGCTGCTCCTCGCCCGGCTCCGCCAGGCAGAACTCCAGTGCCGCCCGCAGATTCGGGTGCGCCAGCCGGGTGCGCTCGGCCGTCTCGGCCTGCCGCGGCCCGAACCACTCCACCTCGCCCCAGGTCGCCACCCCCAGGTACCAGTCCCGGTGCCGGCGCAGCAGCCGCTGCTCCTCGCCGGCCGCCGTCAGCCAGTAGGCGCCGTACTCGCGCAGCGTGTCGAGCATCCGGAAGCGCACCGCGTCGCCGCCGTCCAGCCGGATCAGGACGGACTTGTCCACCAGGTCGCCGAGCAGCTCCGGCATGGCGTCCGGGTCGATGCCCTCGCCCGCGCAGACGTACTCGGCCGCCTCCAGGTCGAAGCCGCCCGCGAACACCGACAGGCGGGCCCAGAGCAAACGTTCCTGCGAACTGCACAGTTCGTGGCTCCAGCCGATCGTGGTGCGCAGCGTCTGGTGCCGCGGCGGGGCCGTGCGGGCGCCGCCGGTGAGCAGCCGGAACCGGTCGTCCAGCCGGATCGCGATCTGCTCCACGGAGAGCGAACGCAGCCGGCCCGCGGCCAGCTCCACGGCCAGCGGGATGCCGTCCAGCCGGCGGCAGAGCAGCGCGACGTCCTCGGCGTTCTCCGCGGTCACCGCGAACCCGGGCACCACCGCCGCCGCCCGGTCGGCGAACAGCCGCACCGCGTCCGGCCGCCGGCCGTCCCGGGCCTCCACCGGCAGCGGCGCCAGCGGCAGCAGGTGCTCGCCGTCCACCCGCAGCGACTGCCGGCTGGTCGCCAGCACCCGCAGCCCCGGCGCGCCGCGCAGCAGCACGTCGGCCAGCTCGGCGCAGGCGTCCACCAGGTGCTCGCAGCCGTCCAGCACCAGCAGCATCCGCCGGTCGGCGAGCTGTTCCACCAGCACGTCGAGCGGCGGGCGCGCGGTGGAGTCGGTGAGCTCCAGCGCCTCCATCACCGCGTGGCCGAGCAGCAGCGCGTCCTGCACCGGGCCCACCTCGGCGATCAGGACGCCGTCCCGCAGGTCCCGGCCGGCCGCGGCCGCCGCCCGCAGCGCCAGCCGGGTCTTGCCGACCCCGCCCGGGCCGGTCACCGTGACCAGCCGCGCGGTGTCCAGCAGCCGTGCCAGTGAGGCGAGTTCGGAACGGCGGCCGACGAAGCCGGTGAGATCGGCGGGCAGCCGCCCGCGCGCCGGCCGGCGCCGCCCGTCCGCCGCGGGTTCGCTCGACACCGATGCCCCCATGTCGTCGGTGGGATGGATGTGGCGGGTCGGCCATCCGGCCGCCCGTTCCGATCAACGAGACGACCGCCCGGCGGGTCACGCCCGCCCCGCGCGGCGCCGCCCTTATCCGGTCGGGAAACCACCCGTGGTCACGATAGGGTTCCCTCCGGAGGAAGCTGCAAGGCGAGGGAGCGCACAAGGTGTCCGTGGGAGAACTGGCCGGTCTGCTGGTGGCCGTGTTCTGGGCGGTCCTGGTCACGCTGCTCGCCGTGGTGCTCGTCCGGCTCTCCAAGGTGCTCAAGGAGGCCACGGTGCTGGTCTCCGCCGTCACCGAGCAGGCCGTGCCGCTGCTGGTCGACGCCGGCACCGCCGTCCGCAGCGCCAACGAGCAGCTGGAGCGGGTCGACGAGATCACCGCCAACGTGCAGGACGCCGCCGCCAACGCCAATGCGCTCTCATCCACCGTCGCCGCCACCCTCGGCGGCCCGCTGGTCAAGGTCGCCGCGTTCAGCTACGGCGTCCGCAAGGCCGTCGCCCGCCAGCAGGGCTCGGCGCCCCTCCCCGAGCAGGCCGCCGACCGCGACGCGCTGGCCCGGCTGGTCCGGGCCGAGGTGCGCGCGGCGACCGTGCCGCGCAGCAGCGGGCTGATCGCCCGGGTCCGGCGAGCGGTGAGGGGCTGACACGGTGGTTCGACGCATCTTCTGGATGGCGGTCGGCGCCGGCGCCGCCGTCTGGGCCATGGGCAAGGCCAACGAGGCCGTGCACCGGCTCACCCCGGACAGCATCTCCGGCACCGCCGCCCGCGGCGCCCTGCGACTCGGCGACGCCGCCAGGCGCTTCGCCCAGGACGTCCAGTCCGGCATGGCCGAGCGCGAGCAGGAGCTCCGCGCCGACCTCGGCCTCGACGGCACCGCCGTGGTCGAGCCGCCGCGCCGCCGCGCCCTGCGCCCCGAGCCCGGCCACCGAGCTATCTCGGCGGCCCCGGGCTCCCCGGCGGCCGCCCTTCCCCCCGAGCGCAGCACCACCCCCCGCAGCATTGCCGAGCCCCGCCAGC
This sequence comes from Kitasatospora sp. NPDC085879, assembly GCF_040686255.1. Classification (NCBI taxonomy): domain Bacteria; kingdom Bacillati; phylum Actinomycetota; class Actinomycetes; order Kitasatosporales; family Streptomycetaceae; genus Kitasatospora; species Kitasatospora sp. NPDC085879. Next base: position 158,331 of record NZ_JBFBJZ010000010.1, on the reverse strand, counting down.
GCCGAGCGCTGCCGGGCAGCAACCCAACCGGAAGGACCACTGATGGAGTCGGCTGAGATCCGCCGCCGCTGGCTGCGCTTCTTCGAGGAGCGCGGCCACACCGTCGTACCGTCGGCGTCGCTCGTCGCCGACGACCCCACCCTGCTGCTGGTCAACGCCGGCATGGTGCCCTTCAAGCCGTACTTCCTCGGCGAGGTCAAGCCGCAGTACTCCCGCGCCACCTCCGTCCAGAAGTGCGTGCGCACGCTGGACATCGAGGAGGTCGGCAAGACCACCCGGCACGGCTCGTTCTTCCAGATGTGCGGCAACTTCTCCTTCGGCGACTACTTCAAGGAAGGGGCCATCAAGTTCGCGTGGGAGCTGCTCACCACTCCCGTCGCGGACGGCGGCTACGGCCTGGAGAAGGAGAAGCTCTGGATCACCGTCTACAAGGACGACGACGAGGCCGAGCAGATCTGGCGCGACGTCATCGGCGTCCCGTCCGAGCGCATCCAGCGCCTCGGCATGAAGGACAACTTCTGGTCGATGGGCGTCCCCGGCCCGTGCGGCCCGTGCTCGGAGATCAACTACGACCGCGGCCCCGCCTACGGCGAGGAGGGCGGCCCGGCCGTCAACGGTGAGCGCTACCTGGAGATCTGGAACCTGGTCTTCATGCAGTACGAGCGCGGCCACGGCGACGGCAAGGACGGCTTCGAGATCCTCGGCGACCTGCCGAGCAAGAACATCGACACCGGCCTCGGCCTGGAGCGCCTCGCCGCCATCCTGCAGGACGTCGACAACCTCTTCGAGATCGACACCAGCCGGATGATCCTCGACCGCGCCGCCGAGCTCACCGGCCACTCCTACGGCCGCGACCACAAGTCGGACGTCTCGCTGCGCGTGGTCACCGACCACTTCCGCACCGCCATCATGCTGATCGGCGACGGCGTCACCCCCGGCAACGAGGGCCGCGGCTACGTGCTGCGCCGCATCCTGCGCCGCGCGATCCGCAACATGCGCCTGCTGGGCGCCACCGAGCCGGTGGCCAAGGAGCTCACGGACGTCACCATCAAGGCGATGGGCCCGCAGTACCCCGAGCTGGAGAGCGACCGCAAGCGCATCGAGACGGTCGTCACTGCCGAGGAGACCGCCTTCCTGCAGACCCTGAAGGCCGGCACCAGCCTGCTGGACGCCGCCGTCACCGAGACCAAGCAGTCCGGCGGCGCGGTGCTCTCCGGCGACCAGGCGTTCAAGCTGCACGACACCTACGGCTTCCCGATCGACCTCACCCTGGAGATGGCCGAGGAGCAGGGCCTCCAGGTGGACGAGTCCGGCTTCCGCCGCCTGATGCAGGAGCAGCGGGACCGCGCGAAGGCCGACGCCAAGGCCAAGAAGATGGGCCACGCCGACGTCGCCGCCTACCGCGAGGTCGCCGACAAGGCGGGCGCGAGCGTCTTCACCGGCTACACCGCCACCGACGGCGAGGCCACCGTCGTCGGCCTGCTGGTCAACGGCACCCCGGCGCCCGCCGCGACCGAGGGCGACGAGGTCGAGATCATCCTCGACCGCACCCCGTTCTACGCCGAGGGCGGCGGTCAGCTCGCCGACCACGGCCGGATCCGCCTGGACTCCGGCGCGGTCGTCGAGATCCGCGACGTGCAGCAGCCGGTGCCCGGCGTGACGGTGCACTCCGGCGGTGTGCTCTTCGGCGAGGTCGTGCTCGGTGCCTCCGCGTACGCCAGCATCGACGTGGACCGCCGCCGCGCGGTCTCCCGTGCCCACTCGGCCACCCACCTCACCCACCAGGCGCTGCGCGACGCGCTCGGACCGACGGCCGCCCAGGCCGGCTCCGAGAACGCGCCGGGCCGCTTCCGCTTCGACTTCGGCTCGCCGGCCGCCGTTCCCGGCTCGGTGCTGACCGACGTCGAGCAGAAGATCAACGAGGTGCTGGTCCGCGAACTCGACGTCACCGCCGAGGTCATGACGATGGACCAGGCCCGCAAGGCCGGCGCCATCGCGATGTTCGGCGAGAAGTACGGCGACTCGGTGCGCGTCGTCACCATCGGCGACTTCTCCAAGGAGCTGTGCGGTGGCACGCACGTCGGCAACACCGCCCAGCTGGGCCTGGTGAAGCTGCTCGGCGAGTCCTCGATCGGCTCCGGCGTGCGCCGGGTGGAGGCGCTGGTCGGAGTCGACGCGTACAAGTTCCTGGCGCGTGAGCACACCGTGGTCTCGCAGCTCACCGAGCTGGTCAAGGGCCGTCCGGAGGAGCTCCCGGAGAAGATCTCCGGCATGCTCGCCAAGCTGAAGGACGCCGAGAAGGAGATCGAGCGCTTCCGCGCGGAGAAGGTCCTCGCGGCGGCCGCCGGTCTGGTCGACGCGGCCGAGGACGTCCGGGGTGTCGCCCTGGTCGCCGCCCGGGTCGCCGACGGCGTGGGCGCGGACGAGCTGCGCAAGCTGGTCCTGGACATCCGCGGCCGCCTGGGCTCGCGCCCGGCCGTGGTCGCGGCCTTCACCGTGGCCAACGACCGCCCGCTGACGGTGATCGCCACCAACGAGGACGCCCGGGCCCGCGGCGTGAAGGCCGGCGAGCTGGTCCGCACCGCGGCCAAGACGCTCGGCGGCGGCGGTGGCGGCAAGGACGACGTCGCGCAGGGCGGCGGCTCCAACCCGGCCGCCGTGGACGAGGCGATCGCCGCCGTCCGCGCCCTGGTCGCGGAGCGCGCCTCCTGATGACCGAGGAGCAGCCCGAGAAGGTCTTCCGGCGGGGCCGCCGGATCGCCGTCGACGTGGGTGACGCCCGGATCGGGGTCGCGTCCTGCGACCCCGACGGGCTGATCGCCACGCCGGTGGAGACCGTGCCCGCCGGGGGTCGCTCCCAGGCGCGGCTCAAGGAGATCGTCGCGGAGTACGACGCGATCGAGGTCGTGGTCGGCCTGCCCCGCTCGCTGAGCGGCAAGGAAGGCCCGGCCGCGGCCAAGGTCCGGGCGTACGCCGGGCGGCTGGCGGCGCTGCTGGCGCCGGTCGGCGTCCGGCTGGTGGACGAGCGGATGACCACCGTCACCGCGGCCCAGGGCCTGCGGGCCTCCGGCCGGTCCTCGAAGAAGGGCCGCTCGGTCATCGACCAGGCGGCGGCCGTGGTGATCCTCCAGGCGGCCCTGGAGGCCGAACGGGTGAGCGGTCGGGCGCCGGGCGAGAGCGTCGAGCCGGTCGGCTGAGCAGTTCGTACTAACGTCCCACAAGGGGTCCGTGCGGAGGTGTCCGCACGGGCCCCTTCGACGTTGACGCCGTTGACGGATCAGCCCGGCACCGCCGGCTGCCGACGGAAGGGCCGCCGTGACCGACCCGTACACCGCACCCGGCATGGGACCGGGCGTCACCCCCGGACACCTGGGCGCCCCCGCCGAGGAGCCCGACGGACGCCCGCCCGGCGAGCCGTACGCGGTGGAGCCGCCGGACCCGCAGAAGGTGCGCTCGGGAGCGGCCTGCTGCCTGAGCGTGCTGGCGCTGTTCGGGGTGGCGTGCGTCCTCGCGCTGGCGGCCTACCTGGTGTGGCCCGAACCCGAGCCGCCGGCGCCGGACTACGCGGGCGGCGGCACCGGCACGGTCGAGGTCTCGGTGCCGCAGGGCGCCAGCCTCACCACGATCGGCCGGGCACTGGTGAGTAGCGGTGTGGTGGCGAGCACCAAGGCGTTCACCGATGCGGCCGCGCAGCACCCGGCCGGCAACACCATCCAGCCCGGCACGTACACCCTGAAGCTGAAGATGTCGGTGGCCTCGGCGCTCGGGGTGCTGCTCGACCCGGCCAACGCCAACGCGCTGACCATCCCCGAGGGGCGCCGCGCCGAGCAGGTGTACACCGCGATCGACGAGCGGCTGCACCTGTCGCCCGGCACGACCAAGGGCATCGCCCGGCAGCGCGCCGGCGAACTCGGCCTGCCGGAGGCCGCGAAGGACAACCCGGAGGGCTATCTCTTCCCGTCGACCTACCCGGTGACCGGCGAGACCACCCCGCTCGGGCTGTTGCAGCAGATGGTCGCCGAGGGCGGCAAGGTGCTGGAGTCCGGAGGTGTGGACGCTGCCGCCACCGCATTCGCACAGAGTCCCTACGGGGTTCTCACCGTGGCCAGCCTGGTCGAGGGCGAGGCGGACAACGCGGAGGACATGGCCAAGGTCGCCAGGGTGATCTACAACCGGCTGGCCAAGAACATGCCGCTGCAGCTCGACTCCTCGATCAACTACGCACTGGGCCGCTCCACGCTGACCACCACCGAGACCGACACCAAGCTCGACTCTCCCTTCAACACCTACCTGCACACCGGCCTGCCGCCGACCCCCATCGCCAATCCGGGCCGGGAGGCCCTGCGGGCCGCCGCCGACCCCGCCGAGGGTGACTGGCTGTACTTCGTCACCGTGCGTCCCGGGGACACCAGGTTCACCGACAGTTTCGAACAGCAGCAGAAGAACGTCGCGGAATTCAACGCCTATCAGGCACAGCAGAGTTCCCCGCCCCCGGAGGACGGTCACTGACAGTGTGCGTGCGTCGAATCGGCAATGCTGCGGTACGGTAACGTCTCCCTCCGGATGGTGCCGTAGCACGCCGGTTCGACTTGGCGGTACGCATAAGGGGTTCGATGACTGACCAGGGCGGGGGCTACCGCCCCCAGGGAGAACAGCCGTGGCACCCGGGCGACCCCGGGTACGGCACCTCGCAGCAGCCGCAGTCCGCCGACCAGACCGGCTCGTGGCAGCTGCATCCCGACGCGTTCGGACAGCAGCAGTACGGCCAGCAGGGCTACCCGCAGCAGCAACAGGGCTACCCCCAGCAGCCCTCGTACGGGCAGCAGGGTTACCCGCAGCAGGTGCAGCAGACGCAGATGCCGCCGGCCCAGATGCCCCAGCAGCAGGGCTGGCGGCAGCAGGCCCCGCAGCAGCAGGGCGGCTACGGCCAGCAGCAGTACCAGCAGCAGGCCGGCCAGCAGACCGGCTCCTGGCAGATCCCGCCGAACCTCCAGCAGCAGAACCTCCAGCAGCAGGCCCCCGTACAGCAGGGCTACCCGCAGCAGCAGGTGCGCGGCCAGATGCCGCAGGGGCAGATGCCGCAGGGCCAGGTGCCGGGACAGCTGCCGCCGCAGGCGCGGGCGCAGCAGGGCTTCCCGCAGCAGGCCGGCCAGCAGCCGATGGACCGCCGGCCGATGGGGCAGCAGCAGTTCGGGCCGCAGTCCGGCCGGCCGCCGCAGCCGGGTGCGCCGGTGCCGCCGCCGCGCGGGGGCGGGCCGCGCCCCTCCGGCCCCGGCCCGGACGGCATCGACTGGGAGGCCGAGGCGGCCGCTCTCGACAACCCCGCCGAGGCGGACGTCGAGGAGTGGGAGGAGGACCTCGACGAGTTCGCCGCCGAGGAGGACGCCGACGACGAGGGCTCCTTCTTCGGCGCGGAGGAGGACACCTCCCGCGAGGCCGAGCGCAAGCGCAAGGAGAAGGGCAAGAAGGCGGGCCGCCGCAACCGCGGTGCCTGCCTGGTGGTCGCCCTGGTGCTGCTCGGCGGCATGGCCGGCGCCGGCTGGTGGGGCTACGGCTTCTACCAGGACCACTTCGGCCCGCCGCCGGACTACACGGGTGCGGGCACCGGATCGGTGAACGTCGAGGTCAAGCCGGGTGCCGGCGGTTCGGTCATCGGCGCGTCGCTCTTCAAGGCGGACGTCGTGAAGAGCGCGGACGCCTTCGTCGCGGCCTGCCAGAAGAACCCCAAGTGCGGCACCATCCAGCCGGGCTTCTACACCATGCACCGCCAGATGTCGGGCGCCGAGGCCGTGAAGTACATGGTGGAGTCGGCGGGCGGCAACGTCCTCGACCTCCCGCAGGGCATGAAGTCCGTCGACGTCTACACGATGATCGACACCAAGCTGAAGCTCCCGAAGGGCAGCACCGCCAAGATCGCGCAGGACGAGGTCAAGAACCTCGGCCTGCCCGCCTACGCGCAGGGCAACATCGAGGGCTTCCTCTTCCCGACGCGGTACTCGATCGCCGAGGGCATGAAGCCCGCAGACCTGCTCAAGCAGATGGTGGCCAACGCCAACCAGCAGTACGCCGACCTCGACCTCGAGAACGCCGCGAAGAAGATCGGCCTCAAGAGCGGCTACGAGGTGCTCATCGAGGCGAGCATCCTGCAGGCCGAGGGCAACAAGCCCGAGGACTTCGGCAAGATGGCGCGGGCGATCAGCAACCGCCTGACCACCAACGTCACCCAGCACAAGCTCGGCCTGGACACCACGCTCCAGTACCAGCTGGGCCGCAAGGAGCTGACCAGCAAGGAGATCCACGACGGCTCGCTGAAGTACAACACCTACGTGAACGCCGGCCTGCCGCCCACGCCGATCTCCAACCCCGGCCTGGACGCCATCCAGGCGGTGCTCAATCCGACCCCGGGAGACTGGGTCTTCTGGCTGGCGATCTCCGCCAGCGAGACCAAGTTCGCCGCCACCGGCGAGGAGCACGCGAAGAACACCGAGGCCTGGTGCATCTCGCGGAACATGAAGTTCGACAAGGCGACGGTCACCTGCAAGTGAGGCGTGGCCGCGGCAGGCTCCCGGGGCCGGCCGCGGCCGTTCCCGGTGCGCGCTCAGTACCGAGCGCAGCCCGTGCCGGAGAAGCGGATGAAGAGCATCGCGCCGCGCGTCTGCGGGCCGTAGACGCCGTCCGCGAAGACGCCCTCGCGGGCCTGCACGCGCCGCAGGGCCGCCTTGGTGGCCGGTCCGAAGACCCCGTCGCTCGCGATGTTCTCGCCGTAGCAGAGCACCATGGCGGTCTGCAGGACGTCGACCGCTTCGCTCTGGTTGCCGGTGCCGAGCACGCAGTCCACCGAGCCGCCCGAGGTGCCGGGGACGACCACGCCCATGTCCGGCTGCGCCCGGGTGCAGGTCGGCAGTGAGGCGGCGCCGGCCGGGGCGGCGCCCAGCCACAGGCCGGACAGGGTCAGCGCGGTGGCGGCGGCGGTGCGTACGATGCGGGACATCCGGTGCTCCAATGGGTTGCTCGAACAGGTGTGCAACCGCATGGTGCGTCTGCGATCCGCCGCTCGGCCGCCGTTCCCGCGGACGTGGCCGAAACCGCGGGTGATCCTGTCCTGATCCACCGCCCCCGAGGGGACTGACGTGACGACTCAGCTGCGGGCCGCCGTACTCGGCTCGCCGATCGCCCATTCGCTGTCGCCGGTACTGCACCGCGCCGGGTACGCGGCGCTCGGGATGACGGAGCGCCGGTACGACCGGTTCGAGGTGGACGAGGCGGCGCTGCCGGAGTTCATCGAAAGGATCGATCCCGCCGAGTGGGCCGGCCTGTCGCTCACCATGCCGCTGAAGCGGGCCGTCATCCCGCTGCTGGACGAGGTGAGCGGCGCGGCGCTGGCCGTCGACGCCGTCAACACGGTGGTGTTCGGTCCGGACGGCCGGCGCAGCGGGGACAACACCGATGTGCCCGGCCTGGTCAACGCGCTGCGCGAGCGGGGCGTCGAGCGGGTCGAGTCGGCCGCCGTCCTCGGCGCCGGGGCGACGGCCTCGTCGGCGCTGGCCGCGCTGGCCGAGGTCTGCACCGGCGAGGTGACCGTCCACGTCCGCAGCGCCGAGCGGGCGGCACAGATGCGGGAGCTCGGCGACCGCCTCGGCCTGCGCGTCCGCGCCGCCGCCTGGGAGGACGGTGCCGGGGCGCTGGCCCACCCGCTGACCATCTCGACCACGCCGGCCGGCGCCACCGACGTCTTCGCCGAGGCGCTGCCGGCCGCGCCCGGGGTGCTCTTCGACGTGCTGTACCACCCCTGGCCGACCCGGCTGGCGGCGGCCTGCGCCGAGCGCGGCGGAGTGGTGCTCGGCGGGCTGGACCTGCTGGTGCACCAGGCGGTGCTGCAGTTCGAGGCGTTCACCGGGGTGAAGCCGGGCCCGCTCGCGGCGATGCGCGCGGCCGGCGAGCAGGCGCTCGCGGCGAGCTGAGGAGGCTACCCGGGGGCCGGCGAGGTAAACCTGTGAGTGTCCATGCAGGTGTCCGCCACGCGGACCACGCGCCGGTCCCGCCCCGCGGCATGAAAGGATCGGGGCAGAGCGCGGGCCCGGTGGCCTCCTGTCCGAGAACGGGTCCGCCGGACGAACGCCCCGGTCGGTCCGTGTCGCGCGGGCCGGGCCGCTGACGAAGGAGCTCCGTTGGGTACGTTGCGCTGGCTGACGGCGGGGGAGTCGCACGGCCCCGCACTGGTCGCGACGCTGGAGGGCCTGCCGGCCGGTGTGCCGGTCACCACCGCGATGGTGGCCGACGCCCTGGCCCGCCGCCGGCTCGGCTACGGCCGCGGGGCCCGGATGAAGTTCGAGCAGGACGAGGTGACCTTCCTCGGCGGTGTCCGGCACGGCCTCACCATGGGCAGCCCGGTCGCCGTCATGGTGGGCAACACCGAGTGGCCGAAGTGGGAGCAGGTCATGTCGGCCGACCCGGTCGACCCCGAGGTGCTCGGCGGCCTCGCCCGCAACGAGCCGCTGACCCGCCCGCGCCCCGGCCACGCCGACCTCGCCGGCATGCAGAAGTACTCGATCGACGAGGCCCGCCCGATCCTGGAGCGCGCCTCCGCCCGCGAGACCGCGGCCCGGGTAGCGATCGGCACCGTGGCCCGCTCGTACCTCAAGGAGACCTGCGGCATCGAGCTGGTCTCGCACGTGATCGAGCTGGGCGGGGCCAAGGCGCCGCTGGGCGTCTACCCGCTGCCCGCCGACGAGGCCCGCCTGGACGAGGACCCGGTGCGCTGCCTGGACGCCGACGCCTCGAAGCGGATGGTCGCCGAGATCGACCAGGCCCACAAGGACGGCGACACCCTCGGCGGCGTCGTCGAGGTGCTCGCCTACGGCGTGCCGGTCGGCCTCGGCTCGCACGTGCACTGGGACCGCCGTCTGGACGCGCGGCTCGCCGCCGCCCTGATGGGCATTCAGGCGATCAAGGGCGTCGAGGTCGGCGACGGCTTCGAGCTGGCCCGGGTGCCCGGCTCCAAGGCGCACGACGAGATCGTCCCGACCGCGGACGGTGTGAAGCGCACCTCCGGCCGCTCCGGCGGCACCGAGGGCGGCCTGTCCACCGGCGAGCTGCTGCGGGTGCGCGCCGCGATGAAGCCGATCGCCACCGTGCCGCGCGCCCTGCAGACCCTGGACGTGCGCACCGGCGAGGTCGCCAAGGCCCACCACCAGCGCTCGGACGTCTGCGCGGTGCCGGCCGCCGGCATCGTCGCCGAGGCGATGGTCGCCCTGGTGCTGGCCGACGCGGTGGCCGAGAAGTTCGGCGGCGACAACGTCACCGAGACCCGCCGCAACGTGCAGTCCTACCTCGACCACCTGATCGTCCGATGAGCGAGGGCGCACCGGTCGTCGTGCTGGTCGGCCCGCCCGGGGCCGGCAAGTCCACGGTCGGCCGGCTGCTCGCCGAGCGCCTCGGGGTCGGCTTCCGGGACACCGACGCCGACATCGAGGAGCTGGCGGGCAAGCCGATCCCCGAGATCTTCATCGACGAGGGCGAGCCGCACTTCCGCGAGCTGGAGGTGCGGGCCGTCCGCACGGCCGCCGAGGCGTACCCCGGGGTGCTCGCGCTCGGCGGCGGCGCGGTGATGGCCGACGCCACCCGCGCCCTGCTGGCGGGCCTGCCGGTGGTGTACTTGGAGGTCGCACTCGGCGACGCGGTCAAGCGGGTCGGCCTGGACGCGCCGCGCCCGCTGCTCGCGGTCAACCCGCGGGCCCGCTGGCGCGAGCTGATGGAGGCCCGCCGCCCCCTCTACCTGGAGGTGGCGAAGGCCGTCGTCGACACCGAGGGGCTCACCCCCGAGCAGGTCGCGGACGCCGTAATGGAAGCACTGGAGCTGAAGCAGGCATGACCGACACCGTCACCATCCACGTCGGCGGCAGCGCCGGCCACGACCCGTACGACGTGCTGGTCGGCCACCAGCTGCTCGGCGAGCTCGCCCCGCTGATCGGCGGCAGGGCCAAGCGGGTCGCGGTCATCCACCCGGAGGCGCTCGCCGCCACCGGCGAGGCGATCCGCGAGGACCTCGCCGCCGAGGGCTACGAGGCGATCGCCCTGCAGGTGCCGAACGCGGAGGACGCCAAGAGCGCGGAGGTCGCCGCGTACTGCTGGTCGGTGCTCGGCCAGACCGGCTTCACCCGCAGCGACGTGATCGTCGGCCTCGGCGGCGGCGCCACCACCGACCTGGCCGGCTTCGTCGCCGCGACCTGGCTGCGCGGCGTGCGCTGGATCTCCATGCCGACCACCCTGCTCGGCATGGTCGACGCAGCCGTCGGCGGCAAGACCGGCATCAACATCGCCGAGGGCAAGAACATGGTCGGCGCCTTCCACCCGCCGGCCGGCGTGCTCGCCGACCTGGCGACCCTGGAGACGCTCTCCAAGCACGACTACGTCTCCGGCCTCGCCGAGGTGATCAAGGCCGGCTTCATCGCCGACCCGGTCATCCTCGACCTGGTCGAGGCCGACCCGGAGGCCGCCACCAGCCCGGCCGGCCCGCACACCCTGGAGCTGATCCGGCGGGCCATCCAGGTCAAGGCCGACGTGGTCTCCGGCGACCTCAAGGAGGCCGGCCGCCGGGAGATCCTCAACTACGGTCACACCCTCGGCCACGCCATCGAGCGCAACGAGCGCTACAAGTGGCGGCACGGTGCGGCGATCTCCATCGGCATGGTCTTCGCCGCCGAACTCGGCCGCCTCGCCGGCCGGCTGGACGACGAGACCGCCGACCGGCACCGCCGGGTGCTCGGCTCGGTCGGCCTGCCGCTCACGTACCGGGCGGACGCCTGGCCCCGACTGCTCGACGCCATGAAGATCGACAAGAAGTCCCGCGGCGACCTGCTGCGTTTCGTCGTCCTGGACGGCCTGGCCAAGACCTCCATCCTGGAGGGCCCGGACCCGTCCCTGCTGGTCGCCGCCTACGCGGAGGTGTCCGGATGACCACGAAGATCCTCGTCCTCAACGGCCCCAACCTCGGCCGGCTCGGCAGCCGCGAGCCCGACGTGTACGGCGCGACCTCCTACACCGGGCTGGTCGACCGCTGCACCGCACTCGGCGCCGAACTCGGCCTCGACGTCGAGGTCCGGGAGACCAACTCCGAGCTGCAGATGGTCGAGTGGCTGCACCAGGCCGCCGACGCGAAGACCCCGGTCGTCATCAACCCGGGCGCCTTCACGCACTACTCGTACGCGATGCGCGACGCCGCCGCCCAGCGGACCGCACCGCTGATCGAGGTGCACATCTCCAACCCGTACGCCCGGGAGACCTTCCGGCACAACTCGGTGATCGCCTCGATCGCCTCCGGCACCATCGCCGGCTTCGGCCTCGGCTCGTACGAGCTCGCGCTGCGGGCCCTCGCGGAGCAGCTCACCACCCGCTGACGTGCGATCACTCGGCCCGGTGGCGGACTGTGCCCGCCACCGGGCCGACGTGTAGTGTCCCGGTCGGGAGGTGACGATGTCGCAGTACGCAGGGGGAGGACCGATGCCTCCGCGACCCGTCGCGCCGCCGTACCCGGCCCGGCCGGGGGGAACGCCGGGAGTCACACAGCCGCCGTACCCGCAGCCGCCCATCCGGCAGCCGCAGCCCGCCGGGCCGGCGCCCGCCGCGCCCCCGGCACCCGCCATGAGCGTGCCGCCCGGCGCCACCGGGCACTTCGTCCTGCCGGCCGGTGCCCCCGTCCAGCTGCCCGCGCACCCGCCGCAGCAGCAGCTCCCCGCCGGCCCGATAGCCGTCCTGCTGATCGGCCCGGCCGGCGCCGGCAAGACCACCGTGGCCCGGCACTGGGCGGAACGGCAGCCGATGCCGACCGCCCACATCAGCCTCGACGACGTCCGCGAGTGGGTGCAGTCCGGCTTCGCCAACCCGCAGTCCGGCTGGAACAACGCCTCCGAGGCGCAGTACCGCCTGGCCCGTCGGACCTGCGGCTTCGCCTGCCGCAACTACCTGGCCAACGGCATCTCCTGCATCATCGACGACGCCGTCTTCCCGGACCGCCCGGCGATCGGCCTCGGCGGCTGGAAGCGCCACATCGGCCCCGGCATGATCCCGGTCGTCCTGCTGCCCGGCCTCGACTCGGTGCTCGCCCGCAACGCCCGCCGCAGCGGCAACCGCCGCCTCAGCGACGAGGAGGTCGCCCGCATCCACGGCCGGATGGCCGGCTGGCGCACCTCGGGCCTGCCCATCATCGACAACTCCCAGCTCGACGTCACCGCCACCGCCGCCGCCCTCGACCGCGCCATCATGTCCCGCCTCACCGGCCGGCCGTGACCGTCCCGCTCACCGTTCACCGGATCACCCCCTACGACCCGGCGGACCGCGACGAACGCGGCCACTACCGCGGAGAGGTGTCCGACAGCAGCGACCAGGGACCGGTCGAGGCCGCCCAGCTCGCCGTCGTCCGCGCCTTCGCCGAGGCGCACGGCGTCGCCGGACTGGAGATCCGCGACCCCGAGGGCCACGGCCTGGCCGAACCTGAGGCCTACCACGACGGGCTGTGCCTGCCGCTGGACACCGCGCTCGAACTGGTCCGCGGGATGATCCGCGAGGACGACGGCCTCTGGTGCCGCCTGGAGGCCGACGGCTTCTTCGTCCACGTCGGCTACGACCGCTACGTCTACGTCGGGACGGCCGGGCCGGTGGACGCCCCCGTCGCGCTGGCTGCCGCACTCGGGCTCTTCCCCGAACGCATCGACGCCTCGCCGTACGAGCCCGAACCCCCGACCGGGCCGGCCCGGCCCGCCGACGACGCCTTCTGGCGGGCCCTGCCGTCCGCAGCCCCTGCCCTGCTGCAAGAGACCTGGCTGGCCGGTGCCTCCCGCTGGCACCGGATCACCCCGGGCGCCGTCGACACCCTGCGGGCAGCCGTGTTCCCGCGTGCCGAACTCACCGTCCGGCCCGACCTCCTCACCACCCCCGAGGCGGCGCTCGCCGCTCTCGCCGGAACGGACGGCGCCCAGGTCGTGTGGGAGCAGCCAGACGGCCGCCTCACCGGCCGACCCGCGTACCGCGAGGACCACCCCGAGCTCGTCCCGCTGCTGCATGCGGCCCGCGCCGCGGCCGTCCTGCCCGAGGACGCCCGCCCGCTGCTCACCGCCGTCATGCCCGATGCCGACGGCGTGGTGCGCTCCCGCCTGCGGCCGCACCCCTGAACCGACCACCCGAGCGAGCGGGCGGTCGGATTGTCACAGCCGGCTGGGATGATGGAGGGGCCGCAAACGGACCAGAAGAGGAGCTGACGCCCGTGCCCGAGGGCCACATCATCCACCGCCTCGCCCGCGAGAACCACCGGGTGTTCGCCGACCGGCCGGTGCAGGTCAGCAGCCCGCAGGGCCGGTTCGCCGAGGGCGCCGCGCGGCTGGACGGCCGCCCGCTGGACGAGGCCGAGGCCCACGGCAAACACCTGTTCCTCGGCTTCGGCGACGACTGGCTGCACATCCACCTCGGGCTGTACGGCGGCTTCACCTTCGGCACCGGCGAGGCCCCGCCGCCGGTCGGCGAGGTCCGGCTGCGGATGGCCGGCGAGGACGGCTGGGCCGACCTGCGCGGCCCCAACACCTGCGAGCTGCTCGGCCCGGGGGAGAAGCAGGCGGTGCACGCCCGGCTCGGCCCCGACCCGCTGCGCCCCGACGCGGACCCGGGCGCCGCCTGGCGCCGGATGTCCCGCAGCTCCACCACCGTCGCCGCGCTGCTGATGGACCAGAAGGTGCTGGCCGGCGTGGGCAACGTCTACCGCGCCGAGGTGCTGTTCCGGCTGGGCATCAGCCCGCACCGGGCCGGCAAGGACGTCACCCGGGCCGAGTGGGACGCGATCTGGGCCGACCTGGTCGCGCTGATGCACGAGGGGGCCGGTGCCGGCCGGATCGACACCGTCCGCCCGGAGCACACCCCGGAGGCGATGGGCCGCCCGCCGCGGGTCGACGACCACGGCGGCGAGGTGTACGTCTACCGCCGCACCGACATGCCCTGCCTGGTCTGCGAGACGCCGGTGCGCACCGAGTCGCTGGCCGCCCGCAACCTGTTCTGGTGCCCCGGCTGCCAGCAGCGCTGAGTGCGGTGCCCTGCCCGGCCGGGGCGCCGGCCGGGCAGGGCGGACGGTGCGTCAGCCGCGCGGCAGCACCAGGGACTGCACCTGGGACAGCTTGCGCCAGTCGCTGGAGACGATGCTGGCGTGCGCGGCCGCGAGCTGGACGACCCGGGCGCGGGCCTGCTCGGCGGTCGGGTCGGTGGAGCTGATGGCGGGTGCCACGTTGTGGGCGTCCGTCATCACCAGCAGGTAGTGGCGGGCGTCGTACCAGGCGGTGTCGATGCCGCCGACGTAGGCCGCGGCGTCACCGTCGAACACCACGAACCAGGGCCGGATGCTCGTCTCGCCGTAGGCGTTGCGCGGGTCGCCGGAGACGGCGCCGTGCACCACCGGGAAGACCTGTGCCTGGCCGGCCTTGCCGGCGGCGGCGAGGTCGCGCAGGTAGCGGCTGTACTCGACGTCGGTGTGCAGGGTGTCGAAGGGGTTGCCCTCCTCCACGGTGCCGGGGATGACGTCCACCAGCACGCGGCCGGCGAGCGCGTCGCGGCTCGGCCAGTTGCCGGCCTTCGCGGCCTCGTCGAGGTTCGGGTAGCTGCCGCCGCCGGGCTTGGCGAGCAGGTCGGCGGGGCGGAAGACGGCGCTGCCGAGGTGGGCGGCTATCAGGCTGTCGAGCTGGGCCGGGCCCATGCCGCGGTTGGCGGCGAAGCCGCCCTTGAGCTCCAGCTTGACCATCAGCGGGCCGCTCGACGGGTGGGCGGCGAGCCAGATCCGCAGGTCGTCGAGGCAGTACTCGAGGTTCTTGTTGGCGCCACCGCTGTACAGCTGGGCGGGGGTGGTGGCGGCGGTGCAGTTGTTCGCGTTGCCCAGCGGGTTGGAGTGGCTGACCTTCCACTCCTTGGTGATGGTGTCCGTCCAGACGTCCAGCTCGATCATGCCGGTGCCGGTGTCCAGGCTCTGCGCGAGGAAGGGGAAGGCGGCCGGGTCGTAGGTGTTGTGGATCCCGACGGCGGTGGCCGAACCGAACGGCAGCCCGCCGCCGGTGGCGGCGCCGGACTGGTGCGCGGGGAGCAGGGTGGCGGCCGCGGCCAGCAGCCCCACGGCGAACGTACGGCGAAGCTTCAAGGGGTGTCTCCTCGTCAGGAGCCTGGGAACGGCGGGCCGGACGGACCGCCTCCGGAAGCATGGGCCACCGGAACGGCTTCGAGGTGACATGACAAGAAAACTTGGCTGAAGCTGACCCCCCGTCGAGCTGACAAATCGTCAGGAAGAGCTCATTCCGTGCGCGGGCTCATTCGGCCCGCCCCAGCACGCCGTGCTCCAGGACCTCCGCGACCGCCGGGTCGGTCAGCCGGTAGCGGACCACCCGCCCGTCCCGCTCGCCCTCGACCACACCCGCCGCGCGCAGCAGCCGCAGCGCCTGGGAGACCGCCGGATCGCGCATCCCGGTCGCCAGCGCCAGATCGGTGACGGCGAGCGGCCCGGTGGTGTGCAGCGCGAGCAGCAGGGAGAGCCGCCCCGGGTCGGCGAGCAGGCCGAACCGCTCGGCCCAGGCCCGGACCTGCCCGGTGTCGCCGATCCCGGCGATCGCCTCGCAGACCCGGTGGCCGTCGATGCTGCGCTGGCCGACGCGGTCGGCAGGGACGAGGTGCATGGCGGCATTCTCGCAGGCCGTCCGGCCGTGATCTGCGACACCTGCGCAGGTCTGCAGGCTTGCAGCTGTCGCTCCGTCACCTCTACGGTGGAACAGCCGTGGTGCTCGGGAAGACCGGTGCAGGACCTGCGGGTCCGAGTCCGGAGCGGCCCTCGCCACTGTGAACGGGGAGTCAATCCGTACCCCTCGCGGGTCACTGGGCGCCGGAGCGCGCCCGGGAAGGCCGGGTACGGGCACCACAGGAACCTCCCCGTGAGCCAGGAGACCGGCCACGGCACCTCACGACGTCATTCCACGAGGTGCTGGAGCGTGAACCGCATGACCCTGCCCGCCACCGGTACGGCCGCGCCGCCGACCGCCCCCGGCCTGCCCGCCTTCCGCTGGCGGCGGGAGGACACCCTTCGCACGGCCGGCCTGCTGGCCGTCATCCTGGCGATGCACGTGGCGGCCTTCGGCACCCTGTTCCTGCTGGTCGTCCCGGAGCGGTACGAGGTCGGCACCCAGGTGTTCGGCGCCGGACTCGGCATCACCGCCTACACCCTGGGCATGCGGCACGCCTTCGACGCCGACCACATCGCGGTGATCGACAACACCACCCGCAAGCTGATGGCGGACGGCCGGCGCCCGGTCTCGGTGGGCTTCTGGTTCGCCCTCGGGCACTCCTCGATGGTGGTGCTGATGGCCGCCCTGGTCGCGGGCGGCGCCCAGCTCGCCGGGGTGCTGATGGACGACGGGTCGACCGCCCACCAGGTGCTGGGCGCCATCGGCACCACCGCCTCCGGCGCCTTCCTCTACCTCATCGCCGCGCTCAACCTGGCAGCGCTGCTCGGCATCCTGCGGGTCTTCCGGGCGATGCGGGCCGGCTCCTACGACGAGGCGGAGCTGGAACGGCAGCTCGACTCGCGCGGACTGATGAACCGCGTCCTGCGCCGCGCCACCCGCTCGATCTCCCGGCCGGGCCAGATGTTCCCGGTCGGCATGGTCCTCGGACTGGGCTTCGACACCGCCACTGAGGTGACGCTGATGGTGATGGCCGGCTCGGGCGCCGCGGCCGGCCTGCCCTGGTACGCGATCGTCTGCCTGCCGCTGCTGTTCGCCGCCGGCATGAGCCTGTTCGACACCCTGGACGGCACGTTCATGAACTTCGCCTACCAGTGGGCGTTCTCCAACCCCGTCCGCAAGGTCTTCTACAACCTCGCCATCACCGGCCTGTCGATCGCGGTGGCCTTCGTCATCGGCACCATCGAGCTGGTCGCCGTGCTGCACGACAAGCTCGGCCTCGCCGACCCGGTGACCGGCTGGATCGCCGGACTCAGCCTGGACAACGTGGGCTTCGTCATCGTCGGTCTCTTCGTGGTGGTCTGGGCGGCGGCGATCGGCTACTGGCGGATCGCCGGGGTGGAGAAGCGCTGGGCGCCCGAGCGGGCGGCCTGACATGGCGGGCCGCCCGCAGCGCCGGGCGGCGGACGGGGCGTCAGCCCGCCGCCAGCAGCAGCGTGCCGGCCACCGCGAGGCCCGCGCCGAGCACCTGGACGCGCCGCAGCCGCTCCTTGAGCAGCCCGCGGGCCATCACCGCGGTGACCACCGGGTAGAGCGAGGCCAGCACGGCGGCCACGGCCACCGAGCCGCGGTGCGAGGCCGCGGCGAAGGCCGCGTTGGCGGCGACGTCGGCCACCCCGACCGCGGTCAGTGCGGGCAGGCCGCGCAGCACGCCGCCCGCCCCGCCGGCCCCGGCCGACGGGCGACCGCGCCGCGCGGCCAGCAGGACGGCGCCGCCCACCGCCACGTTGCACAGCCGCTGCACGCACAGCACGGACAGCAGCCCTCCGCCGGCGGAGGCCTGGGCGATCAGCGCCATCACGGTGCCCATGCCGACGGCCGCCCCCAGGGTGAGCACCAGGACCCGAGCCGTCACCGCGCCGCCGCCGCGCCGCGGCCCGCCCGCGAGGGCGACCCCGAGCACGGCGACCGCGATCCCGGCGGCCTGCGCCGGCCCCGGGCGCTCCCCGAGCAGCAGGCCGACGCCCACCGGCACCGCGACACCGACGGTCGCGAGCGGCGAGACCACGCCCATCGGCCCGAGCGACAGCGCCCGGTAGAAGGCCAGGATCGCGAACGGCCCGATCACGCCCGCCGCCACCGCGTACCAGAGGCCGGCGCCGGACACGCCCGGGCCGCCGGTCACGAGCACGGCCGGGACGAGCAGCAGCGCCGCGGCGGCCTGCGAGGCCACCACGACGGTCAGCGCGGGCAGCCGGCGGGTCAGAGCGCCGCCGCCGTAGTCGGCCATGCCCCAGAGCAGGCTGGCGGTGAGAGCGAGGATCTGGGACAACACAATGGACTCCGGAGTACGGTCGAGTGGACTCGTCGTGCCCCAGCAGCTTAGGTCAACAGAGTGAACCGGACGAATCAATTCATTGGACTGACACTGACATGCCCGACCCCGACCTGATCACCCAGGCCCTGGCCCGCAACCTCAAGCGGCTGCGCGCCGACCGCGGCCACACCCTCGATGCGCTCGCCGCCCGCTCAGGGGTGAGCCGCGGCATGATCGTGCAGATCGAGCAGGGGCGGACCAACCCCAGCGTCGGCACGGTCGTCCGGCTCGCCGACGCCCTCGGCGTCTCGATCGCCCGGCTGCTCGACTACGACGAGACCTCCACCGTGCGGATCGTGTCGGACGCCGAGGCGGTGCAGCTGTGGGCCGGCGCCAAGGGCGGCACCGGGGTGCTGCTCAACGGCATCGAGGCGCCCGGCCCGCTGGAGCTCTGGGAGTGGCTGATCCTGCCGGGCGAGGGGCACGGCTCCGACCCGCACCCCGTCGGCACCGTGGAGATCGCCCGGGTCGAGGAGGGCGAACTCACCCTCACCCTGGACGGCCGCGACCACCTGGTGCCGGCCGGCTCCACCGCCTCCTACGAGGCCGCCACCGCGCACGGCTACCGCAACGACGGCGAGGTGCCCGTCCGGCTCACCCTCGTCGTCTCGGTGCCGCCGCCCCCGCGCTGAGCCCGCCCGGGAACGCGACGGCGCCCCCCCTTCCGTGCGGAAGGGGGGGCGCCGTGCGGTGCCGCCGGTCGCGGTCAGTCGCGGCCGTACCGGCGCCGGTACTGCTCGATCCGGCCGGCCTGGTCCAGCACCCGGGCGCGCCCGGTCCAGACGGGGTGGCTCGCCGAGGAGGTCTCCACGTCGACCACCGGACGGACGGTGCCGTCCTCCCAGACCACCGTGGACGCGGAGTCCAGCGTGGAGCGGGTGAGGAAGGCCAGGCCTGCGGCCTTGTCGCGGAAGACGACCGGACGGTAGGCGGGGTGGATGCCGTGCTTCATGGGGCTGCTCCTTCGGGGGTCGACGGGGGGAGTGTCTCGGCGCGGGGTCAGCGCGCCTCGCGGAACGCCACGTGCTGCCGCGCGACCGGGTCGTACTTGCGCAGCACCAGGCGGTCCGGGTCGTTGCGGCGGCTCTTGCGCGTCACATAGGTGAATCCGGTGCCGGCGGTCGACGTCAGCCGGACGACCGGGCGCAGTTCGCTGCGGGCCATCTGCTCCTCCTCGGTGGTACAGACCCCGTCCCGGACTCGATGTCCGAAACGGATGTCGTTTTCACTGGGCTCCAACGCGACCCACCCCCGTTCCATTCCCGACCGGCCCGACCGGCCCGACCGGCCCGACCGGCCCGACCGGCCCGACCGGCTGGCCCGAACGGCCCCGACCGGCGCGCCCCCCGCGCCCGCCGCCCGGAACGCGCCCTCCCGCTGCCCGCGCCGCGCCCTTTCGGCCCGCACAGGGCCGCCTGCCCGGCTCGACGGGCGCGGGCCGTCCGCAGTTCGTAGGCTCGTGGCATGTCCGATGCGTACGCGGCGCGGCGGGAGCGCCTCAGGGAGCACTGCAGTGCCTCGGGGGTCGATGCGGCCCTGGTCACCCGCGCCGCCAACGTCCGCTACCTCACCGGCTGCCCGCCGTGCGGGGCCAGCCTGCTGCTCACCCGCGAGCGGGCGCTGCTGACGCTGCCCGACGACCTGCCGCCCGAGGAGGGCGGCGAGCACCTGCTCGGGCCCGACGTCGCCCAGCTGCTGGTGCCCGCCGAGACCGACACCGCGCTGGCCGCCGCCGAGGCCGCCGGCCGCCTGCGGGTCGTCGACCTCGCCGTCGAGGAGCACGACCTCACCGTCAAGCGCCACCGCGCCGTCGCCGGCGTCGCCGAGGGCATCCGGCTCGCCGACCTCGGCACCACGGTCGAACGGATGCGCGTCGTCAAGGACGAGCACGAGATCGCCGACCTGCGGATCGCCGCCGAGATCGCCGACCAGGCGCTCAGCGAACTGCTGGAGTCGATCCTGGTCGGACGCACCGAGCGGCACCTGGCCATGGAGCTGGAGCGCCGGATGATCGACCACGGCGCCGACCGCGCCGCCTTCCCGGTCTCCGTCGGCACCGGCAGCCACTCCGGCCTGGAGACCCACCAGCCCACCGACCGCCGGGTCGAGGAGGGCGACTTCCTCACCGTCGTCCTCGGCGCCCGCTACCGCGGATACGGCGTCTCCACCGCGCGGACCTTCGTCATCGGCGCCGCCCCGGCCCCCTGGCAGGTCGAGCTGCACCGGCTGGTCTTCCGCGCCCAGCGGGCCGGCCGAGAGGCGCTCGGCCCGGGCGTCTCGGAGTCCGTACCCGATCTGGCCGCCCGCGAGGTGCTGCAGGCCGCGGGCCACACCGACAGCCCTGCGCATCCGGTCGGACACGGCATCGGCCTGGAGATCCGGGAGGCGCCGCGCCTGGGACCCGCCGACATGGGTAAACTGGACAATCGCGTGCCGGTCACCGTCGGCCCGGGGGTGCACCTCCCTGGGCGGGGCGGGGTCCGGATCGAGGACACGCTCGTCGTACGCCCCCTCGAGGAGGGCGGGCCCGAGCTGCTCACCATCACCACCAAGGAGCTCCTCGCGCTGTAGCCGCCCCGGCGGCGCGGCCGCGCACCCTTGGTTCCTTGACAGCTATATCAGGAGTAAGTGCGCCCGTGGCTTCCACGAACGATCTCAAGAACGGCATGGTCCTCAAGCTGGACGGCGGCAAGCTCTGGTCCGTCGTCGAGTTCCAGCACGTCAAGCCCGGCAAGGGCCCGGCCTTCGTGCGTACCAAGCTGAAGGAGGTCCTCACCGGCAAGGTCGTCGAGAAGACCTTCAACGCCGGTATCAAGGTCGAGACCGCGAACGTCGACAAGCGCACCATGCAGTACTCGTACCGTGACGGCGACGCCTTCATCTTCATGGACATGGACACCTACGACCAGGTGCCGGTCGACTCCGCCACCGTCGGCGACGCCGCCAAGTACCTGCTCGAGGGCTTCGAGGCCCTGGTCGCCCAGAACGAGGGCGTCCCGCTGTACGTCGAGCTCCCGGCCGCCGTCGAGCTCACCATCGCCGAGACCGAGCCGGGCGTCCAGGGCGACCGCTCCACCGGCGGCACCAAGCCGGCCACCCTGGAGACCGGCGCCGAGATCCAGGTCCCGCTCTTCGTCACCACCGGTGAGAAGGTCAAGGTCGACACCCGCGACGGCAGCTACCTCGGCCGGGTCAAGTAATCGTGTCCAACGCGCGCACCAAGGCCCGCACTCGCGCCTTCCAGATCCTCTTCGAGGCGGACCACCGGGGAGTCGCGCCCGAGCGCGTCCTCGCCGAGTGGGTCGGCCGGGCTCGGGAGGCCAAGCCGGGTGAGACCACCCCGCAGGTCGGCGAGTACACGATGCAGCTCATCGAGGGCTACAGCGACCACGCCCGCCGGATCGACGAGCTGATCTCGACCTACGCCGTGGGCTGGACGCTCGACCGGATGCCGATCGCGGACCGCAACGTGCTGCGGATCGGTGCGTACGAGCTGATCTGGGAGGACGGCGTCCCCGACGCCGTCGTCCTGGACGAGGCCGTCGAGATCGCCAAGGAGTACTCCACCGACGAGTCCCCGGCGTTCGTCAACGGCCTGCTCGCCCGGTTCATGGATCTCAAGCCGCAGATCCGCCGCGACTGAGCGACGCCCGCACCGACGCAGTGAAAGGCCGCCGGACCGATCGGTCCGGCGGCCTTCGCGCGTTCCGTACGGAGGCGTAGGCTACTCGCCAGTAGTGTCTGAGGCGAAGGACGTACCACCCATGACCACCGTGACCCGCAGCGAGTTCGACCAGGGCATCGCGCTCACCCCGCACCCGGCGGAGTCCGGCCGCTACGACGCCGAACTCGGCGCCGGCTGGCAGATCGGCGGCGGCGTCAACGGCGGCCTGCTGCTCGCGGTCGCCGGACACGCCCTCTCCCTCGCGCACGGCGAGCACCGGGACCCGCTCTCCATCAGCGGCCACTACCTCTCCGCCTCCCGGCCCGGCCCGGCCACCGTCCGCACCGAGACCGTCCGCCGCGGCCGCACCCTGACCACCGGCACCGCCTCGCTCAGCCAGGACGGCCAGGAACGGCTCCGCGTCCTCGCCACCTACGGCGACCTCGACACCCTCGACGGGGAGGTCGCCACCAGCGCCCAGCCGCCCGTCATGCCGCTGCCCGACGAGTGCATCGGCGTCGAGCACGCCCCGCCGCAGCTCATCGAACAGGCCGCGCTGCTGGAGCGGTTCGACCTCCGGCTCGACCCGGCGACGATCGGCTGGGCCCTCGGACAGCCCTCCCGGAAGGGCCGCATCCAGGGCTGGTTCCGGCTCGCCGACGGCCGGCAGCCCGACCCCCTGCTGCTCCTGCTCGTCGCGGACGCCCTGCCGCCCGTCACCTTCGACCTCGGCCTGCCCGGCTGGGCACCCACCGTCGAACTCACCGTCCACCTCCGTGCCAAGCCCGTCCCCGGCTGGCTCCGGGTCTCGCACGCCACCCGCAACCTGGCCGGCGGCTACTTCGAGGAGGACTGCGAGATCTGGGACGAGGCCGGCCGCCTGGTCGCCCAGTCCCGCCAACTCGCCCGCGCCCCCCGCCCCTGACGGTGCGCCCCCTCGGGGGTGCGGGCCAGCCACCCGGCGGCGGCACAACGGCCGTCATCGCCCGGTCACCTGCCGGAGCAGGTCGGCAAGACGGTCGCCGATCCGCAACTCCTCGCTGAGGCAGTGCAGTTCGGTGTGCACGGCGACGAGTCGGCGGTCCGCCGCCGCCGGCCGCCATGCCGGCCGGCGAGGGGGCGACCCGTCACGGACGGGTGCCTCGGGCCGGCCCGTGCTGCGGAGCCGGCCGCGCCCTGTACGGACCGTGGTTGCTTTCAGTTACAGGGCTGTGACAACCGGTGCGTGTGCGGCTGTCGGGGGTGGGGAGGACAGGGTCGACCGACCGCACCGCCCCGCAGGAGTCGACGATGTCCCGCAACCCCCGCGCCCCCCGGCCGTCCCGCTGCACCGCCAACGCCGCCGCCCGGCCGCGCGGTGAGGAGGCCTTCGTGACGGGCATCCTCACCAGCGCCGAGGACTTCGAGCGGGCCCGCGCCTGGCACCTCACCGATGCCACGGACTACGACAGCTACCTGCTGGACACCGCCGTCCTGCTGGCCGACGCCCGCCGCAGCTACGCGACCGTGCAGGCCCGGATGTTCCACATCGCCGACTTCGCCGACTTCTGCCTGCTGCACCGCCTCGACCCGGCCGGGCAGGCGGCCCGCGACAAGTACCTGGTGAACCCGCCGCTGCAGACCCAACTGCTGCCCTACCAGGGCGAGGAGCTGGTCGGGGACTTCGTGCCGCGGCTGATCCGTGCGCGGGAGAGCGGACTGACGCTGCGTCATGTCGAGCTGCTGCTGGACGACGGTGACGGCGGGGCGGAGGCGGGGCCGCTGGTCCGGCAGGCGCACCAGCGGGGCGCCGAGCTGTTCCGCCGGATGCTGGTCGGCGCCGGGTTCGGCGCGTACCGGTTCCTGTGCGCGGTGGAGGCGCCGGGCGGGCGGCTGGAGGCGGAGGCCCGGATCCTGCACTGGGAGGACGGGGTGGTGCGGATCAACGACGAGGACCTCGACCTGGTCTGCGCCGTGCTCTGCGCCGGCCTGTACCGGGAGCTGCCGGGTGCGGCGCTGCTGCACGGCTCGCAGGGGGCGGCCGGGGCCTGCGGCGAGTACCGGCCGGTGGCGTGGGCCTGGCAGAGCGAGGGCGGCGGCTATGCGCCGGCGGCGGTCGAGCTGGACGACGTGCGGGCGGAGCCCGGATTCAGCCTGGGCTCGGTGTGCTGACCCGGTCGGTGCCGGGGGCCGCAGCGGCGGCCCCGGACGGACCGCGGCGGGGCGCGCGGTCACTGCCGCACGCCCCGCCGTGACGTTTCTGCAAGGAGAGGGAGATCAGCCGGCGTCTTCCTCGCGGACGGCGCGGCGCGCGTCCGGGTTCAGCACGCCCCAGCTGATCAGCTGCTCGGTGAGGATGGACGGCGACTGGTCGTAGATCACGGCCAGGGTGCGCAGGTCGTCCTGGCGGATCGACAGCACCTTGCCGTTGTAGTCGCCGCGCTGGCTCTGGATGGTGGCCGCGTAGCGCTGCAGCGGGCCGGCCTTCTCGGACGGGACCTGGGTCAGTCTCTCCAGGTCGAGGACCAGGCGCGGCGGCGGCTCGGCCGCACCGCCCGGAGTGCCGCCGGGCAGCAGCTCCTGCACCGGCACGCCGTAGAACTCCGCCAGCTCGGCGAGGCGCTGGACGGTCACGGCGCGGTCGCCGCGCTCGTAGGAACCGACGACGACGGCCTTCCAGCGACCCTGGGACTTCTCCTCGACGCCGTGCAGGGAGAGACCCTGCTGAGTGCGGATGGCCCGGAGCTTGGCCCCGAGCTGCTTCGCGTAGTCGCTGGACATTGATCTCCCCGGACAATATTGCTTCGCGTGCAGTGAAGAGCCACGAGAGCGCGGGTGGTGACCGCGGACCGGTCGCCCGAACCGGTGGGTGCGGCGCCGGTCCCGTAACTCACTGTGAGGTTACGTAGAGTGAGGTAGTCGCGTCAAGCCGAATGGGGCAGTCGTGCGAATAGTGCTCCCCCGGGGCGCCGGCCGGGCCCCACTACCTCGGTTGACCTGCGAGGACACCAAACGGAACGGCGCCTTCCCGGGGAGCCGGGGCCGCACTGATAGCATGGGCACGGCCCCGGTGCGCCGGGCGCCAATCCCAGACATCCTTTAAGACCCGTCCTGTGAGGCGGGGAAGGAGGTCCGCTTCGGCATGACCACAGACGGAACCACCGCGCCGCGCCCGCCCCACCAGGTGCTGGACGCCACCGACATCGCCCGGGTCGTCACCCGGATCGCCCACGAGATCGTGGAGCGCGCCAAGGGCGCCGAGGACGTCGTGCTCCTCGGCATCCACACCCGCGGCGTCCACCTGGCCCGCCGGCTGCACGCCAGGCTCACCCAGATCACCGGCCGCGAGATCCCGCTCGGCACCCTGGACATCACGATGTACCGGGACGACCTGCGGCTGAAGCCCGCCCGCGCGCTGGAGCACACCGAGATCCCGTCCTCCGGCATCGACGGCAAGCTGGTCATCCTCGTCGACGACGTGCTCTTCTCCGGCCGCACCATCCGCGCCGCGCTCGACGCCCTCAGCGACATCGGCCGCCCGCGCGCCGTCCAGCTCGCCGTCCTGGTCGATCGCGGCCACCGCGAGCTGCCCATCCGCGCCGACTACGTGGGCAAGAACCTGCCCACCTCGCTGCGTGAGGCCGTCCAGGTCCAGCTCGCCGACAGCGACGGCCGGGACGCCGTCCTCGTCGGCGACCGCGACTACGCGGCCCGTTCCACCCAGGCGCTCGCCGCCTCCCCGCACCTTCCGGAGTGACCCGCGTGAAGCGCCACCTCGTCTCCACCGCCGACCTCGCCCGCGACGACGCCCTGCTCATCCTGGACACCGCCGAGGAGCTCGCCCAGCTCTCCGGGCGGGCCGTCAAGAAGCTGCCGACCCTGCGCGGCCGCACCGTCGTCAACCTCTTCTTCGAGGACTCGACCCGCACCAAGACCTCCTTCGAGGTCGCCGAGAAGCGGCTGTCCGCGGACGTCATCAACTTCTCCGCCAAGGGCTCCTCGGTCTCCAAGGGCGAGAGCCTCAAGGACACCGCGCTCACCCTGCAGGCCATGGGCGCCGACGCCGTCGTCATCCGGCACCACGCCTCCGGCGCGCCGGCCCGGCTCGCCCAGTCCGAGTGGCTGCACGGCAGCGTCATCAACGCCGGCGACGGCACCCACGAGCACCCCACCCAGGCCCTGCTCGACGCCTTCACCATGCGCCGCCACCTCAACCCGGGCCTCGGCCGCGACCTCGCCGGCCGCCGGGTCACCATCGTCGGCGACGTCCTGCACAGCCGGGTCGCCCGCTCCAACGTGCACCTGCTGACGACGCTCGGCGCCGAGGTCACCTTCGTCGCCCCGCCCACCCTGGTGCCGATCGGCATCGAGAACTGGCCCTGCCAGGTCAGCTACGACCTCGACGCCGTGCTGCCGAAGACCGACGCGCTGATGATGCTCCGCGTCCAGCGCGAGCGGATGAACGCCGCCTTCTTCCCCACCGAGCGCGAGTACTCCCGCCGCTACGGCATGGACGGCCTCCGCATGGCCCAGCTCCCCGAGCACGCCATCGTCATGCACCCTGGCCCGATGGTCCGCGGCATGGAGATCACCGCCGAGGTCGCCGACTCGCCGCGCTGCACCGTGGTCGAGCAGGTCGCCAACGGCGTCTCCGTCCGGATGGCCGTCCTCTACCTGCTGCTCGGCGGTGCCACCCTCGCCGACAGCCCCCGCACCACCGACTCCTCGGAGACCGCCCAGTGACCAGCTACCTGATCCGCAACGCCCAGATCCTCGGCGGCGCCCCCAAGGACATCCACATCGCGGACGGCGTGGTCCGCGAGATCGGCGAGGGTCTGACCGTCGAGGCGGACGTCGACATCGACGCGCACGGCCTGATCGCCCTGCCGGGCCTGGTCGACCTGCACACCCACCTGCGCGAGCCCGGCCGTGAGGACGCCGAGACCGTCCTCACCGGCACCCAGGCCGCCGCCAAGGGCGGCTACACCACCGTCCACGCGATGGCCAACACCTTCCCGGTCGCCGACACCGCCGGCGTCGTCGAGCAGGTCTGGCGGCTCGGCCAGGAGTCCGGCTACTGCGACGTCCAGCCGGTCGGCGCCGTCACCGTCGGCCTGGAGGGCAAGAAGCTCGCCGAGCTCGGCGCCATGCACGACTCCGCCGCCGGCGTGCGGGTCTTCTCCGACGACGGCAAGTGCGTCGACGACGCGGTCATCATGCGCCGCGCCCTGGAGTACGTGAAGGCCTTCGACGGCGTCGTCGCCCAGCACGCCCAGGAGCCCCGGCTCACCGAGGGCGCCCAGATGAACGAGGGCCAGGTCTCCGGCGAGCTCGGGCTCGGCGGCTGGCCGGCCGTCGCCGAGGAGTCGATCATCGCCCGCGACGTGCTGCTCGCCGCGCACGTCGGCTCCCGCCTGCACGTCTGCCACGTCTCCACGGCCGGCTCGGTCGAGATCATCCGCTGGGCCAAGGCCAAGGGCTGGAACGTCACCGCCGAGGTCACCCCGCACCACCTGCTGCTCACCGACGAGCTGGTGCGCACCTACGACCCGGTCTACAAGGTCAACCCGCCGCTGCGCACCGCCGCGGACGTGGAGGCGCTGCGCGCCGCGCTCGCCGACGGCACCATCGACGCGGTCGCCACCGACCACGCCCCGCACCCCGCGGAGGACAAGGACTGCGAGTGGGCGGTCGCCGCGATGGGCATGGTCGGCCTGGAGACGGCGCTCTCGGTCGTCCAGCAGACGATGGTGGACACCGGCCTGCTGAACTGGGAGGGCGTCGCCGACCGCATGTCGTCCCGCCCGGCCCGGATCGGCCGTCTCACCGGGCAGGGTCGCCCGATCTCGGTGGGTGAGCCGGCGAACCTGGTGCTCTTCGATCCCGCGTACCGTGGTGCCGTGGATCCCGAGAGCTTCGCCACCCGCAGCCGAAACACCCCCTACCGTGGCCTCGACCTGCCCGGACGCGTGCACGCGACCTTCCTCCGCGGCCGCGCCACCGTGCTGGCCGGCGAGCTCGCCGACCGGGACGGGCTGGCGTGACCGGGCTCGCCGCCGAGCAGGCCCACGTCACCAACTGGCCCGGCTACATCGGCTGGACGGTCGGGCTGCTGATCCTGATCGCGCTGGTGTACTGGCTGATGCGGCAGGGCTGGAACTGGCGCCGGACGCTGCAGTCCGAGCTGCCGTCGCCGCCCGCCGTCCCCGACGACCCCGGGGCGCCGCTGCTGCACACCGAGGGCCGCTACCACGGCTCCACCACGGCCGGGAACTGGCTGGACCGGGTCGTCGCGCACGGCCTCGGCACCCGCAGCCTGGCCGAGCTGACCCTCACCGAGCAAGGGCTCCTGGTCCGCCGCCCCGGCGACGAGGACCTGTGGATCCCCGCCGCGGCGCTCACCGGCGCCCGGCGTGACTCGGGCATCGCGGGGAAGGTCGTCCCCGCCGGGCTGCTGGTCGTCACCTGGGACCTGGGGGGCACCGCCCTGGACTCGGGCTTCCGGGCCGACCACCCCGACGAGCACACCGCCTGGGTCGAGGCGGTCGAGGCTCTGATCGAACGAACGAAGACGAAGAAGACGGAAGAGGCCGCCACATGACCGCACCTGCCCCCACCACGCCTCGCACCAGGCGGGAGCGAGTGCCCGCCGTGCTCATCCTGGAGGACGGCCGGACGTTCCGCGGCCAGGCGTACGGCGCCGTCGGCGAGACCTTCGGCGAGGCGGTCTTCAACACCGGCATGTCCGGCTACCAGGAGACCCTGACCGACCCGTCGTACCACCGCCAGGTCGTCGTGATGACCGCCCCGCAGATCGGCAACACCGGCTGGAACGACGAGGACGACGAGTCCAAGCAGATCTGGGTCGCCGGCTACGTCGTCCGCGACCCCGCCCGGGTCGCCTCCAACTGGCGCTCGCGCCGCTCGCTGGACGACGAGCTCGCCGCCCAGGGCGTCGTCGGCATCAGCGGCATCGACACCCGCGCGCTCACCCGCCACCTGCGCGAGCGCGGCGCGATGCGCGTCGGCATCTTCTCCGGCCCGGCGCTCGCCGACGAGCAGGCGCTGCTCGCCCGGGTGCTGGAGGCGCCCGAGATGAAGGGCGCCGACCTGTGCGCCGAGGTCGCCACCACCGAGCCCTACGTCGTCCCGGCGATCGGCGAGAAGAGGTTCACCGTCGCCGCCCTCGACCTCGGCATCAAGGCGATGACCCCGCAGCGGATGGCCGAGCGCGGCATCGAGGTGCACGTGCTGCCCGCGAACGCCACCATCGACGACGTGTACGCGGTGAACCCCGACGGCGTCTTCTTCTCCAACGGCCCGGGCGACCCGGCCACCGCCGACCACCAGGTCGCCGTGGCCCGCGGCGTGCTCGAGCGCAGGACCCCGTTCTTCGGCATCTGCTTCGGCAACCAGATCCTCGGCCGCGCGCTGGGCTTCGGCACCTACAAGCTGAAGTACGGCCACCGCGGCATCAACCAGCCGGTGCAGGACCGCACCACCGGCAAGGTCGAGGTCACCGCGCACAACCACGGCTTCGCCGTGAACGCGCCGCTGGACAAGGTCAGCGAGACCCCGTTCGGCCGCGTCGAGGTCTCCCACGTCTGCCTCAACGACGACGTGGTCGAGGGCCTGCAGGCGCTGGACGTGCCCGCCTTCTCGGTGCAGTACCACCCGGAGGCCGCGGCCGGCCCGCACGACGCCGCGTACCTCTTCGACCGCTTCGTTGACCTGATGGCCGCTGCCCCGGCCCGTACCACCGCAGGGAGCTGACCGTGCCGAAGCGCACCGACATCAAGTCCGTCCTGGTGATCGGCTCCGGCCCGATCGTCATCGGCCAGGCGGCGGAGTTCGACTACTCCGGCACCCAGGCCTGCCGCGTTCTCAAGTCCGAGGGCCTGCGCGTCGTCCTGGTCAACTCCAACCCGGCCACGATCATGACCGACCCGGAGATCGCCGACGCCACCTACGTCGAGCCGATCACCCCGGAGTTCGTCGAGAAGATCATCGCCAAGGAGCGCCCCGACGCGCTGCTGCCCACCCTCGGCGGCCAGACCGCGCTCAACACCGCGATCTCCCTGCACCAGGCGGGCACCCTCGAGAAGTACGGCGTCGAGCTGATCGGCGCCGACGTCGAGGCGATCAACAAGGGTGAGGACCGCGACCTCTTCAAGGGCGTCGTCGAGGCCGTCAACGCCAAGATCGGCTACGGCGAGTCCGCCCGCTCGGTGATCTGCCACTCGATGGACGACGTCCTCAAGGGCGTCGAGACCCTCGGCGGCTACCCCGTCGTCGTCCGCCCCTCCTTCACCATGGGCGGCGCCGGCTCCGGCTTCGCCCACGACGAGGAGGACCTGCGCCGCATCGCCGGCCAGGGCCTGGCCCTCTCGCCGACCACCGAGGTGCTCCTGGAGGAGTCCATCCTCGGCTGGAAGGAGTACGAGCTGGAGCTGATGCGCGACAAGCACGACAACGTCGTGGTCGTCTGCTCCATCGAGAACTTCGACCCGATGGGCGTCCACACCGGCGACTCCATCACCGTCGCCCCGGCGATGACCCTCACCGACCGCGAGTACCAGATCCTCCGCGACATCGGCATCGCCGTCATCCGCGAGGTCGGCGTCGACACCGGCGGCTGCAACATCCAGTTCGCCGTCAACCCCGAGGACGGCCGGGTCATCGTCATCGAGATGAACCCGCGCGTCTCCCGCTCCTCGGCGCTCGCCTCCAAGGCCACCGGCTTCCCGATCGCCAAGATCGCCGCCAAGCTGGCCGTCGGCTACACGCTGGACGAGATCCCGAACGACATCACCGAGCAGACCCCGGCCTCCTTCGAGCCGACCCTCGACTACGTCGTCGTCAAGGTCCCGCGGTTCGCCTTCGAGAAGTTCCCGTCCGCCGACGCCACCCTCACCACGACCATGAAGTCGGTCGGCGAGGCCATGGCGATGGGCCGCAACTTCCCCGAGGCGCTCAACAAGGCGCTGCGCTCGCTGGAGAAGAAGGGCAGCCAGTTCTCCTGGGCCGGCCCGGTCGGCGACAGGACCGAGCTGCTGGCCAAGGCGGTCGTCCCCACCGACGGCCGGATCAACACCGTCATGGAGGCGATCCGGGCCGGCGCCACCCCGGAGGAGGTCTTCGAGGCCACCAAGATCGACCCGTGGTTCGTCGACCAGCTCTTCCTGCTCGACGAGATCGCCGGCGAGATCGCCGAGGCCGAGAAGCTCACCCCCGAGCTGCTCCGCCACGCCAAGCGGCACGGCTTCTCCGACGTGCAGATCGGCGAGATCCGCGGCCTGAAGGCGGACGTCGTCCGCGAGGTCCGGCACGCCCTCGGCATCCGTCCGGTCTTCAAGACCGTCGACACCTGCGCCGCCGAGTTCGCCGCCAGGACCCCGTACTTCTACTCGTCCTACGACGAGGAGAACGAGGTCGCCCCGCGCACCAAGCCCGCCGTGATCATCCTCGGCTCCGGCCCGAACCGCATCGGCCAGGGCATCGAGTTCGACTACTCCTGCGTGCACGCCTCCTTCGCGCTCGCCGAGGCCGGGTACGAGACCGTGATGGTCAACTGCAACCCGGAGACCGTCTCCACCGACTACGACACCTCCGACCGGCTCTACTTCGAGCCGCTCACCCTGGAGGACGTCCTGGAGATCGTCCACGCCGAGCAGCAGGCCGGGCCGCTCGCCGGCGTCATCGTCCAGCTCGGCGGCCAGACCCCGCTCGGCCTGGCCCAGGCGCTCAAGGACAACGGCGTGCCGATCGTCGGCACCCAGCCCGAGGCGATCGACCTCGCCGAGGAGCGCGGCGCGTTCGGCCGCGTCCTGCGCGACGCCGGCCTGCCCGCCCCCAAGCACGGCACCGCCTTCTCCTTCGACGAGGCCAAGGCCATCGCCGACGAGATCGGCTACCCCGTGCTCGCCCGCCCGTCCTACGTGCTCGGCGGCCGCGGCATGGAGATCGTCTACGACGAGGCCTCGCTCGCCTCCTACCTGGAGCGCCACGCCGGCCTGATCTCCGAGCACCCCGTGCTCATCGACCGCTTCCTCGACGACGCGGTCGAGATCGACGTCGACGCGCTCTACGACGGCACCGAGCTCTACCTCGGCGGCGTCATGGAGCACATCGAGGAGGCCGGCATCCACTCCGGCGACTCCGCCTGCGCACTTCCCCCGATCACCCTCGGCGGCTACGACATCAAGCGGCTGCGCACCTCCACCGAGGGGATCGCCCGCGGCGTCGGCGTCCGCGGCCTGATCAACATCCAGTTCGCGCTGGCCGGCGACATCCTCTACGTGCTGGAGGCCAACCCGCGCGCCTCCCGCACCGTGCCGTTCACCTCCAAGGCGACCGCCGTGCCGCTGGCCAAGGCCGCCGCCCGGATCTCGCTCGGCGCCACCATCGCCGAGCTCCGCCAGGAGGGCCTGCTCCCGGCCGAGGGCGACGGCGGCACGCTGCCCGCCGACTGCCCGATCTCCGTCAAGGAGGCCGTGCTGCCCTGGTCGCGCTTCCGCGACGTGGCCGGCCGCGGCGTCGACACCGTGCTCGGCCCCGAGATGCGCTCCACCGGCGAGGTCATGGGCATCGACCGGGTCTTCGGCACCGCCTACGCCAAGTCCCAGGCCGGCGCGTACGGCGCCCTGCCCACCAAGGGCAAGGTCTTCGTCTCGGTCGCCAACCGCGACAAGCGCAACCTGGTCTTCCCGGCCCGCGCGCTCGCCGAGCTCGGCTTCGAACTGCTCGCCACCACCGGCACCGCCGAGGTGCTGCAGCGCGGCGGCATCCCCGCCACCGTGGTGCGCAAGCACAGCGAGGGCGAGGGCCCGAACGGCGAGAAGACCATCGTCCAGCTGATCCACGAGGGCGCGGTCGACCTGATCATCAACACCCCGTACGGCACCGGCGGCCGCCTCGACGGCTACGAGATCCGCACCGCGGCCGTCTCCCGCGGTGTGCCGTGCCTGACCACCGTCCAGGCGATGGGCGCGGCCGTCCAGGGCATCGACGCGCTGCTGCGCGGCGAGGTCGGTGTGATGTCGCTCCAGGAGCACGCGGCCCTGATCAACGCCGGCCGCAAGTAGTCCGATTCCCGTGGGGGGCACCGGCCCGGCCCATCAGCGGCTTCGCCGCGGGCGGGTGCCCCCCACAGCCCTGCTCACGCTCAGGAAGGGCGCTGTGTACAAGCTCCTGTTCGACCTGGTCTTCAAGAAGATGGACCCGGAGAAGGCCCACCACCTCGCCTTCTTCTGGATCCGGCTGGCCTCCTCCGTCCCCGGCCTGCGGCAGCTCGTCAAGCTCGTCCTCGCCCCGCGCGACCGCGCGCTGCGCACCACCGCGCTCGGCCTGGACCTGCCCGGCCCGTTCGGCCTGGGTGCGGGCTTCGACAAGGACGGCATCGGCATCGACGGGCTCGCCATGCTCGGCTTCGACTTCGTCGAGATCGGCACCGTCACCGGCGAGCCGCAGCCGGGCAACCCCGCGCCCCGGCTGTTCCGGCTGATCGAGGACCGCGCCCTGATCAACCGGATGGGCTTCAACAACCAGGGCTCCGCCCGGGTCGCCGCCCGCCTCGCCGGCCGTGTCCGCACCAGCTGGACGCCGGTCGTCGGCGTCAACATCGGCAAGACCAAGGCCGTCGAGGAGGCCGACGCCACCGAGGACTACCTGAAGTCCACCCGGCGCCTCGCCCCGCACGCCGACTACCTGGTCGTCAACGTCTCCTCGCCGAACACCCCCGGCCTGCGGAACCTGCAGGCCGTGCAGATCCTCGGCCCGCTGCTCTGGGACGTCCGCAAGGCGGCCGACGAGGTCACCACCCACCACGTGCCGCTGCTGGTGAAGATCGCCCCCGACCTCGCCGACGAGGACATCGACGAGATCGCCGACATGGCCCTCACCCTCGGCCTGGACGGCATCATCGCCACCAACACCACCATCGGCCGCGAGGGCCTCGCCACCGACGCCGCCCGCGTCGAGGAGATCGGCATGGGCGGGCTCTCCGGGGCGCCGCTGAAGGCGCGGTCGCTGGAGGTCCTGAAGCGGCTCCGGGCCCGCACCGAGGGCCGGCTCGCCATCATCTCGGTCGGCGGCATCGAGACCGCCGAGGACGCCTGGCAGCGGATCGTGCACGGCGCCGACCTGGTGCAGGGCTACAGCGCCTTCGTCTACGAGGGGCCGTTCTGGATGCGGCGCGTCCACAAGGGGCTCTCCGCCCGGCTGCGCGCCAGTGGCCACAAGACGATCGCCGACGCCGTGGGCACCGCCAAGGAGTAGGCGGCGGGCGCCCGGGGACGCGGGGGAGTGCGCGGAGCGGGAGGATCGTGCCGTTACCTGCGAACTCCCGGGTCCGTTGCACGTGGCGAGGCCCGCTTGATCGATCGAGAGGTGTCGGACATGGCCCATCCGGTGCGGTGCCGGGCGGAGGTGCTCGGGTGTGCCGCCGAGGGTGCGTACCACCGTCTGGTGCTGCGGGCGCCCGACGCCGCGTCCCGGGTGCGGCCGGGCCATTTCGCCTCGGTGGCCGGTGACCACGCGGTGGTCCGCGACGCGGTCGCGATCGCCCGGGCCGACGCCGCCGCCGGCACCCTGGAGCTGCTGGTCGCCGACGGCCCCCGCAGCGGCCCGCTCGACCTGATCGCCCCGCTCGGCGCGCCGTTCCCGGTGCCCGACGGGCCCGTCCGTGCCCTGCTGGTGGGCCACGGGCACCACGCGGCGCCGCTGCCGGCGCTCGGCGAGCAGCTCAAGGCCCGCGGCGGCCAGCTCGGCTACCTGCTGGGCGCGCCGACCGCCGCGGCCCTGCACGGCGTCGACGAGGCCCGGGCACTCACCCAGGACGTCCTGGTGGTCACCGAGGACGGCTCGGCCGGCCTCACCGGACGGGTCTGTGACCCGGTCGCGCAGGCCGCCCGCGCGATCGACGCCTCGGTGGTCTACGCCGCGGGCCCGCCCGACGTCCTCGCGGTGACCGCCGCGGCCGCCGCCGACCTCGGCATCCGCTGCTGGACGATGCTGGCCACCGACCTGCCCTGCGGCACCGGGCTCTGCGCGGCCTGCGTCGTCCCGGTGGTCGGTGCGGACGGGGTCAGCCGGTTCGCCCGGGTCTGCACCGAGGGCCCGGTGTTCGACGGCGGGCGGATCCGCTGGGCGGACATCGGGGCGGTGCCGGCCGATCTGGAGGGCGCGTGATGGAACCGCAGGACGTCGACCTCTCCGCCCCCTTCGGTCCGCTGACCCTGCCGAACCCGCTCACCACCGCGGCCGGCTGCGCCGGACCGATCCGCGAACTCGCCAAGTTCGTCCCGCTGGACGCCCTGGGCTCGGTCACCACCCGCACGATCATGCCGCGTGCGCGGGCCGGCCACGCCACACCCCGCGCCGCCGCCACCCCGGCCGGGCTGCTGACCGGGCTCGGCCTGCCGGGGCCGGGCATCGACGCCTTCGTCGAACGGGAGCTGCCCTGGCTGGCCGAACGCGGCGCCCGGGTGGTGGTGTCGATCGCGGGGGAGCGGATCGAGGAGTTCGCGACGCTGGCCGCCCGCCTCGGCGGGCAGCCGGGCGTGGTCGGCCTGGAGCTGAACATCGGCGGCCCCAGCCACGCCGACCTCGGCCTGGTCTTCGCCGCCAACCCGGCGATCTCCTACGACCTCGTCCGCGCGGTGCGCAGGGCGGCCCCGGCCGACCTGCCGGTGTACGCCAAGCTGGCCCCGGACGTGCTGTCGATCACCGACATCGCGGCGGCCTGCGTCCGGGCCGGCGCGGACGGCCTCTCGATGATCAACACCGTGCCCGGGCTGGAGATCGACCCGGACACCCTGCGCCCGGCGCTCGCCGCCGGGCCCGGCGGCCTCTCCGGGCCCGCCGTACGGCCGGTGGCGCTGCGCTGCGTCCACCTGGTGCACGCCGCGATGCTGGCCGGACGGCTGCCCACCGTGCCGATCCTCGGCATGGGCGGTCTCGGGAGCGGCCGGGACGCGCTGGCCTTCGCCGCGGCCGGCGCCAGCGGCGTCGCGGTCGGCTCCGCCCTGCTGCACGACCCCACCGCGCCGCTGCGCATCCTGGACGAGCTGCGCACCGAGCTCGCCGCCCGCGGCCTCGCCGCCTTCACCGACGCCGTCGGCCTGGCCCACCGGGACTGACCGACCCGGCCCGACCCGACCCGACTCGCCCCGACCTGCCCCGACCCGACCCGACCTGCCGCGACACCGGAGGACACCCATGACCACCCTCGCCCCGTTCGGCGCCCGCCTGCGCCAAGCCCTCGACACCCGCGGCCAGCTCTGCGTCGGCATCGACCCGCACGCCTCACTGCTGGCCGCCTGGGGCCTCGGCGACGACATCAAGGGCCTGGAGTCCTTCTCCCGCACCGTGGTGGAGGCACTCGCGGACCGGGTCGCCGTGCTCAAGCCGCAGGCCGCCTTCTTCGAGCGCTTCGGCTCCCGGGGCATCGCCGTCCTGGAGAGCTGCGTCGCCGACGCCCGCGCCGCGGGCGCGCTGGTCGTGATGGACGCCAAGCGCGGCGACATCGGCTCGACCATGGCCGCGTACGCGGAGACCTTCCTCGCCCCGGACAGCCCGCTGTTCTCGGACGCCCTCACCGTCAGCCCCTACCTGGGCTTCGGCTCGCTGCAGCCGGCCGTGGACCTGGCCCGGGCCAACGGCTGCGGCCTGTTCGCCCTGGCGCTGACCTCCAACCCGGAGGGTGCCGAGGTGCAGCGCGCGGTCGCGGCGGACGGCGAGAGCGTGGCGCAGGGCGTGCTGCGCCGGCTCGCGGCGGAGAACGCCGGCGCCGAGCCGCTCGGCTCCTTCGGCGCGGTGGTCGGCGCGACCCTCGCCGAGGCGGGCGTGGACCTGGCGATCAACGGCCCGCTGCTGGCCCCCGGGGTGGGTGCCCAGGGCGCCACCGCGGCGGATCTGCCGCGGGTCTTCGGGGACTCGGTGCGCAACGTGCTGCCGTCCGTGAGCCGCGACGTGCTGAAGCACGGACCGTCGATCGCAGCACTGCGCGAGGCGGCGGAACGATTCGTCCAGGATGTGAGCGGCGTCACAAAGGGCTGACCAACCGTCGCCGAGCGCGGTGGGTTTGCCCGGAAAAGTCCTGTGTCTGCCCCGGCTGACCAGGACTTTTCGTGTTCTTTTCCTGACGTGGCGGCCTAAGTTGGGTAGTGTCCGGCGGTAGGTCACCGGAAGGCGGCGGAATTCCGCCGCCGTGCAGGTCAGAGCCTGCGCTCCGGAGGGCCGGGCACCACCAGTCATAGCTCATCCCTTCCATCCATACCTGAGGTGAACGGCGTGGCTCTTCCGCCCCTTACCCCCGAACAGCGCGCCGCTGCGCTCGCCAAGGCCGCCGAAGCTCGGCGGAAGCGCGCCGACGTGAAGAACAAGCTGAAGCACTCCGGTGCGTCGCTGCACGACGTGATCAAGGCCGGCAAGGCCGACGACGAGGTCATCGGCAAGATGAAGGTCTCCGCCCTGCTCGAGAGCCTTCCGGGCGTCGGCAAGGTGCGCGCCAAGCAGATCATGGAGCGCCTCGGCATCTCCGAGAGCCGCCGTGTGCGCGGTCTCGGTACCAACCAGATCGCCTCCCTGGAGCGGGAGTTCGGCGGCGCGGCCACCTGAGCCGGGCCCCCTGGTCCCCGGACGGTCCGCGATCCGGGATAATCGGTGCATGAGTGAGCGTCCGCGGCTGACCGTGCTCTCCGGCCCCTCGGGGGTCGGCAAGAGCACGGTCGTCGCTCATATGAGGAAGATGCACCCCGAGGTCTGGCTCTCGGTGTCGGCGACGACCCGCCACCCGAGGCCGGGCGAGCGGGACGGGGTCCAGTACCACTTCGTCGACAACGACCAGTTCGACAAACTGATCGCCAACGGCGAGCTGCTGGAGTGGGCCGTGTTCGCCGGCAACCGCTACGGCACCCCGCGGCAGGCGGTCCAGGACCGGCTCGACCGCGGTGAGCCCGTCCTGCTGGAGATCGACCTGCAGGGCGCCCGGCAGGTGCGCGAGTCGATGCCCGATGCGCAGCTGGTGTTCCTGGCTCCGCCGAGCTGGGACGAGCTGGTCCGCCGGCTGACCGGGCGCGGCACCGAGCCGCAGCACGTGATCGACCAGCGGCTCGACGCCGCCAAGGTCGAGCTGGCGGCCGAGACCGAGTTCGACACGACCCTTGTCAACACCTCCGTCGAGCAGGTAGCAGCCGAACTGCTAGCCTTGCTCGGTGTAGTCTGACCGGATCGGCTCGTTGAGCCGGTCGTCAGACTGTGTGAGACCAACAAGTCCACTTTCGGAAGGTTTTCGCGTGTCCTCTTCGATGACCACGCCCGAGGGCATCATCAACCCGCCGATCGACGAGCTCCTCGAGGCCACCGACTCCAAGTACAGCCTGGTGATCTACGCGGCCAAGCGTGCCCGCCAGATCAATGCGTACTACTCGCAGCTGGGCGAGGGCCTGCTCGAGTACGTCGGCCCGCTGGTCGACACCCACGTGCACGAGAAGCCGCTGTCGATCGCGCTGCGCGAGATCAACGCCGGCATGCTCACCGCCGAGGCGATCGAGGCCGCCTGAGTCTCCCTGCGCAAGGGCCCGTCGGACGTGTTCCGGCGGGCCCTTCGCTGTGCTCCGGGGCTGTGCTCCTGGTCATGGTGCACCGGCCGTCCGGGCCGCCGTAGGGTGAGGTCGAGCCACACCCGGGCACGGCCGGACAAGGAGACCCACCCACCATGAACGCACCGCGCGTCGTCCTCGGCGTCAGCGGCGGCATCGCCGCCTACAAGGCCTGCGAGCTGCTGCGACGGTTCACCGAGTCCGGCCACCAGGTCACCGTGGTGCCCACCGAGGCCGCGCTGCACTTCGTCGGCGAGGCCACCTGGGCGGCGCTCTCCGGCCGCCCGGCGGCCACCGAGACCTGGGAGAGCGTGCACGAGGTGCCGCACGTGCGGATCGGCCAGAACGCCGACCTCGTGGTGGTCGCCCCCGCCACCGCCGACCTGCTCGCCAAGGCCGCCCACGGCCTGGCGGACGACCTGCTGACCAACACGCTGCTCACCGCCCGCTGTCCGGTGGTGCTCGCGCCCGCGATGCACACCGAGATGTGGGAGCACCCGGCCACCCAGGAGAACGTCGCCACCCTGCGCCGCCGCGGCACCGTCGTGCTGGAGCCCGCCGTCGGCCGGCTCACCGGCAAGGACACCGGCAAGGGACGGCTCCCCGACCCGGCGGAGATCTTCGAGGCCTGCCGCCGGGTGCTGGCCCGCGGCACGGTCGAGCAGGACCTGGCCGGCCGGCACGTGGTGGTCTCCGCCGGCGGCACCCGCGAGCCGCTCGACCCGGTGCGCTTCCTCGGCAACCGCTCGTCCGGCAAGCAGGGCTACGCGCTGGCCGCGACCGCCGCCGCCCGCGGCGCCCGGGTCACCCTGCTCTCCGCGAACGTGGAGCTGCCCGACCCCGCGGGTGTCGACGTCGTGCGGGTGTCCACCGCGCTGCAACTGCGCGAGGCCGCGCGGAAGGCCGTCCTGGACGCCGACGCCGTCGTCATGGCCGCCGCCGTGGCCGACTTCCGCCCGGCCGAGTACGCCAGCGGCAAGATCAAGAAGGTGGACGGGGTCGACCCGGCCCCGGTCGCGCTCGTGCGCAACCCCGACATCCTCGCCGAGCTCTCCGCCGAGCGGGCCCGCCCGGGCCAGCTGGTGGTCGGCTTCGCCGCCGAGACCGACGACGTCCTCGCCAACGGCCGGGCCAAGCTCGCCCGCAAGGGATGCGACCTGCTCGTGGTGAACGAGGTCGGCGACGGCAAGGCCTTCGGCCAGGACACCAACGCGGCGACCGTGCTCTCCGCCGACGGCGGCGAGACCGCCGTGCCGCACGGGCCGAAGGAGGCCCTCGCCGACGCCGTCTGGGACGCCGTGGCCGCCCGCCTCGGCTGACCGGACGGGATCACGGTCACACGACTGCCATACACGGGGAGTGCCCGATGTCGGTGGTCGGCCGTTACACTCCAGGAATCAAGTCTTTCCGGATGCCCTGAAGACCAGGGCATTCAGTCAGCAGCCGCTGCAACCCCAGGGAGCGCTGTGTCTCGCCGCCTGTTCACCTCGGAATCCGTCACCGAGGGACACCCCGACAAGATCGCTGACCAGATCAGCGACACCATCCTGGACGCCCTCCTCAAGGAGGACCCGTCCTCGCGCGTCGCCGTGGAGACCCTGATCACCACCGGCCTGGTGCACATCGCCGGTGAGGTCACCACCAAGGCCTACGTGCCGATCGCGCAGCTCGTCCGCGACAAGATCCTCGAGATCGGCTACGACAGCTCGAAGAAGGGCTTCGACGGCGCTTCCTGCGGCGTGTCGGTCTCCATCGGATCGCAGTCCCCGGACATCGCCCAGGGTGTCGACACCGCGCACGAGCACCGGGTCGAGGGCGAGGACGACGAGCTCGACAAGCAGGGTGCCGGCGACCAGGGCCTGATGTTCGGCTACGCGTGCGACGACACGCCGGAGCTGATGCCGCTGCCGATCACCCTCGCGCACCGCCTCGCGCGCCGCCTGTCCGAGGTCCGCAAGAACGGGACCATCCCGTACCTGCGCCCCGACGGCAAGACCCAGGTCACCATCGAGTACGACGGCGACAAGGCCGTCCGCCTCGACACCGTGGTCGTCTCCTCGCAGCACGCGAGCGACATCGACCTGGAGTCGCTGCTCACCCCGGACATCCGCGAGTTCGTCGTGGAGCCCGAGCTCAAGGCGCTCGCCGACGAGGGCATCAAGCTCGTCACCGAGGGCTACCGCCTGCTCGTCAACCCGACCGGCCGCTTCGAGATCGGCGGCCCGATGGGCGACGCCGGCCTCACCGGCCGCAAGATCATCATCGACACCTACGGCGGCTACGCGCGCCACGGCGGCGGCGCCTTCTCGGGCAAGGACCCGTCCAAGGTCGACCGCTCCGCCGCGTACGCGATGCGCTGGGTGGCGAAGAACATCGTCGCCGCGGGCCTGGCCCGCCGCGCCGAGGTGCAGGTCGCGTACGCGATCGGCAAGGCCGAGCCGGTCGGCCTGTTCGTCGAGACCTTCGGCACCGAGACCGTGCCGGTCCTGGACATCCAGAAGGCCGTCACCGACGTCTTCGACCTCCGCCCGGCCGCGATCATTCGCGACCTGGACCTGCTGCGCCCGATCTACGCCCAGACCGCCGCGTACGGCCACTTCGGCCGCGAGCTGGCGGACTTCACCTGGGAGCGGACCGACCGCGTCGCGGAGCTGAAGAAGGCCCTCGGCGCCTGATCCGGCCCGTCCAGAGGCGGCAGCCACCCACCCGGGAGGCTGCCGCCTCTGGCGTTCCCGCACCCGGCCGGCCGGCGGTCCCCGCGGACGGCGCGCACGGCGGGCGGGCCTGTCGGCGAGGTCGGCTATGTTGGCGGCGGACGGTTGTGCGGAGGGATCGATGAGCGGCGCAGACGGCGCCGGCGAGCAGCTGGCGTTCATCCGGGAGACGGTGCGGAAGGCCAGGCCGCGGGCCGCCCGGGGCGTCGAGCTGGCCGCCGAGCTCCCGGTGGCACGGGTGCTGGTGGACAAGGGCGTGCTCAGCCTCGACCAGTACTTCGACTACGCGGTGCCCGCCGCGATGGCCGAGGACGCCCGGCCCGGGGTGCGGGTACGGGTGCGGTTCGGCGGCCGGGTCGCCGCCTCCGGCCGCCGCGAGGGCGGCGCCCTGCACGACGGCTTCGTCGTGGAGCGCCGCGCCACCTCCGACTACGCGGGCCCGCTGGCGCCGCTGGCCCGGGTGCTCTCCCCCGAGCAGGTGCTCACCCCGGCCCTGCTGCAGCTGTGCCGCGCCGTCGCCGACCGCTACGCCGGCAGCCTCGCCGACGTCCTCCAACTGGCCGTGCCGCCGCGGCACGCCGGGGCCGAGTCGGAACCCTCCCCGCGCCCGCTGCCGCCGCCCGCCGCACCGGAGCCGGGCAGCTGGGCCCGCTACCCGCAGGGCCCGTCGTTCCTGGCCTCGCTGGTCGCCGGCCATGCCCCGCGCGCGGTGTGGACGGCCCTCCCCGGCCCCGAACGGTCGGCCGAGATCGCGCGGGCCGTGGCCGCGGCACTGGCCTCCGGCCGCGGCGCGCTGGTGATCCTGCCGGACGGGCGGGAGGTGGCCCGGGTGGACGAGGCGCTCACCGAACTGCTCGGCGCGGGCCTGCACACGGTGCTGGCCGCGGAGGCCGGCCCGCAGGAGCGGTACCGGAGCTGGCTGGCGGTGAGCCGCGGATCGGTGCGCGCCGTGATCGGCACCCGGGCGGCCGTGTTCGCGCCGGTGCACGACCTCGGACTGATCGTCGTCTGGTCCGACGGCGACAGCAGCCACAGCGACCCGAACGCCCCGCACCCGCACGTCCGGGAGGTGGCGCTGCTGCGGGCCGCGGAGGAGGGAACGGGCGTGCTGCTCGGCGGGCTCGCCATGACGGTCGAGGCCGCCCGGCTGCTGAAGACCGGGTGGGCACGGCCGTTGGCGGCCGAGCGCGAGACCGTCCGCGCGCTGGCCCCGCGGGTACGGACGGTGACCGACCAGGACCAGGCCAGGGACGCCGCCGCACAGGCCGCCCGGCTGCCGACCGTCGCCTGGGAGGTGGCCCGCGAGGCGGTGACCCGCGGCCCGGTGCTCATCCAGGTGCCGCGCCGCGGATACCTGCCGAGCATGGCGTGCGGGCGCTGCCGGACACCGGCCCGCTGCCGGCCCTGCGGCGGCCCGCTGCAGTCGGCCGGGGCCCAGGCGCCGCTCAGCTGCGCCTGGTGCGGCACCGCCGAGCCGGACTGGCACTGCGCCGAGTGCGGCTCGTTCCGGCTGCGGGCCCAGGTCGTGGGCGCCCGGCGGACGGCCGAGGAACTCGGCAAGGCCTTCCCCCGGGTGCCGGTCCGGACGTCCGGGCGGGAGTCGGTGCTGGCCGCCGTCCCGGGCACACCCGCACTCGTGATCTCCACCCCGGGCGCCGAGCCGGTCGCCGAGGGCGGGTACGCGGCCGCACTGCTGCTGGACGGCTGGGCGCTGCTCACCCGCCCCGACCTGCGGGCCGGCGAGGAGGCGCTGCGCCGCTGGCTTACCGCCGCCGCCCTGGTACGGCCGGCCGCCGAGGGCGGCACGGTCGTCGTGGTCGCCGAGCCGACCGCCCGCCCGGTGCAGGCCCTGGTCCGCTGGGACCCGGCCGGGCATGCCGCCACCGAACTGGAGGAACGGGAGCAGCTGCACTTCCCGCCGGTCTCCCGGATGGCCTCCGTCACCGGCTCGCCGCAGGCGGTGGCCGACCTGCTCGGCCTGGTCCGCCTGCCGGAGGGCGCCGACGTGTTGGGCCCGGTACCGGTACCGGTGCCCGGGGGCAGGGCGGAGGAGGTCGAGCGGGCGCTGCTGCGGGTCGCGCCGGGGCAGGGCGCCGCGCTGGCCTCGGCGCTCAAGGCGGCGCAGATCGCCCGGCAGGCGCTGCGCGGTGCCGACCCGGTGCGGATCCGCGTCGACCCGCCCGACATCGGCTGATCCCGGACGGCGATCAGGCCGTGACCTGCGGGTTGTCGGGGCGATCCGGCTGATCGTCGGGGCTGCTCCGGGCCGACACCCGGCGCCGGGCCCGCCCCGCGCCCGCGGTCTGCCCGCACGTCCGGTCGGGACGGCAGACCGCGGCCGCCGGGTCAGCGGGCGATGCGGGCGCCGGGCGGGGTGGAGAGACCGCCCTGGCGGGCCTGGGGGACGGTACGCGACAGGGCACCGGGTACGGCCGCCTCGGCCCG
Source organism: Kitasatospora sp. NPDC085879 (assembly GCF_040686255.1). Lineage (NCBI taxonomy): Bacteria > Bacillati > Actinomycetota > Actinomycetes > Kitasatosporales > Streptomycetaceae > Kitasatospora > Kitasatospora sp. NPDC085879. Next base: position 114,859 of record NZ_JBFBJZ010000010.1, on the reverse strand, counting down.
TTCGTGGTGCGGTTCGGCCGGATGTTCCTCACGCGGTGCGGCGGGGGCCGGCACGGTGGCGGCGGCCAGCAGCTCGTTGGCGGGCCGGCGCATCCCGTACCGGCGGTGCACGGCCTGCTTGGTGACGCCCAGGGCGGAGCCCACCGAGTCCCAGGAGAAGCCGAGCGCCCGGTCGAACTCGACGGCCGCCGCGACCAGCGTCTCCACGCTCTCGCGCAGCTCCTGCGCCAGCCGGACGGTCGGCGCGGGCGCCCGCCCGTACACCACGAAGCCCGCCGAGGTGCTGGGCCGGCGCGGCCGGTAGACGTTCCCCAACTGGGCGGTCAGTGTGCGCAGGGCGTCCACCTGGCGCCGCACCCGCTCGATGTCCCGCACCAGCAGGTGCAGGCTCGCCCGAGCCCTCGCGTCGTGGTTGATCTGCTCGGCCATGGCCTCGGCGCCACCTCTCCGTACCGTGGGCTGTGACCGTGACGCCGATGCGTCCCGGTCAATTCCACTTGACCAACGCCCGACCCATGGCCCGGGTAACGCGCCCGTCCGAGAAGCTCGGTGGGAATTCCGCGACCACCGCCCGGCAGCCCCGGCCCGGCCGCCCACCGGCCCCGACCTCGCCGAACCCGGCCCCGGCCGGCCGCGCCCATTGCATAGACTCTGCGGGTACGTCTCTCCGCCGCCGACGCCCCCGAGGAGCCCCGCAGCCATGGCCATCCAGCCGATCAGGATCTTCGGCGACCCGGTGCTCAGGGCCACGGCCAAGCCGGTGACCACCTTCGACAAGGAGCTGCGGCGCCTGGTCAAGGACCTCACCGACACCATGCTCGACGCTCCCGGCGCAGGCCTTGCCGCCCCCCAACTCGGTGTCTCCCTGCGGGTGTTCACGTACAACGTGGACGGCGTGGTAGGTCACCTGATCAACCCCGACCTGTCGCTCACCGAGGAGGAGCAGGACGGCCCCGAGGGCTGTCTCTCGCTGCCCGGCCTGCGCTTCGACACCAAGCGCGCGCACGGCGTCGTCGCCAAGGGCTTCAACATGCACGGCGACCCGGTGACGATCGAGGGCACCGAGCTGCTCGCCCGCTGCATCCAGCACGAGACCGACCACCTCGACGGGATCATCTTCATCGACCGCCTCGACCGCGAGGCCCGCAAGGCCGCGCTCAAGGCCGTCCGCGAGGCCGACTGGGGCGACGGCCCGGCGCCGACCGTCCGGATCTCGCCGCACTCCACCTTCGGCTCCGCCCGCTGATCCTCCCCTCCCGCCCGCGCCGGGCCGGAGAGCACGCATTCCCAGAAAGGCACCCATGCGCCTCGTCTTCGCCGGCACCCCCGAGGTCGCCGTCCCCGCCCTGGACGCCCTGCTGGCCTCCGACCGGCACGAGGTGGTCGCCGTGGTGACCCGCCCCGACGCGGTCTCCGGCCGCGGCCGCCACACGGTCGCCAGCCCGGTCGCCCGGCGCGCCGAGGAGGCCGGCATCGAGGTGCTCAGGCCCGCGAAGCCGAGCGACCCGGACTTCCTCGCCCGCCTCGCCGAACTCGCCCCGGACTGCTGCCCGGTCGTCGCCTACGGTGCCCTGCTGCGCCCCGCCGCCCTGGAGATCCCCCGGCACGGCTGGGTCAACCTGCACTTCTCGCTGCTGCCCGCCTGGCGCGGCGCCGCCCCGGTGCAGCACGCGGTGATGGCCGGCGACGAGGTCACCGGCGCCTCCACCTTCCTCATCGAGGAGGGCCTGGACTCCGGCCCGCTGTACGGCGTCGTCACCGAGGAGATCCGCCCCGCCGACACCAGCGGCGACCTGCTCACCCGTCTCTCGCACTCCGGCGCCCGGCTGCTCGCCGCCACCATGGACGGCATCGAGGACGGCGCGCTGCACGCCGTGCCGCAGCCCGCCGAGGGCATCACCGTCGCCCCCAAGATCAACGTCGAGGACGCCCGGATCGACTGGACCCACCCCGCCCTCCGGGTCGACCGCCTCGTCCGCGGCTGCGCCCCCGCGCCCGGCGCCTGGACGCTCTTCCGCGGCGAGCGCCTCAAGCTGGCCGGCCCGGTGAAGCTCCTCACCGACTCCGCCGAGCTCGCCCCCGGCGAGACGGCCGTCGCCAAGCACAGCGTCCGGGTCGGCACCGGCAGCCACGACATCGAGCTCGGCGAGGTCCAGCCGCAGGGCAAGAAGCAGATGCGCGCGGCAGACTGGGCCCGAGGGGTCCGCATCGAGTCCGGCGAGCGGCTCGGCGACTGACCCCCGCCGCCCGACCCACCACACTTCCGTCCGCAGCACATTCGAGGCACCCCGTGACCACGCCCAGCGCCAAGCGCGCCCCCCGCCCGCACCGCCGCCCCAAGAAGGACCCGGCCCGGATCGTCGCCTTCCGCGCCCTGCGCGCCGTCGACGAGCGCGACGCCTACGCCAACCTCGTCCTGCCGCCGCTGCTGCGCGAGGCCGAGCAGAAGGGCATGGAGCGCCGCGACGCCGCCCTCGCCACCGAGCTCGTCTACGGCACGCTGCGTCAGCAGGGCACCTACGACGCGATCATCGCCGCCTGCATCGACCGCCCGCTGCGCGAGGTCGACCCGCCGGTCCTCGACGTCCTCTCGCTCGGCGCCCACCAGCTGCTCGCCACCCGCATCCCCAGCCACGCGGCCGTGTCCGCCACCGTCGAGCTCGCCCGGGTGGTGCTCGGCGACGGCCGCGCCAAGTTCGTCAACGCGGTGCTCCGCCGGATCAGCGCCCAGGACCTCGACGCCTGGATCGAGCAGGTCGCCCCGCCGTACGACGAGGACGCCGAGGACCACCTCGCCGTCGTCCACTCCCACCCGCGCTGGGTGGTCTCCTCGCTCTGGGACGCCCTCGGCCGCTGGCAGCCCGAGGCCTCCGGCCGCGCCGCCGTCGAGGAGCTGCTGCGCGCCGACAACGACCGCCCCGAGGTCACCCTCGTCGCCCGCCCCGGCCGCGCGACCGTCGCCGAACTCCGCGAGGCCCTCCCGGACGCCGCGGACGGCCGCTGGTCCCCGTACGCGCTGCGGCTCGCCGAGGGCGGCGACCCGGCCGGCATCACCGCCGTCCGCGAGGGCCGCGCCGGTGTCCAGGACGAGGGGAGCCAGCTGGTCGCGCTCGCCCTGGCCGCCGCTCCGCTGGACGGGCCCGACCGGGTCTGGCTGGACGGCTGCGCCGGCCCCGGCGGCAAGGCCGCCCTGCTCGCGGCCGTCGCCGCCGAGCGCGGGGCCGCGCTGGTCGCCTCCGAGAAGCAGCCGCACCGGGCCCGCCTGGTCGCCCGCGCGCTCGCCGGCAACCCCGGCCCGTACACCGTGATCGCCGCCGACGGCACCCGGCCCGCCTGGGCCCCCGGCAGCTTCGACCGCGTCCTGGTCGACGTGCCCTGCTCCGGACTCGGCGCGCTGCGCCGCCGCCCCGAGGCCCGCTGGCGCCGCCGCCCCGAGGACCTCGCAGGCTTCGGCCCGCTCCAGCGCGACCTGCTGCGCGGCGCGATCCGGGCCGCGCGGGTCGGAGGCGTGGTCGGCTACGCCACCTGCTCGCCGCACCTCGCGGAGACCCGCGCGGTCGTCGACGACGTGCTGCGCGGCGAGAGCGGCGTGGAGTGGATCGACGCCCGTCCGCTGCTGCCCGGCCTGCCCGCCCTCGGCGACGGCCCGGACATCCAGCTCTGGCCGCACCTGCACGGCACCGACGCGATGTACCTCGCACTGCTGCGCCGCACCGCCTGACGGCCGCGCACCGTCCGGGCGGGGAATTCATCCACCGCCCGAACGAAATCCTGGACAGCGGCGGCCGGGGTGGCCGAGGGTGGGAGCCATGGAGTTCACCCACCTCGGCCGCACCGGCCTCACCGTCTCCCGGCTCTGCCTCGGCACCATGAACTTCGGTCCGCACACCGAGGAGGCCGACGCCCACCGGATCATGGACACCGCCCACGAACTGGGCATCAACTTCTTCGACACCGCCAACGTCTACGGCTGGGGCGAGAACAAGGGCCGCACCGAGGAGATCATCGGCAGCTGGTTCGCGCAGGGCGGCGGCCGCCGCGAGAAGACCGTCATCGCCACCAAGCTCTACGGCGACATGGGGGAGTGGCCCAACGAGGGCCGGCTCTCGGCGCTCAACATCCGCCGCGCCGTCGACGCGAGCCTCAAGCGCCTGCAGACCGACCACATCGACCTGTACCAGATGCACCACATCGACCGGGCCACTCCGTGGGAGGAGATCTGGCAGGCGATGGAGGTGCTGACCACCCAGGGCAAGATCATCTACGTCGGTTCGAGCAACTTCGCCGGCTGGCACATCGCCCGCGCCCAGGAGACCGCCAGGGCCCGGAACTTCCTCGGCCTGACCAGCGAGCAGTCGCTCTACAACCTGCTGGAGCGCAGCGTCGAGCTGGAGGTCCTGCCCGCCGCGCAGCACTACGGCCTCGGCCTCATCCCGTGGTCCCCGCTGCACGGCGGCCTGCTCGGCGGCGTGCTGCGCAAGGAGCGCGAGGGCGTGCGCCGCGCCTCCGGCCGGGCCGCCGAGACCCTGGAGCAGCACCGCGAGCAGATCCAGGCGTACGAGGACCTCGCCGCCGAACTCGGCCACGAGCCCGGCGACGTGGCGCTCGCCTGGCTGCTCTCCCGTGAGGGCGTCACCGCGCCGATCGTCGGCCCGCGCACCCTGGAGCAACTGCACGCGGCCAACCGCGCGCTGGAGGTGACGCTGGACCAGAAGACCCTGGAGCGCCTCGACGAGATCTTCCCGGGCCACCGCACCGCCCCGGAGGACTACGCCTGGTAGCGCGCCTGGTCGTACGCCTGGCAGACGGCGACCGGCGGCAAGGCCCGGCCGAGGCCCGTCCCCTCCGCGGGGGCGGGCCCCTTCACTGCGCGAGTTATTGACGGTCAATCTAATACGGTCTACGGTCTCGGCAGACCCCACCCGAGCGACCGAGGAGCCGACCCTCATGGCGACCACCGCGCGCAAGGCCACCACCGCCGTCCTGGAGGAGCGCGACCGGCAGCGCCGGCGGACCGCCGAACGCCTCCTCGCCTCCTCCGCCAAGCTCTCCTTCGACCCGCTCAAGGACGTCGACTGGGACGTCCGGCCCGTCCCCGGCGCCTACTACATCGCCCCGCAGCGGATCTCCCTCTACGGCACCGACCTCTGGGAGCGCCTCAGCGAGGAGCAGCGGATCGAACTCAGCAAGCACGAGGTGGCCTGCGTCGCCAGCGTCGGCATCTGGTTCGAGGAGATCCTCATGCAGATGCTGCTCCGGCACGCCTTCGACCGGGACCCGACCACCGCGCACGTCCAGTACGCGCTGACCGAGATCGCCGACGAGTGCCGACACTCGGTCATGTTCGCCCGCATGATCGCCTGGATGGGCGCGCCCGCCTACGGCCCGGGCCGCCTCGCCCACGAACTCGGCCGGGTCTTCAAGGCGATCTCCACCCACAGCCAGACCTTCGGCGGCACCATGTACGTCGAGGAGATCCTGGACGCCTTCCAGCGCGACATGATGGCCGACGAGTCGCTGCAGCCGCTCTCCCGCCAGGTCGCCCGGATCCACGTCATCGAGGAGTCCCGGCACATCACCTACGCCCGCGAGGAACTCGTCCGCCAGGACCTCGGGCCGATCCGCCGCCGGATCGAGCAGCTGCTCATGGGCATCGTCATCCACGTCGCCACCACCCACCTGATCAACCCGCGGGTGTACGCGGCCGTCGGCATCGACCCCAAGGAGGGCCGCCGGGCCGCGAAGCGGAACCCGAACTGGCGGGCCGCCAAGACCGAGATGGCCGCCAAGGTGGTCGGCGTGCTGGACCGGGCCGGACTGGTCGGACGCACCAACCGCTGGCTGCTGCGCGGCGCCGGCATCCTCTGACGGCCGCCGCCGGGCCTGCGACAATCCGTGCCCAACATGGGTGAAGAGCGGAGCAGTTGAAGTCGGAGGGTGATGGATGGCTCCGGCCGGCCGGCAACTCGGCGTGTTCCGCGAGCGGTTGGCGCCGAGCAGTTGGTGACGGGCGGGTGGCGCCGAGCGGTTGGCGAACTCTCCGTGACGGCCGCGGCGGGCCGGAGCCGGACCGCCGCGACGGCCCGGCGCACCCGACAACTCAGCGTGCATCACCGGCCGTTGGCGGCACTCTCCGTGACGGTCGGACGGGTCCGGGGCCGGCCGTCCGCGGCCGGCGGAGCGCGCTGCCGCATCGCAGCGCCTCGGGCGCGGCGTTAGAATTCTGCCGACGGTTCTGATAACGCGACGGCGATCCGGCCCGCGGGTGCAACGGCTGCGGCTACTGCCCGCCCCACCTCGACACGGGCTGAAAGGCGGCCCGTGATGCACCGTGACACTCTCCGGGGCCGGCCACTGGCTCCCCCCGACAAGGGGAGGCTGCCCTCGCCGGCGGTGCGGGCCGCAGTGGCCCGGCGCACGTGGGCCGAGGTGCGGACCGACGGCCTTGCCGCCTCGCTCGTCGGCCAGGTCTCGGCGGACGCCCTGCGGGACACGGTCGAGGTGCTTGCCGCCTTCCACACCCGGCACACCTTCTCACCGCTCATCGACGGGGCGGCCGACGAGATCGCAAGCCGGCTGGTGGCGGCGGGCTGCCCGGACGTCGCCAGAACGACCTGGTCCAACCTCGGCCACAGCGCCGACAACGTCATCGGCACCAAGCCCGGCACGACGGCCGGCCGGCCCGTCGTCATCCTGTGTGCCCACTACGACAGCCGCGCCGAGATTCTGGACGACGCTACGGCACGCGCCCCAGGGGCCGACGACAACGCCAGCGGGGTCGCCGCCGTGCTGGAGGCGGCGCGGCTGCTCGCCCCGGTCGCGCTCGCGTCCACCGTCCGGTTCGTGGCGTTCTCCGGCGAGGAGCAGGGCCTTTGGGGGTCTGCGGCCTACGCCGAGGAACTCCACGCCGCAGGCCCCGAGGTCCACTGCATCGTGAACCTGGACATGGTGGGCAGGCCCCCGTCGGACGGCTCCGTCACCGTGGAGCGCGACCTGGGCAACGAGGTGCCCGGCAACGACGCCGCTTCGCAGGCGTTCGGCGCGGTCATGGCGCAGGCAGCCGCCGACCACACCGACCTGCCCGTCCTGCTCGGGCCGATCTACGCCAGTGACTACATGCCCTTCGAGGCCCTCGGCGACGTGGCCATCGGCGCGTACGAGGGCGAGGGGAACCCGCACTACCACCGGACCTCCGACACCCCCGCCACCCTCGACTACGGCTACCTCGCCGACGTCACCAGGTTCACCGTGGCGACCCTGCTCGCCGACGTGCTGGACGCCTGATCCGTGCCCGGCCGGCTGCCGAGCGCGCCGGAGGGCGGAAGGCCGCAGGCGCACGATGCGGCCCGGCCTGCGCGCATGCGCGTCCGGGCCCACCGGCTGGGCGGGGCGTCCGGCCGTGCGTCAGAATGATCATTGTGCAGCCGATCAGCCACCCGGTCCCCTACTACGCGCAGTGGGAGTCACCCGACCTCGTCCCCGACATCCTGGCCGGCACCGTCCTCGCCGAGGACGACCCGCGCTGGGAGGAGTCGGGCGCGCCCGACCGGGAGGAGTACGCCTACTGGTCCTGGCGGGCCTGCGGGATGGCCTGCCTGCGGATGGCGCTCGACCACTGGTGGGGCGTCGCCCCGCCGATCGTCCGGCTCGCCGAGGAGAGCCGCGAGGCCGGGGCCTACATCCGGCACCCCGACGGGCGGCTGGACGGGCTCGTCCACGCCCCCTTCGCCGGCTACGTCCGCAAGCGGTGGGGCCTGTTCGCGGACGCCCGCTCGCCGCTCCCCGCCGCCGACCTGCGCAGCCACCTCGCGGCCGGCCGGCTGCCGATGATCTCCGTCCACCCCTCGATCCGCACCCTGGAACCCGCGCCGTCCAGGACCGGCGGCCACCTGGTGCTCGCCGTCGGCGCCGACGACGACGCCCTGCTGATCCACAACCCGTCCGGCTTCCCCGGCCAGTCGCAGCAGCACGCCCGGGTGCCCTGGTCCGAGCTCGACCGCTTCTACGCCGGCCGCGGCATCGTCCTCGGCCCGCCCACCCCCGGCCGCGCCGAGTGAGACCGTGGCCGGGCCGAGTGGGACCGCAGCCGGGCCGAGTGGGACTGCTGCCGAACCGGGCGGAGCCCCCGCGGGGCCGCGGTCGTCCCTACCGTGAGCTTTCCCGGCGCCCGCCCCGGCCCGCTGCTAGCGTGGCCGCGCCCCGGGGCCCGGCCGGCCGTGCGGGCCGCGACCACCCCGGGAGGCTGCCGTGACCAGTGCCGAACCGCTGCCCGACGCGCCGCTGTTGCGCGCCCGCACCGTGGACGTGGTGCGCGACGGCCGGTACCTGCTGCGGGACGTCTCGCTCACCGTCGAGGCCGGCCAGCACTGGGCCCTGCTCGGCGCCAACGGCGCCGGCAAGTCCACCCTGCTCGCCCTGCTAGGCGCGGTCTCGCACCCCACCCACGGCGAGGTCCACGTGCTCGGCCGACGCCTCGGCCGGGTCGACATCCGCGCCCTGCGCACCCACCTCGGGCACGTCAACCCGCGCCATCCGCTGCGCTCCCCGCTGCCCGTCCGCACCGTGGTGCTGACCGGCCTCACCAACAGCATCGAGCCCGAACCCCGCTGGCGGCCCACGGCCGAGCAGGCCGCGCACGCCGAACACCTGCTGGACACCATGGGCATGGCTCACCGCGCCGACGACCCCTGGACCACCCTCTCCCAGGGCGAACGCGGCCGCGCCCTGATCGCCCGCGCCCTCATGCCGCAGCCCCGGCTGCTGCTGCTCGACGAGCCCGCCACCGGACTCGACCTCACCGCCCGTGAACTCCTCCTCGGCAGCCTCGACCTGCTGCGCCGCCGTCACCCCGGGCTCGCCACCGTGCTCGTCACCCACCACCTGGAGGAGCTGCCGGAGACCACCACGCACGCCCTGCTGCTGCGCGAGGGCGGCTGCGTGGCGGCCGGACCGGTCGACGAGGTCGTCACCACCGACCTGATCAGCGCCTGCTTCGGACACCCCATCAGCATCGCCCGCCACGACGGACGGTGGACCGCCCGCGCGGCCAGGACCACACCGGCCGCCCTGTGAGCGGCGGGCCCGGGAAGACCGTCAGACCGGCGCCTCGATCCAACTGATGCACCGGTGCTGCCAGTCCCAGTCCTTGCAGAGCCGGCCGGAGGCCCGCACCACCGGGTCGTCGCGATCCACGAACCGGGTCACGATCGTCCCGTCCTTGATCTCCGAGATCCCGACCTGGCGCTCCAGGTCGATCTTCAGCCGTTGCGCCAGCTCGAGGCCGGTGATCGCGTACCTTCCCTTCGCCTCCGGATACTTCTCGAAGACCTCCCTCACGGCCTCGAAGAAGGCGGTGTCCCGCTCGGCGTAGACCTGTTGTCCTGTCGTCATGCTGCGCTCCTCGCTCGGCGGGCCCCGCCGCGGCACCGCGGCCGCACGCCACCACCCGCGCAGCGAAGTTCCGCGCAACGGAGTTCCGCGCAGCGAAGACCCGCGCAACGGAGTTCCGCGCAACGGAGTTCCGCGCGGGCGGGACGGGGGTGCGGTGGAACGGTGAGGTCCGGGGTCGTCACGGCAGACCCTCCGGTTCCCTCCCCTTCCATGCTGAACCGCCCGTCCCCGGCCCGCCAGTGCTCAGCTCGCTGTCGGCAGGCCGATCGGGTTGAACTGCGGGAGCTCCGCCCGGCAGGCCGTGGAGATCGGGCGCAGGGCGGCCGCCAGCTCGTCCAGCTCGGCGCGGTGGAATCCGTCCCAGACCCGCGCGGCCGCCAGGTCCGTGACGGCCTCCAGCGCGCGGTGCCGGGAGCGGCCCTCCGGGGTGATGCCGCCGTCCTGGTGCAGCCAGCCCCGCTCGACCAGCCGGGCGGTGGCGGCGTCCCACTGCTCGTCCGTCCAGCCGCGGTGCGGCTGCAGCACCTCGCGGCGGGTGTCCAGGGCGCAGCGCAGCACCAGGGCCTCGCAGCCGTCCAGGTCCTCCGAGACCAGGGCGGCGACATGGCCGTCACCGCGGTGCTCGCGCAGCACCGTCGTCGCCTGCCAGAGCCGGCCCAGCCGGCCGTCCGGGCGGGGCAGCGCCGCATTCGCGGCGGCCAGCACCCGGCCGCAGCAGTCCAGGCCGTCGACCGCGCGCTCCAGCAGCTCCACCGAGCGGTCGACCAGATCCGGCTTCACCGTCTCCAGCACCCGCTCCAGGGCCGCGGTCGCACCGGCCGCCCGCGCCTCCAGCGCGGCCTCCGGCGAGGCCCGGTGCCAGATGTCGGGCAGCGCCCGCTCCACCATCGCCGGCGCGAAGTTGAAGAACGCGGCGACCACCGGAGCCGCGTCCACCGGGCCGAGCGCCGCCGCCCGGCCGCCGAAGTAGCCGCGCCAGTACCCGCGCAGACCGACCGCCTCGTAGGCGGCCCGCCCCTCGGGGGAGAAGTAGGTGAGGGCGTGCACCGGCTCGAAGAGCCACCACAGGGCACGGGCGGGATGGACGTGTTCAGCCACGGACTGACAGCCTCTCTGGAACCTCACGGCTCCCGACGCGGGCCGAGGCCGCACGCGGTGTGCTGCCGGCGCCCCCCTGAGCGAACCTGCTGTGATGCGGACCTGCTGTGATGCGGGTCACCCGGGAGCCTCGGCGTTCCCCTCCGTCCACCGCTTCACGCGATGATGGGAGAAGGTGGCCGCAGACCACCGCCCGCACCGAGCTGTGAAGGTACCCGGATATGGCGCAGATCAACCCCAGCATCCTCTCCGCCGACTTCGCCCGCCTGGCGGACGAGGCCGAGGCCGTCCGCGGCGCGGACTGGCTGCACGTGGACGTGATGGACAACCACTTCGTCCCCAACCTCACGCTGGGCGTGCCGATCGTCGAGTCCCTCGCCAAGGCCACCGACACCCCGCTCGACTGCCACCTGATGATCGAGCAGCCCGACCGCTGGGCCCCGCAGTACGTCGAGGCCGGCGCCGGCTCGGTCACCTTCCACGTCGAGGCCGCCGCCGCGCCCGTCCGGCTCGCCCGCGAGATCCGCGCCAAGGGCGCCCGCGCCTCGATGGCGCTGCGCCCGGCCACCCCGATCGAGCCGTACGAGGACCTGCTTCCCGAGCTCGACATGGTCCTCATCATGACCGTCGAGCCCGGCTTCGGCGGCCAGGCCTTCCTCGACATCATGCTGCCCAAGATCCGCCGCACCCGGGAGCTGATCTCCAAGCACGGGCTCGACCTGTGGCTGCAGGTCGACGGCGGTGTCGCCCCGTCCACCATCGAACGCTGCGCCGAGGCGGGGGCCGACGTCTTCGTCGCCGGCTCCGCCGTCTACAACGCCGCGGACCCGGCCGAGGCCGTCCGCGCCCTGCGTGCCCAGGCCGAGGCGGTGACCGCCACCGCCCCCTGGGCCTGCCGCCACTGAGGGGCGGGCACCGGGCCCGGTGCACGTACCCGGTCCGAGCCCTGGGCAGCCGCGGTGCCGAGGGCGGCCCGGACGGCGGGAACTGACGGCCCGTAGAGTAGAGGCCCAAGATCGACCGGGGGAGGGGCCTTGGGGGCCAGCGGGGACGAACGGACAGCCGGCGTGACAGCTCCGGCCGGGAGGATCCCGGAGCAGACCCGTGGGACGGGGCCGGCAGCGCCCGGCGCGCACGGGGACACCGCGCGCCGGGCCGCCGAGGACCGGGCCGCCGCGGACCAGGACGCCGGCGAAAGGGCCGGCGGGGAACGGGCCGGGGCGGAGCCGGCCGAGACCGGCCGGAGCCGCCGCAGATTCCTGCGGGCGCTGCTGGTCGCCGGCGTCGGCGCCGCCGCGGTCGGCGGCGCGATGATCGAGGACGTCCTGCCCGGCGGGGACCGGCTGCGCCGCGCCGTCGGCATGACCGGCCCGGACGGGACCGTCCCCGCCGTGGAGCCAGGGCCGGTCCGCACCGTCCAGCTCGCCTCCAAGGCCCGCGGCCGGCGCATCGAACTCAGCATCGTCTCCCCGCCGGGCAGCGCGCCCGGCGCCGACCTGCCGGTCTGCCTGGCCCTGCACGGCCGCGGCGGCTCGGCCGCCGCCCTGCTCGACCTCGGCCTGCCGCAGTTCCTGGCCGCCGCCACCGCCAAGGGCGTGCCGCCGTTCCACCTCGTCGCGGTGGACGGCGGCGAGACCAGCTACTGGCACCGCCGCACCCCCGGGGACGACCCGATGGCCATGCTGCTCGACGAGGTCCCCGGCTGGCTCACCGCCCGCGGACTGGCCGCCCCCACCGGCGTGCTCGGCATCTCCATGGGCGGCTCCGGCGCCCTCCAGTACGCCCGCGCCCGGGACGGCGGACTCGCCGCCGCCGCCCTCCTCAGCCCGGCCCTCTTCACCTCCTGGAGTGCCGCCCGGCCCGTCGACGCCTACCAGGACGAGGCCGACTGGCTCGCCCACGAGCCGCTGCGCCACCTCGACCGCCCGCTCACCCGCCGCCTCGCCGTCTGGTGCGGCACCGAGGACCCGTTCTGCCCGGCCGCCCGAAAGCTCGCCGACCGGGCCGCCGAGACGCACTTCCCGCGCGGCGCCCACACCGACGGTTTCTGGCGCCGCGTCCTCCCCGACGCCACCGCCTTCCTCGGCCAGGCCCTCGCCCGCCGCCCCTGACCAGGCCGCCGTTCCCGACCCGGGCCGGTTCCCCTTGCGCCTCCCGGCCGCCGGCCGGGGCGCGGGGCATACTCGCGGCATGAGCAACCTCGACCTCCGCCCCACGGCCGCCCGCTGCGGCGGCGAGGCCTCCGAGGGGCCGGTCAAGCAGCTGGTGACCGGCCGCCTGGTGCCGCTGGGCGAGTCCACCGTCGTACGCCGGCTGCTGCCCACACTCGGCCGGCGGATGGTCGGTGCCTGGTGCTTCGTCGACCACTACGGGCCCGACGACATCGCCGACGAGCCCGGCATGCAGGTGCCCCCGCACCCGCACATGGGCCTGCAGACCGTCAGCTGGCTGCACGAGGGCGAGGTCCTGCACCGCGACAGCCTGGGCAGCCTGCAGACCGTCCGGCCCCGCGAACTCGGGCTGATGACCTCCGGCCGGGCGATCTCGCACTCCGAGGAGTCGCCCCGCGACCACGCCCGCCTGCTGCACGGCGCCCAGCTGTGGGTCGCCCTGCCCGACGCGCACCGGCACACCGAACCCGCCTTCGAGCACCACGCCGAGCTGCCGGAGGTCACCGCGGGCGGGCTGCACGCCCGGCTGATCCTCGGCACCCTGGACGGCGCGGCCTCGCCCGGCACCACCTACAGCGCCCTGGTCGGCGCCGACCTGGCACTGCGCGAGGGCGCCGCCCACCGGCTGCCGCTGGACCCCGGCTTCGAGTACGCGGTGCTGTCGATGACCGGCAGCGCCGACGTGGACGGCGTCCGCGTCGAACCGGGCTCGATCCTCTACCTCGGCTGCGGCCGCCGCGAACTCCCGCTGCGCGCCGTCACGGACGCCGCCCTGCTGCTCCTCGGCGGCGAGCCCTTCGAGGAGAAACTCGTCATGTGGTGGAACTTCGTCGGCCGATCCCGTGAGGAGATCGAACAGGCGCGCCAGGACTGGGAGGGAGGCGTTCGGTTCGGCGAGGTGCACGGCTACGGCGGTGATCGCCTGCGGGCTCCGGAGTTGCCGGCGCTCCCTCTGAAGCCTCGAGGGCGTGAGCGCTGACCTGCGGAAATGGTGCCTGGCACTTCTCTCCTGTGGGGAGCCGAGAGGCGGCTCGCCCTGTTCTCGACCGCGGTGAGGCGCCGTCCCAAGCCGCGCCGAGTCTCGCGTTCGGACTCGTGCGGCAGGGTGTGGTCATGACGGCCTTCGCCCGGTGGACGTGCCCTCGGAGTCGGTCAGCAGCTTGACCTCGCCTGCGCCTGGGCCCGCATGTTGTCCATCAGGTCCGGGCCGTCGATGCCGTTCGGGAAGCCGGGGGAGTTCTCGACCTCGGTCGTGGTGGCGAGCGAGCAGCCGACGAAGATGGAGCTGCCGAACAGCATCGGCTTCAGCTGGGCGCGCGCGGTGTAGAGGGCGGCGGTGTACCCGGCGGGGCCGGAGCCGATGATGACGACCTAGCGCACGCCGGTGTTCTCGCTTACTTGGCGTCGATCTCGGCGATCAGGCCCTCGATGAGGCGCTTGATCTCGTCGCGGATGGGGCGGACCGCCTCGACGCCCTGGCCGGCCGGGTCGTCGAGCTTCCAGTCCAGGTACTTCTTGCCGGGGAAGTACGGGCAGGCGTCGCCGCAGCCCATGGTGATGACGTAGTCGGACGCCTGGACGGCGTCGGTGGTCAGGACCTTCGGCTTCTGGTCGGAGATGTCGATGCCGAGCTCGGCCATCGCGGCGACCGCCGACGGGTTGATCCGGTCTCCGGGCATGGAGCCGGCCGAGCGGACCTCGACGCGGTCGCCCGCGAGGTGGCGCAGGAAACCGGCCGCCATCTGGGAGCGGCCCGCATTGTGGATGCAGACGAACAGCACGGACGCGGAAGCGGTGGTGGGCATGGCTCTTCCTTCATCGCGGCCCGCGGCGGGGCGCGGCGCATCTCAGGCCCGGCAGGGCCGTGTGCTTGGGATTTCCCCCGACGACCGCTAACGTATCAGCCCATGGTGATGTCAGTCGACAGTGACGTGTTGAAGGCCCTGGCCGACCCGCTGAGGATCCAGATCCTCGCGCTGCTCGCCAGGGAGGCCTTGTGCACGACCCACCTCGTCGAGGAGACCGGCGCCCGGCAGACGAACCTGTCGAACCACCTCAAGATTCTCCGGGACGCGGGGCTGGTCGACACCGAGCCCTGCGGCCGCTTCACCTATTACTCGCTCCGCCCCGACGCCATCGAGGCCGTCGCGGCGGAGTTCGCCGGGCTGGCCGCCACCGCCCGCGAGGCGGCAGGCCGCAAACGCTCCTGCTGAACCCCCCTACAGCCCCCATCCGGCGGCCTGTCCCGCCCTGTACGAGGAGTGTCCTTGAGCGTCATGGACGAGGCGAGATCCGAGACTGACCCCGTGAGCCATGCAACTGCGGAAGGCCCCGACGAGCCGCTGGCGGTCGAGCCGCCCGCGGTGCCGCTGCTGAACCGGGCGGCGGCCGAGCTCGTCGGCACCGCGGCCCTGGTCGCGGTCGTGGTCGGCTCCGGTATCCAGGCCACCGAGCTCACCCAGGACGTCGGCCTGCAGCTGCTCGCCAACTCCCTGGCCACCGTCTTCGGCCTCGGCGTCCTGATCCTGCTGCTCGGCCCCGTCTCCGGCGCGCACTTCAACCCGGTCGTGACGCTGGCCGAGTGGTGGTCCGGCCGGAAGGATCCGAAGGGTCTCGGAGCGCGGGAGGTCGCCGCCTACATCCCGGCGCAGATCGCCGGTGCCATCGCGGGTGCGGTCCTCGCCGACGCGATGTTCGGCCAGGCCCTGGTGAAGTGGTCAACCCACGACCGCTCTGCGGGACATCTGCTGCTCGGCGAGGTCGTCGCCACCGCCGGCCTCGTCCTGCTGATCTTCGGCCTGGCCAAGAGCGACCTGCTGCGGTTCGCCCCCGTCGCGGTCGCCTCCTACATCGGCGCCGCGTACTGGTTCACCTCCTCCACCTCGTTCGCCAACCCGGCCGTCACCATCGGCCGGGCGTTCACCGACACCTTCGCCGGCATTGCGCCGTCCTCGGTGCCCGGGTTCATCGGCATGCAGTTGATCGGCGGGGTGGTGGGTCTGGTGTTGGTGGCGCTGATCTTCACGCACCGCGCGGGCCGCAAGGTCGACGCTTCGTGAGCGCCGTCCGGCGCGCCCAGGTCCTGGTCGTCGGAGCTGGCCAGGCCGGCCTCGCCGCCGGGTACTACCTGCGGCGCGCCGGACTGGACTTCGCGATCCTCGACGCCTCCCCGTCGCCCGGCGGCGCGTGGCAGCACTACTGGGACAGCCTCCGTCTGTTCTCCCCGGCCGCCTACTCTTCACTGCCCGGCCGACCGATGCCGGGCCAGACCGGCAAGGAATGGCCCGACGCCGACCACGTCGTGCAGTACCTGACCGAGTACGAGAAGCGGTACGAGCTGCCCGTGCACCGCCCCGTGCACGTCCGCGCCGTGGAGACCGCCGCAGACGGCGGCCTGACGGCCCGTACCGACGATGGCACCTGGCACACCCGTGCCCTCGTCAGCGCCACCGGCAACTGGTGGCGGCCCTTCGTCCCGGCCGTCCCCGGCCGCGAATACTTCACCGGCCGCCAGCTCCACACCCGCGACTACCGCCGGGCCGAGGACTTCACCGGCCGACGGGTGGTCGTCGTGGGCGGCGGCAACTCCGGCGCCCAGATCGCCGCAGACCTCACCATCCCCCAGCCTTCGGCCGGGGGTGCCCCCATAGCCGCCGCCGTCCGTTGGGTCACCCGCCGACCCGCCCGCTTCCTCCCGGACCACATCGACGGCCGCGCCCTGTTCGAGATCGCCACCCGTCGCGTCCAGAACGGTGGCGAACGGATCTCCGACCTCGGCGACATCGTCGCCACCCCGCCCGTCCGTGAGGTACGGGACGCTGGCCTCCTCGCCGACCACCGCATGTTCCTGGCCCTCACCGCGGATGGCCCGCAGTGGGCCGACGGCACCGTCTGGCCTGCGGATGCCGTGATCTGGTGCACCGGCTTCCGCCCCGCCCTGCACCACCTCGCCCCGCTCGTTCTGCGTACCGGTGAACGCGGCCGGATCGCCACCGTCGGTACCCGAGCGGAGACGAACCCGCGCATCCACCTGCTCGGCTACGGCGACTGGACCGGCCCGGCCTCCGCCACCCTGATCGGCGTCGGCCGGACGGCCCGCACCGCAGTCCAGGAGATCAGAGACCGGCTGAGCTGAGCCCTCACGCGCGTGCCACCGTGCGGAGGCGATCCGGACTCCCCAAGGGATCAGATCGGGTCTCCGGCGAACCATTCGACGCGCGATGGGTGGACGGCCGCACACAGTGGCTGTCCTCGGTATCGGTAACACCAAGGCGGGCGACCAGCCACCCCGAACGTGCGGCAGCGGTGAGGACGGCCGGGTCGCCGATCGAGTGACACCTCCCTGACCGACGACCACGACTTGGCGCATGTACTGAGCTGTTGGTCATCTCCGGGAGCGATCTAGGCTGACAACAGCCCCGGGGGTCGGATCCGCATGAGGAGCAGCGATGCATGAGGGCCGGGAGCTTGCCGAGGCTCAGCAGGAACACTGGCAGCAGACGTACGGAGCCCATCCCGGCATGTACGGCGACCAGCCTTCGGACCCGGCGGTTCACGCTGCCGAGACGTTCCGGGCCGCAGATGCGGACGACGTGCTGGAACTGGGTGCCGGCCATGGCCGTGACGCGCTGTTCTTCGCCCGCTCGGGGTTCACCGTGCTGGCCACCGACTTCAGCCCTGTGGGCCTGAACCAGCTCCGCGCGCAGGCCAGCGCCGAGGGCCTGGCCGAGAAGGTCACCACCGCAGTGCACGATGTGCGCGAGCCACTGCCGCTCGCCGACGCCTCGGTGGGCGCCGTGTTCGCACACATGCTGCTGTGCATGGCGCTGTCCACCAAGGAGATCCATGCCTTGGTCACGGAAGTCCGCCGAGTCCTGCGGCCGGGCGGCGTCTTCGTCTACACCGTCCGCCACACCGGCGACGCCCACTACGGTGCGGGCGCCGGATACGGCGACCACATCTGGGAACACGGTGGCTTCGCCGTCCACTACTTCCCCCGCCACCTGGTCGACGAGCTCGCCGAAGGTTGGACCCTCACCGACGTCCACCCCTTCGAGGAAGGGGACCTGCCGCGTCGCCTGTGGCGCATCACCCAGACCCTGCCCCGGTGATCAGCACTGCACCGCCCGCGTGGGTGGTCGACGGCGCCTGCTCTACGCCCCGGTGCGCCACCGCCTCTGCCACCAATCCGGTCGTCCGTGACGCGACAGACGTCTGCCGTATCAACAACCGGCGACTGATGCCCCCGATCTCGACGCCGGACGACTGGAAGTCTGTGAGACGGGCATCCTGGCAACCTCATGGGCGTCCAGGCGCATGCGGGTCGACGGAGAGGACCGGTGACCATGGCCAAAAGCGGGCCGCTGGATCGGCAGGTGGTCCACGACGAGCTGGAGCGTGCACGCTCGGAGTTCCACCAGCTGGTGGAGGCGGCGAGTACGGACGACCTCGCCCGGCTCACCCGCGGCACGCGGTGGACGAACGAGCAGCTGCTGTGGCACATGCTGTTCGGCTTCATCGTGGTGCGGGCGCTGCTGGTGCTCGTCCGCCTCTTCGGGCGCCTGCCGCGCGGCGTCAGCCGGGCATTCGCACGCGTACTGGATACGGCGACCGTTCCGTTCGACCTCGTCAACTATCTGGGGCCGTGCGGGGCGGTGAAGGTCATTGGTCCCCGGCGGATGGGCGCCCAGTTCGACCGCGTCATCGCCGCCCTGCACCGCGGGCTGGACCACGAGTCGGACGCCGATCTCGCTCGCGGCATGCACTACCCCGTGCGTTGGGACCCCTTCTTCAAGGACTACATGACCCTCGCGGACATCTACCGCTACCCCGCCCTGCACTTCGACTTCCACCGCCGCCAGCTCACCCTCGACGACCGACGCTGAAATCCCGACCCATGGCGGTCGGACCTGACGAGGTCAGTCGACGATCGGGCAGCGGCGCTCGATCAGGAGGACGTCGCGCCAGACGCCCTGGTGGCGGCCGATGCGTTCGCGGGTGCCGATCACCCGGAAGCCGGTCCGGGCGTGGACGGCGAGGCTGGCGGTGTTCTCCGGGAACACGCCGGACTGGATCGTCCAGATTCCCGCCTCCTCCGTGGACGCGATCAGCGCCCGCAGCAGCCGGCCGGCGACGCCGCGGCCGCGGGCGTCGGGACGGACGTAGACCGAGTGCTCCACCACACCTGCGTAGGCGCAGCGATCGGAGACTCGGCTCGCCGCGATCCAGCCGAGGACGCGGTCGGTGCGGTCGACGGCCACGAAGCGGTGCTCGGCCAGTCTGGCCGCGTCGAACGCCTGCCAGGTGGGTGCAGCGGTCTCGAAGGTGGCGATGCCCTCGTCGATGCCGGCCTGGTAGATCGCCAGGACCTGGTCGGCATGCTCGTCGGTCATCGGTACGACCCGGGTGTCAGCAGCCACGATCGTCCTCCTGGGGCAGATCGGTGCGGGGCTCGGCGAGGATGGCCGCGACGGCTGCCGGAAAGACCGTCAGACAGGCGCGGTTCACCTGGTAGCGGGTGGATGTGCCCTGCTTCTCGGGGAGGACGAAGTGCACCTCTGCGAGGACCTTCAGGTGGTGGGAGACCGTCGACTGGCCCACCGGCGAGCGTTCGACGATCTCGCCGACGCTCATCGGCCGGCCTTCGGCCGCGAGCAGGTGCAGCAGCTGGATGCGGGTGGGGTCCGCGAGTGCTTTGAACCACGACGCGTACAACTCGGCGGCCTCGGCATCGACAACGGTGCTGGTGCAGTTCGACTGGTTCATCGATAATCGACGATAGTCGATCGAGTAAACCTTGGGAACGCCTGCTGCCGCCTCAGCCCGTGGCGGCGGTGAGCATGCCGGCCATGGCGGCGAGCACGCTCGGGGCGACGCGGTAGTACACCCAGGTGCCGCGCCGCTCCGAGGTGAGCAGGCCGGCCTCGCGGAGCTTCTTGAGGTGGTGGGAGACGGTGGGCTGGGAGACGCCGACGTCCTGGATGTCGCACACGCACGCCTCGCCGCCCTCGTGGGAGGCGACGCGGGAGAAGAGCCGCAGGCGGACCGGGTCGGACAGGGCCTTGAACATCGCCGCCATCCTGACCGAGTCCTCCTCCGAGAGTGGGGCGGAGGTCAGCGGCGGGCAGCAGGGTGCAGCGGCCTCAGGTTCGAGCAGTGGAAGGTTGACCACCTCAAGATTCGACATGCATCTATGTTGACACTTGCCGAATCACATCGGAAGGGCGGCCTACTGTCGGCCCAGCCCGCACAACGACGCCGAGAAGAGGCTGCGCTGCCACTCCAGGCCGACGTCGGCGAGCAGCGAGTGGGTGCGGGAGAGGCCGCCGCGGTGCAGCGGTGCACCATCGCCGCCCAAGGCGTCCAGGCTGCGCAGGTACGGCACGTCGGGCCGGTGGCCGGTGGCGAGGATGACGGCGTCGGCGTGCTCACGCCGCCCGTCCCGCCACAGCGGCGTTCCGCCGTCCGCGGCTGTGAACAGCGGCCGCCGCTCCGGAGCGCGGGCTCCAGTGCGGCGCGGTAGGCGCCAGTGTCGAAGGCGGGCGCGGTCGGCGGGCGTCGCAGCCGGCGCGTGACGGGTGGCCTCTTGATTCGACAAGCACCTATGTTGACGTCCATCGAATCAGGTGCCATGCTGGCCGCACAACAGGACATCGACAAACTTCGAAACAAGAGACCCTTGGAGGCAGCCATGACCGAGCACACCACCGACGACCGCGCCACCAGCTGCTGCACCAGCGGCCCGGCAGAGACGCACCACATCCAGCAGCCCGCGGCCGCCACCCCCTGCTGCGGCACCGCCCAGGACGCCGCTGCTGCCGGAACCTGCTGCGCCCCGGACGCCAAGCGCGAGGCCACCGGCGCCGGCGCCGGTTGCTGCTGATCCGGCCCTTCCACAGCCAGCCACCCTCCTACCGACCGCGGAGAGCCGAGATGACCGAGAACACCCTTGAGGACCTGCCCGTCGCCGTCATCGGCGCCGGACCGATCGGCCTCGCCGCCGCAGCCCACCTGATCGAGCGCGGCATCGAGCCCCTGGTGCTGGAGGCCGGATCCTCGGCCGGAACGGCGGTCCGCGAGTGGGCGCACGTGAGGCTCTTCTCGCCGTGGGCGGAGCTGATCGACCCGGCCGCCGAGAAGCTCCTCGCCCCGACCGGCTGGACCCGGCCCGACGGCAAGGCCTACCCGTCCGGCGGCGACTGGGCCGAGCAGTACCTGCAGCCCCTCGCCGACGTGCTCGGCGACCGCGTCCGCTACAACGCCCGCGTGACCGGCGTCGCCCGCGCCGGCCGGGACCGCATCGTCGACTCCGGCCGGGACGAGCAGCCCTTCACCGTCCACGTCGAGCACGCCGACGGCCGCGAGGAGCGCATCCCTGCCCGCGCGGTGGTCGACGCCTCCGGCACCTGGTCGACCCCCAACCCGCTCGGCGCCAACGGCCTGCCCGCTCTCGGCGAGCGAGCCGCCAACGGCCGCATCTCCTACCGCGTCCCCGACCTTGCAGACCCGGCGGTTCGGGAGCGGTTCGCCGGCAGCCGCACCGCCGTGGTCGGCACCGGCGCCTCGGCGTTCACCGCTCTCGCCTACCTTGCCGACCTCGCGGAGGCCGAGCCCGGCACGCACGCCGTCTGGGTCCTGCGCCGCGGCATCAACGGCAGTACGTACGGCGGCGGCGAGGCCGACCAGCTGCCCGCCCGCGGCGCCCTCGGCCTGCGCGCCAAGAAGGCCGTCGACGACGGACACGCCACCGCGCTCACCGGCTTCCGCACCGCCGCCGTCGAGGCCGACGGCGACCGCCTGGTCCTCGTTGCCGAGGGCGGCCGCCGCAGCGAACCCGTCGACCAGGTCGTCGTCCTGACCGGCCTGCGCCCGGACCTGTCCTTCCTCTCCGAGGTCCGACTCGGCCTCGACGAGCGTCTCCAGGCACCCACCGCCCTCGCCCCGCTGATCGACCCCAACCAGCACTCCTGCGGCACCGTCTACCCGCACGGCGCAGGCGAGCTCGCCCACCCCGAGAGCGACGTCTACCTGGTCGGCATGAAGTCGTACGGCCGCGCGCCGACGTTCCTCGCCATGACCGGCTACGAGCAGGTCCGCTCCGTCGCCGCCCAGCTCGCCGGCGACCACGAGGCCGCTGCCCGCGTCGAACTCACCCTCCCCGAGACCGGAGTCTGCGGCGGCGCAGGCCTCTTCGACGAGCCTGACGCGGCACAGAACGGCAGCGGTGGCTGCTGCTCGGTCCCGGCCGCGCCGCAGCTCATCACCCTCGGCGCTCCCGCCACCGAATCCTCGTCGTGCTCCACCAGCGGCGGGTGCTGACTTCTCACGTGACCACCACTCACCTCAGCGGGGCCGCGACCGGAACAGGGGACCGGTCGCGGCCCCGCGCCGCCCTGTGCATCACCCAGATCACCGGCTGGGGCGTCCTCTACTACGCCTTCCCCGTGCTCGCCCCGCGCATCACCGCCGAGACCGGCTGGAGCACGCCGCAGGCCACCGCCGCGTTCACCGCCGCCCTTCTCCTGTCGGCTCTGGTCGGTATCCCCGTCGGCCGCATCATCGACCGCCACGGCCCCCGCAGGGTGATGACCGCGGGCTCCGCCCTCGGCGCCGTCGCCCTCGTCGGCATCGCGCTCGCCCCTGACCTGCCCGTGTTCTTCGCCGCCTGGCTGCTCGCCGGCACCGCCATGGCCGCGACCTTCTACCGGCCTGCCTTCACCGCCCTGACCCGCTGGCACGCACCCGACCACGCCCGAGCCCTCACCACCGTCACCCTCGCCGGCGGACTCGCCTCCACCGTCTTCGCCCCCGTCACCGCCGCCCTCCCCACTCACCTCGACTGGCGGACCACGTACCTCCTCCTCGTCACCGCCCTCGCCGCCCTCACGATCCCGCTGAACGCACTGGCCCTGCGTCACCCCTGGCCCCAGGCGCCTCGCGCGACAGTGCAGCCCATCGGCCACGGTGGGAGGAGCAGCCCTGCGCCGGCCCGCATCAATTACTGGCTTGAGGCCGGTCGCCGGCGCTGAGCCATGACGACGTGACCCTGAGCCGCCCAGGAAGATCAACTGTGGTCGAGTCGCCGGGAGTGGCCCCGAATGCGCGCGCCGGGGCCGGGCCGGCCGGGCGAGGGGCAGCCGGCTGCCGGGAGGCTCGGCGCGTTGACAGGCATCCTCACGCAGCGTGTCGGATAGTGAACGGGCCGGAATCGCTCGCGGGATGGGACGCTGATGGATCGTTATCCGCCGATCGCCGATCACGGGCTGGTGGGCGACCTGCAGACCGCCTCCCTGGTCTCCTCGCAGGGCGTGGTGAACTGGTTCTGCTCGCCGAGGTTCGACTCGCCGAGCGTGTTCGCCTCGCTGCTCGACCACGATCGCGGCGGGTACTTCCGGCTGGCACCGGAGCACTCGGACGTGACGTGCAAGCAGCTCTACTATCCGGACACCGGTGTGCTGGTCACGCGGTTCATGTCGCCGGACGGCGTCGGCGAGGTCGTCGACTGGATGCCGGCCAACGTCAGCCGCACACCCACCGACCGCCACAGCCTGATCCGGGTGATCCGCGCGGTGCGCGGCACCGTGCGCTTCGTCCTGGAGTGCCGGCCGCGGTTCGACTACGGCCGGGCCGACCACGAGCTCGATCTGCGGCCGCAGGAGGCGGTCTTCCGCGCACCCGGCATCACGGGCCACCTGCAGTCCAGCTTTCCGCTGGAGCGGGACGGGCAGGACGTCCGCGGCACGGTCACCCTCGGTGTCGGGGAGTCGGCCGCAGCCGTGTTCACCACCTGCGATGCCGGCGGTGAGGCGCCGCCTCCCCTCACGGTCGAGGACGTGACGGCGCGGCTCTGGCAGGAGGTGGACTTCTGGCAGAAGTGGCTGCACACCTCCCACTACCGGGGCCGCTGGGCCGAGATGGTGAACCGCTCGGCCATCACGCTCAAGCTCCTCACCTACCACCCCTCCGGTGCCCCGGTCGCCGCGGCCACCATGGGCCTGCCCGAGCAGGTCGGCGGCGAACGCAACTGGGACTACCGCTACTCGTGGGTCCGGGACGGCTCGCTCTCGGTCCGTGCACTGCTCGACCTCGGGTTCGTGGAGGAGGCGTCCTCGTTCACGAAGTGGCTGGGCGACCGGATGCGGGACAGGGCGGACCTGCCCGGTGAGCGGCTGCAGATCATGTACCGGGTGGACGGCGACCCGCATCTCTCCGAGGAGATCCTCGACCACTGGGAGGGCTACCGGGGGTCGCGCCCGGTCCGGGCCGGCAACGCCGCCGCCGACCAGTTGCAGCTGGACATCTACGGCGAGTCCCTCTACGCCATGGCCGAGGGCCTGGACGTCGGCGTGGAGCTGGGATACCACGGGTGGAAGGGCCTCGCCAGGACGCTGGACTGGCTGTCCGACAACTGGGACCGCCCGGACGAGGGCATCTGGGAGACGCGCGGCGGGCGCAACGACTTCACCTACAGCCGGGTGATGTGCTGGGTGGCGTTCGACCGGGGCATGCGGCTGGCGACCGAGCTCAGCCGGCCCGCCGACATCCCGCGGTGGCGGGCCGCCCGCGACAGCATTCTCGAACAGGTCATGGACAAGGGCTGGAGCCGGAGCGAACAGGCCCTCGTGCAGCACTACGGCGGCGACGTCCTGGACGCCTCCCTGCTGCTGATCCCGCGGGTGGGGTTCCTCGCCGCGAAGAGCCCGGGCTGGCTCTCCACCCTGGACGCGATGGAGCGCAAGCTCGTCTCGGACAGCCTCGTCTACCGCTACGACCCGGCGGCCTCGCCGGACGGTCTGCGCGGCTCGGAGGGCACCTTCAGCCTGTGCACCTACCTCTACGTCGACGCCCTCGCGCGTGCCGGGCGCGTCCGGCCGGCGCGCTACACCTTCGAGAAGATGCACACCTACGCCAACCACGTCGGCCTGTTCGCCGAGGAGATCGGGCCGAGCGGTGAGCAGCTCGGCAACTTCCCGCAGGCGTTCACCCACCTGTCGCTCATCATGGCGGCGTCGACCCTGGACGAGGCCATTGACCGGCCGCGGGGCTGACCCCGCGCCCGGGGGGCCGGTCGCGGCCGTACAGAGCCTCGCCGAGTTCCGTCGCCTGTACGCGCGCCTGCGGGCACGGGCGGTGGAGGCCGTGGAGGCGGCCGGCGCGACCGGCGCGGCGGTGACGCGCGACGTCGGCCCGGCGGGCGTGCGCGGGGCTCTGGCGGCCATCACGCCGGACACCGTCCGGCACGCGGCGGCGGAGGTCCGTTCGGGTCTGACCGTGTCGCTGTCCTCCCCGATCGAGACCGCCGCCGCACCCGACAACCCGCACCCGGCCGGCCACCGGCTCACCAGCCGGCCCGAGAGCGAGGCGGCGGACACCGGACTGCACTTCGCCACCGACCACTTCGCCATGAACGTGCACGGCGACGCCGACAGCCATCTCGACGCGCTGTGCCACGTCGTCTGGGACGGCACCCTGTACGGCGGCGTCCCGGCCGACACGGTCACCGCGGACGGCGCCACCGCGCTCACCGTCGGGCTGGCCCGCAACGGCATCGTCGGCCGCGGTGTCCTGCTCGACATTCCGCGGCTGCGCGGCGTGCCGTGGCTGGAGCCCGGTGACCACGTCACCGCCGACGACCTGCTCGCCGCCGAGGCCGCGCAGCACGTCCGGGTCGGCACCGGGGACATCCTGCTCGTCCGGGTCGGCCACCGCCGCAGGCGGGTCGAGGCGGGGCCCTGGGACGCCGCGCGCAGCCGGGCCGGCCTGCACCCGTCGGCGATGGAGTTCCTGGCCGAGCGGCGGGTCTGTGCGCTCGGCAGCGACGGCAACAACGACACCGCCCCCAGCGCCACCGAGGGTGTGGCCTTCCCGGTGCACGTCCTCGGGGTCCACGCCCTCGGGCTGCACCTCATGGACTACCTGCAGTTCGAGGAGCTGGTACCGCTCTGCGAGCAGGAGGGCCGCTGGTCCTTCCTGTGCGTGGTCGCACCCCTGCGGCTGCCCGCGGCCACCGGCTCGCCGGTCAACCCGATCGCCGTCCTCTGACGGTCCGTCCACCGTATTCGGCCCCGCGTCCCCCAACACGACCCTAGGTGACCACCATGGCAGGAACCAGCGAGCACTACGACGTCATCGTCATCGGCACCGGAGCGGGCGGCGGCACCCTCGCCCACCGCCTCGCCCCCACCGGCAGGCGCATCCTCATCCTGGAACGCGGCGACTACCTGCCCCGCGAGCGGGACAACTGGGAGTCCACCGCGGTCTTCGTCAAGGGCAAGTACCGCGCCCCCGAGTTCTGGTACGACAAGCACGGCGAGGCGTTCCCGCCCGAGGTCAACTACTACGTCGGCGGGAACACGAAGTTCTACGGCGCCGCGCTCTTCCGCCTCCGCCCCCAGGACTTCGGCGAACTGCACCACCACGGCGGCATCTCCCCGGCCTGGCCGATCCGCTACGAGGACCTGGAGCCGTACTACACCCAGGCCGAACACCTGTACCTGGTGCACGGCCGTCACGGCGAGGACCCGACCGAGGGGCCGGCCAGTGCCCAGTACGCCTACCCGCCGGTGCAGCACGAGCCGAGGATCCAGCAGCTCAGCGACGACCTGGAGAAGCAGGGCCTGCACCCCTTCCACCTGCCCATCGGCGTGAACCTCACCCAGGACGGCGACGGCCGGGCGACCCACGAGAGCGTGTGCATCCGCTGCAACCGGGTCGACGGCTTCCCCTGCCTGGTCCGGGGCAAGGCCGACGCCCAGGTCGTGTGCGTCGACCCTGCCCTGGAACACGACAACGTCACGATGGTCACCGGCGCGAACGTCCGCAGGCTCGAGACCGGCCCGACCGGCCGCAGCGTCGACACGGTGGTCGCCGAACTCGCCGACGGGACGGTCGCGGAGTACTCCGCCGACATCGTGGTGGTCGCCTGCGGTGCCGTCAACTCCGCCGCGCTGCTGCTCCGGTCGGCCGACGACCGGCATCCGGACGGCCTGGCCAACAGCTCCGGCGTAGTGGGCCGCCACTACATGCGGCACAACAACCTCGCCCTGATGGCGGTCTCCAAGGAGCCCAACGACACGCAGTTCCAGAAGACCCTCGCCCTGAACGACTGGTACTTGGGCGCGGACGACTGGGACTACCCGCTCGGCGGCATCCAGATGCTCGGCAAGTCCGACGCCGACCAGATCCGGGGCGAGGCGCCGCGCTGGGCGGGCATGGCCTCGCCCGACCTGCCCTTCGAGGTGCTCGCCCACCACGCGGTGGACTTCTGGCTCTGCGGCGAGGACCTTCCGAACCCCGACAACCGCGTCACCCTGGACGCGGACGGCGGCATCCACCTCGCCCTGGACGAGAAGAACAACGTCGAAGGGCTGAGGAGGCTGCAGCACAAGCTCCGCCAGATGCTCGGCCGGCTCGGCATGCACGAGCACCACCTGCTGCCGCACAGCCTGTACCTGCACAAGGGCATGCCGATCGGCGCCACCGCCCACCAGGCCGGCACCGTACGCTTCGGCACCGACCCGCGGAGCTCGGCCCTCGACGTCGACTGCCGGGCCCACGACCTCGACAACCTCTACGTCGTGGACACGAGCTTCTTCCCGAGCATCGGCGCGGTGAACCCGTCGCTGACGGCCATCGCCAACGCCCTGCGGGTCGCCGACCGCATCGCCGAGCGCCTCGCCTGACCATCGCCCGCGCAGGACGAGGGCGAGCGGCCGGACCGATCGGCGACGGCCTCGCGGAGAGCCGGCCGGACGCGATCGACGAGCTCGACGCCCGCGTCCTCGCCCTGGTGCTGGCCGGTCTGACCGACCAGGCCGCCGCCAGCCAGCGGCATCTCCCGTCGCACCGTCCAGCGCCGGGTCACGACCTGATGTCCCGGGCCGGCGTCGAGGCCCGCATCCAGCTCGGCTGGCAGGCCGCCCGCCGCGGCTGGGCGTGAACCCCGCCCCGTCCCGGCCCGACGGGCGGTCAGGAGTCCGTGTCCCCGCCCGGGCCGGGGCGCCGTCCTCCACCGATGCCCTGCGGGTCCGCCGTCTCGGCGTCGGCCCGGCGGGGCGCATCGGCGAACTCCCGCTCGACCGCGTCCGCGAGCAGCGCGAGCTCGGCCCGCAGAGCCGGCAGGCACGCGTCGGGCAGGGTCTCCAGGAGCCCCTCCAGCATCGCCCGCAGCCGTCGGCAGACCTGGACCGAGCCGGCGCCGTAGTCGCGGATCTCCGTGACGGCGAGCCGGAGGTAGTCCTCCCAGGACCGGCCCGGCACCACGAGCCGGGGCGGGCCGCCGCCGTCGCCGAGCACGTAGTGGCTGCGGAGCCCGACCCGCCCGACCGCGTGCAGGAACGTCTCGACGTGGTTGAGCACCTGCACCGCGGTGGTGGGGTCGTTGACCGCCGGGGAGAGCGCCCTGATGGCGATGTCGACCAGGATGCGCAGGGCGAACGCGGGGTCCTGCTCGATGGTCCGCTCCACTCCGAGGGCCAGGCGCCCGGCCACCTCCCGCGGGTCGGGTGCCGAGGTGGTGCCGTGGACCTCGAAGACGACGGCGCCGGGCGACACGAAGTCGCCCACCACGTGGGCCATGACGAGGACGCAGTCGTGCCGGGCCGCCAGCGACACCAACCCGGCCGCGTCGAAGGCCTGGATCACCCCGCCCCGCTGGGTCCGGATCCGGGTCGCCGACCCGCCCGGCAGGAGAGGGCCGGGCTCTCGCACGGCCGCCTCCCGGACTCTCGCCGCGGCGCGGTGCAGCACGTTCTCGCCCATCCGTCCCACCAGGTCGGCGATCGCCACCGGGCGCAGGTTGTGGGTGAACCGGTTGAGGTAGATCAGCAGGAGCAGCAGGCTGACGGAGACGGCGATGCCGGCCAGCGTGACGCCGAGGTTGGGGACGGAGTCGGACTCGATGCTCCGCAGCAGCGTGTAGGCGAACGAGAACGTGCCGGTGAAGGTGGCCAGCACGGCCTTCTGCAGCCGGTCGCGGTACCACAGCCGCATGTAGCGCGGGGACAGCGTGCCGGTGGCCTGCTGGATCACCAGGACGCCGATGGTCACGACGAAGCCGAGCAGCGCGATCATCGAGCCGACGACGGAGCTGAGGACGCTGCTCGCGGTCGTCGCGGAGTAGTCCCAGGTCTTCGGCAGCCACGACGCCCCGTCCGCGGCGGTCGCGGCCTCGGCCAGCGCGACACCGAGCACGAGCCCGAACAGCGGAACGATCCACAGGCTGGCCTTGGCGTACTGCCGCAGCCGGAACCTGGCCGCCCAGGTCGTCATGCGGGGCCCAGCAGCACGGCGGTGTCGTCCGGCGACAGGGTGGCGGGCCGCGACTCGGTCACCGGGTCCAGTTTGCCGTCGGTGCGGACGACGAACAGGATGACGTGGTCCGGCGGGATCGGACGGGAGGCCGGTTGCACGTGGAAGCGGTCACCCTGCGCGTAGCGGTCCGCCAGACGGTGCCGGACGAGGTCACGGCCGAAGAGGATGTCGCCGCCCGTGTACGGGGCGACCACGCCGTGGCTGTCCTGCGGCGGCCCCACCCGGTAGACCGGCCCCTGGACGTTGTCCTTGACGACGACCGAGGCGAGCGCGTTGAAGTCGTCGTCGTCGGTGAGCAGGAACACCGCGGTGACGCCCTCCAGACGTGCCCGCGGGTTGGTGGCGGTCGCCAGCATCTCCCCGTGCGCGAGTTCGAGGCCGGCCGCCCTGATCCGTTCGCGTTCCTCGTCCAGGCCCGCCCACATCAGCACGTCGAGGCCCGCCGACCCCAGGGCCCGGCCCAGGCCGACCACCCACGGGTCGCCGCCGACCAGGAGCGGCCGGGTCCGGCTCGGCCGGACGACGCCGAGGCGCCGGGCCACCGGCCCGGCCGTCAGCGCGTAGACCAGGACCGTGCCCACGATCACGAGGAAGGTGATCGGGAGGATCTTGGAAGCGCCGGGCAGGCCCTTCTCCACGAGGGTGGCGGCGAAGGCGGACGCGGTCGAGGCGGCCACGATGCCGCGCGGCGCCATCCACCCGATGAAGCCCCACTCGCCCGTGGTGAGTCCCGTGCCGTGGGCGGCCGCCCACGCGACGAACGGCCGGACGAGGAGGACGAGGACCGCGATCAGGATCAGCGAGGGCACCAGCACGGGCACCACCGACGAAGGGGGGACGGCGGAGGAGATGGAGATGAACAGCAGGCCGATGATCAGCTGAACGAGTGTTTCGAGGAAGGGCCGGCGGGCCGGCATGTCCAGGCCCGGCAGGTTGGCGACCGCGAGCCCCGTGACGATCGCCGCGATGAGGCCGGTGTCGTCCCGGGCGATGTCGCAGCCGGCGGAGACGACGACCACCGTCGCCAGCTGCGCCAGCGTGCCGAGCGTCTCGCCGAGCCGCAGCTTGCGCAGCGCCAGCCAGAGGATGCCGGTGCCGACGGCGCCGCCGGCGAGGCCGACACCCATGCTGATCAGGAACTGTCCGATCTGGTAACCCCGACCGATGTCGATCCGCCCCGTGGTCGCCACGGCGTGGAAGACGACGGCCCCGAGGATGCCGCCGATCGGGTCGGTCAGCGTTCCTTCCCAGATCAGGATGCGCCGCACCTTGTCGGTCGGCCGCACGAACTCCATCAGCGGCCCCACGACGGTCGGGCCCGACACGACGAGGATCACGCCGATCATCGCCGCCACCCGCAGTGGGATGCCGAACAGCGCCGGGCCGATGCCCGACACGGTGAAGAACGTGACCAGGATGCCGATGACCAGCAGCCGTCCGACGATCGCCCGGGTGCGGCCGGTGAGATTGCGCAGGTTCAGTCCGAGGCCGGCGTCGTAGAGGATCACCGCGACGGACAGCGACACCAGCGCGGGGAAGTCCGGCCCGACGAGCCGTGCGGGATGGATGACGTCGGTCAGGGCGCCCGCGGTGAACCCGACCGGCAGCAGCACGATCAGGGCGGGGACGCGCAGCTTGTTCGCCAGGACCTGCGAACCGGTGGCGAGGGCGACGGTCAGGGCGATACCCAGCAGGATCTCTTCGTCGGTCACAGCCGCCTCCCTGTCGAGCGCCCGGGGCACCGTGGGATTGAATCGCATGTCGCAGATCTGCACTGCCGTGCCCGGGCAGACACGGCGACCGTCACTCGATCGGCTCAGCGAACCCCACCGAAGGTGGTTCGTGGGTGGATCACTGTCCGTCGGGGTCCTCGAACCGGGCGATGGCGGCCTCGGCCTGACGCAGAATCGTCTCGGCGTCGCCGTCCGCGTCCAGTGTCACGCCGGCCTCATCGGCCTGCAGGGGTTCGAGCGCCTGGTACTGGGAGTCGAGCAACGCGCTCGGCATGAAGTGGCCGTGGCGACGCGAGAGGCGGGCGCGGGCCTCGGCCGGGGTGAGCGCGAGGTGCAGGAAGAAGACGCCGGGGCCGGCCGCGCGGAGGATGTCGCGGTAGCGGCGCTTGAGGGCCGAACAGCTGATCACCCTTCCGGTGGGGGTGAGGCAGGTCTGCCGGATGACGTCGGCGACGGCGTCCAGCCATGGTCTGCGGTCGGCGTCCCCCAGCGCGGACCCGGCGGTCATCCTGGCGATGTTCGCCTGGGGGTGGAGGTCGTCGCCCTCCGTGAACGGGACGCCGAGTCGGTGGGCGAGCCGCCCGCCCACCGTGCTCTTACCGGCTCCCGAGACGCCCATGACCACGACGACGGTGCGGCCGTGTCCGTGATGTTCCACCTGTCACCTCCGATCTCCACGGCCTTCCGCGGGGCCTCTGCGGTCGATCCTGCGTTCCTGGCCGGGCTCGAGCTCCCCGAGGCGCTGTCGGGTCGACGAGGCTCACCCGTCCGGCCGAACGCCGGGCTGCGGTGGTGCCACCCGGGCCGGGGGTTTGCCCCGGCTGCCGATCGCTGGTGGGATCGCGGTATGAGCGGCATGAGCGGTGCGGACGACGGGCCCGCCGGGGCGCCTGCGACGGCCGGCCGGATCCTGCTGCCGTACCCGCCCGACCGGATCGGCGGTCTGCCGCACGTGCCGGTCGCGGTGTGGGACGGCCACGGTGAGGCGCCGCCGCAGCAGGTCCTGGACACGGTGGAGTTCTTCGTCATCCCCTACACCCGTGCGGCGGCCGCGCTCCCGCTGCTGCCCCGGATGCCGCGGCTGCGGGCCGTGCAGAGCCTCTCGGCGGGAGTCGACGACCTGCTGCCCGCGGTACCGGCGGGGGTGGCGCTGTGCAACGCCAGAGGGGTCCATGACACGAGCACCGCCGAGCTCGCGGTCACCCTGGTCCTGGCGTCGCTGCGCGGGGTGCCGGGGTTCGTTCGGGCGCAGGACGCCGGAGTCTGGCGGGGCGGGCCGTCCGCGTCGCTGGCCGACCGCACGGTCCTGGTGGTCGGGTACGGTTCGATCGGTGCGGCCGTCGAGGAGCGCCTCGTGCCGTTCGAGTGCGAGCTGCTGCGGGTGGCCCGCAGTGCCCGGACTGCCGCCCGCGGGCCGGTACACGCCCTGCAGAGCCTTCCGGAGCTGCTGCAGGCCGCCGACGTCGTGGTGCTGACCGTTCCGCTGACGGAACACACCCGCGGACTGGTCGACGCGCGTTTCCTGGCCGCGATGCGGGACGGCGCGCTCCTGGTCAACGTGGCGCGGGGCGCGGTGGTGGACACCGATGCGCTCCTCGCCGAGTTGCAGCGCGGCCGGCTGGCCGCGGCCCTGGACGTCACCGACCCGGAGCCGCTGCCCCACGACCACCCGCTGTGGCGAGCGCCCAACACGCTGATCAGCCCGCACGTCGGCGGCAACAGCGCGGCGTTCCTGCCGCGTGCCATGCGGCTGATCCGTGCCCAGGTCGGACGCTTCCTCGCAGGCGAGCCCCTCGAGAACGTGGTCGCGGGCCCCGGCGCCTGACCGGTCGGCTGTCCACCCGCGCCACTGCGCCGTCCGGGTGGCATCGCCGCGCCCGACCGGGGGGTACCGCGCGTCCCCGATCGCATGTGCGGCCCCGGCGGGAATGGTGGTCGGTCGGTAGTGGTGTGCGGCCGACGACAGGAGAGAGCTGTGGCTTCAGCGGCGGATGGGCAGCGGTGGCCGATGCCGCAGCTCCTCAAGGGGCAGAAGGCGCTGGTGACGGGAGCCAACTCCGGTATCGGCCGGGCGACCGCGATCGGTCTGGGCCGGGCGGGCGCGGACGTGGTCGTCAACTACGTCTTCGGCCCGGAGACGGCGGACGACGTCGTCCGGGAGATCAAGTCGTTCGGGGTGCAGGCCTACGCCCACCAGGCCGACGTCTCCGAGGAGGACCAGGTCGTCGGGATGGTCGGGCGGATGGTCGAGGAGTTCGGCACGATCGACATCATGGTGGCCAACGCCGGGCTGCAGCGGGACGCCGCCATCGCCGACATGACGGTCGAGCAGTGGCACAAGGTTCTGGACGTCAACCTCACCGGCCAGTTCCTCTGCGCCCGCGAGGCCGCGAAGGAATTCGTCCGCCGCGGCGTCGTCCCCGAGGTCTCCCGCTCCGCCGGCAAGATCATCTGCATGAGCTCCGTCCACCAGATCATCCCCTGGTCGGGCCATGTGAACTACGCCGCGTCCAAGGGCGGCGTCCTGATGCTGATGCAGACCCTCGCCCAGGAGCTCGCCCCGAAGGGGATCCGGGTGAACGCCGTCGGACCGGGCGCCATCCGCACCCCGATCAACAAGTCCGCCTGGGACACGCCCGAGGCCGAGACGGCCCTGCTGCAGCTGATCCCCTACCGGCGGGTCGGCGACCCCGAGGACATCGCCGACGCAGTGACCCTGCTGGCCTCCGACCTCATGGACTACGTGGTCGGGACCACGCTGTACGTCGACGGTGGGATGACCCTCTTCCCCGGCTTCGCCACCGGAGGCTGACCCTTGATGCCCGCGCCGACGACCGCCCGGACGAACACCCACCCGACGCCGAGGACGGCAGCCGCACCGGCCCGCCGACCGATCCCGGCGGCCACGCCGTGCGCACCGGGAGTGAGATGAGCGCGGTCGCCGCCCTGCTCGCCGACTCCACGCCCGCACAGCTCCTGCCCGCGCGGGAGATGATGGCGTTCACCCTCGCCTCCCACATCATGCTCGTACCGTTCGGTGTGGCACTGCCGTTCATCACGCTGGTGATGCACCACCGCGGTTTGAAGCGCAACGACCCGGTGGCGCTCCTGCTGGCCCGTCGGTGGTCGGCCGTGATGGCCGTGCAGTTCGCCATCGGCATCGTCACCGGCACCGTGCTCTCGCTCGAGTTCGGCCTGCTGTGGCCGGGCATGATGGGCCGCTGGGGGGACGTCTTCGGCCTCGGCTTCGGCGTGGAGGCCTGGGCGTTCTTCCTGGAGGCGATCCTGATCGCCATCTACCTGTACGGCTGGCGCAGGCTGAAACCGCGCACCCACTTCTGGCTCGGTGCGCCGCTGCCACTGGCGGCGCTGATGGGCGCGTTCGGGATCATCGCCGCGAACTCGTGGATGAACACCCCGCAGGGCTTCACCCTCGACTCGGACGGCAACCCCGTGGACGTCACCGTCCAACAGGCGGTCTTCACCCCGATGTTCGGCCCGGAGTACTGGCACTTCGTGGTCGCCATGTTCCTGACCGCCGGGTACGTCGTCGCCGGCGTGTACGCGGTGGGCTGGCTGCGAGGCCGCCGCGACCGCTACCACCGGCTCGGCTTCACCGTGCCGTTCACCGTCGCCGCGATCCTCACGCCGATCCAGTTCTTCCTCGGCGACAACATCGCCCGGCAGATCTACCACAAGCAGCCGATCAAGTTCGCCGCCGCCGAACTCGTCTGGAACACCGGCGACCACGTTTCCGAGTACCTCTTCGGCCGCCTCCAGGAGGACGGCACCGTCAAGGGCGGCCTCAAGATCCCCCAACTCGACTCCATCCTGGCCGGGTTCAGTCCCGACACCCAGGTCACCGGGCTCAGCTCGGTGCCCGCTGCCGACCGCCCCACCGCCACCCAGGCCACCATCGTGCACTGGGCCTTCGACATCATGGCCACCATCGGCAGCCTCCTCATCCTGCTCGCCCTCTGGTACGCCTGGTGCTGGTGGCGCCGCCGCGACCTGCCGAAATCCCGCTGGTTCTTCCGCTGCGCCGCCGTCGCCGGCGTTGCCAGCGTGATCACCGTGGAGTGCGGTTGGATCACCACCGAGGTCGGCCGCCAGCCCTGGATCGTCTACCAGTACATGCGGGTCTCCGACGCCGTGACCCCCACTGCGGCCGCCTCGCTGTGGACGATGTTCGGCATCGTCGCCGTCGTCTACCTTCTGATCTTCGGTGCGTTCCTCGCCGTGCTGCTCAAGATGCGCACCCGCTGGCGCCTGACCGACTCCGGTGCCGTCACGGCATCCGCCGAGGGGCCCGAGAGCGACACCCCGTACGGCCCGCGGGCCGAACACGCCGCCGCGGCCACGGACACCGGCCGAGAACCGGGGAGCGAGCCGTGACCGCCACCGTCGTCGCGTGGATCCTGCTGATCGCGGTCGCCGCCTACGCCTGCGGCGGCGGCGTCGACTACGGCGCGGGCTTCTGGGACCTGCTGGCCGGCGGCGCCGAGCGCGGCAGCCGTCCGCGCCGGCTGATCGACCACGCCATGGCCCCGGTCTGGGAGGTCAACAACGTCTGGCTGATCTTCGTCCTCGTCGTCATGTGGACGGGCTTCCCGGTGTTCTTCCAGACGGTGTTCACCGCGCTCTGGCTGCCGCTCGCGCTCGCCGCCGTCGGCATGGTGCTGCGCGGTGCCGGCTTCGGCCTTCGCAAACCCAGCCGGCGCCTGGCCGCACGGCGCGTGTACGGCGCGGTCTTCGCGATCGCCTCGCTGGTCACACCGTTCTTCTTCGGCGCGGCCGTCGGCGCCGTGGCCTCCGGTCGCATCGCCCCCGGCACCACCGCCTCGGCCGACGCCTGGGCCAACACCACCTCGATCCTCGCCGGCCTGTTCGCGGTCGCCGCCACCGCCTTCCTCGGCGCCGTCTTCCTCACCGTCGACGCCCGCCGGTTCGGCGCCGACGACCTCGTCGGCTACTTCCGTCTGCGCGCCTGGATCGGCTGCGCCATGGTGTCGGCCGTCGGCGTGATCGGCCTGAGCGTCACCGACCCGCACGCGTCGTACGTCCACCACGGGCTCACGCACGGGATCGGGCTCGTCCTCGTCCTCGCGGCCGTGGCCGCTCTGGCGGTGACGGCGATCCTGGTGGCCGGTCCCGCGGCCGGCTGGACGCGCTACTCGGCGGTGGCCGTCGTGGCGCTGACCGTGGCCGCCTGGGGTTTCGCCCAGCGGCCCTACCTCGTGCCGACCTCGCTCACCGTGCAGCAGGGCGCCGGGGCCAGTGCACCGCTCCAGTGGATGATCATCGTCGCGGCCGTCGCCCTCGTGTTCATCGGTCCCGCACTCGTCGTCCTCTACCGCCTCGACACGCACGGCGTGCTGGAACCCCTCACCGACCAGGACACCGAGACGTGACCGTGCCGCGCCCGGCGGACGGCGAGGGCCGGCCGTAGCATCCACGAGCTTGCACGGGCGGGGGCGCGTATCCCCCGACGGGGGGTGCTCGTTGTGCCGCCCGGGGTCGCGCCGTGCGATCCCGGGAACGGGGAGAAGCGGATCGTGGGAGTCGGGAAGTGCGGCACCGCGCGGGGACGTGGCCGCAGTGTGCTGGTGACCGGCGCGACCGGCGGGATCGGCCGGGTCACGGTCCTTCACCTGGCGTCCCGGGGATGGGACGTGATCGCCGGTGCCCGTGATCCGGCGAAGGCGGCCGACCTGACGGCGCACGCCGAGCGGGCGGGGGTACGGCTGCGCACCGTCGTGCTGGACGTCGCCGATCCGGCGTCGTGCCGGCAGGCCGTGGACCAGGCCGAGGAGATGACCGCTGGCGGCCTGTGGGCGCTGGTGAACAACGCCGGTGTGCCGCAGGCCGGGGCCGTGGCCGACGTCGGCGACGAGCAGGCCCGCCACGTGCTGGAGGTGAACCTCCTCGGCGCGGCCCGCCTGTGCCGTCTGGTCCTGCCCGCGATGCACCGCCACGGCAGCGGACGGATCGTCAACATCTCCTCCGGGCTGGGCCGGGTCCCTTGGCCGATGGGCGGCTGGTACAGCGCCGCGAAACACGGCCTGTCGGCCCTCACCCACTGCCTGCGCGTCGAAGCCGCCCACCTGGGCGTGCAGGTGTGCCTGGTCGAGCCGGGCGCGTTCGCCACCCCGATGCTCGCCACCGCCACCGCCGACCTCGCCGCCGTCCGCACCCCGGGCGCCCCCGGCTACGATCGCACCACCGCCCTGTTCAACGCCGTGGACCGCCGTGTGCCCGGCCCCGAACCCGTTGCGCGCACCATCGAGAAGTGCCTGACCGCGACCCGCCCGCGGCCCCGCTACACCGTCGGCCGCGACGCCCGCCTCCTCGTCCCCCTCCACTCCCTCCTCCCGCTGCGCGTGACCGACCTGCTCAAGCACGCCGTCTGCGGCCTGCCCCGCACTGCGGCCACCCGCACGCAGCGGGCCGTCCCCGACGGAAGCACCGCGGCCCGCCCACCCGAGCCCGAGCCCGAGCCCGAGCCCGAGCCCGAGACCGCGGCCACCGCCCGCAGCGCCGCACCGCCGACGGAATGCGCGCCGTGACTCCCTACAGCCGCATCACCCGCGCCACCGCCCACCTGCCCGAACACCGCCAGAGCACCCGCGCGATCGAGGAACGGATGCGCCGCAGCAGCCCCGGCCTGCGCATCCCCGACGGCCTGATCGAGCGGACCTTCGGCCTGCGCGAACGCACCCTCGCGCGCCCCGAGGACCTTCCCTCCGACCTCGCCGCCCGCGCCGCGACCGGTCTCCTCCACCAGGCCGGCCTCGACCCCGGAGACATCGACCTGCTGCTGTTCGCCGCCGTCAGCGCGGACGTCCGCGAACCCGCCAACGCCCACATCGTCGCCGCCAAGACCCGCCTCACCTGCCCCGCCTTCGACGTCTCCAACGCCTGCAACGGCATCCTCAACGCCCTCCAGGTCGCCGACGCCCTCATCCGCACCGGCCAGCACCGCCGCGTCCTCGTCACCTGCGGCGAGACCCTCACCCGCCTCTCCCGCTGGCACCTCACCCGCGCCACGCTGCGCACCGGCCTGACGTCGCTGACGGGGGCGGACGCGGGGGCGGCCCTGCTGCTGGAGGCGTCCGACGTGCCGGGCATCAGGGCGTCGGCGTTCTGGGCCAACTCGGAGGGCTGGCCGGCGGCGACGTTGTTCGATCCGCACCACGCGCCCGGCCAGTCCCAGGGCCTGCACGTCGACTCGGACCGGCTCCTCGCCTCGTTCCTCGGCCTGGACGAGCAGGCACGCCTGTGGCTCAAGGAGCAGCGGGTGGACGTCCGGGCGCTGGACCTGCTGTGCGTCCACCAGCCGTCGGTGCCGTTCGCGGACACCTTCTGCCGCCGCATGGGCGCCGACCCCGCCCAGGTGGTCGCCACGTTCCCGACGATCGGGAACGCCGCCGCGGCGAGCCTGCCGCTGCAACTCGCCCTCGCCACGGAGCAGGGACGCCTGCGTCCCGGCACCGAGGTCGCCCTGTTCGGTCTCGCCAGCGGTGCCAGCGCAGGGGTGATGCTGCTGCGTTGGTGATGACGACCGCCCAGGCCTCCCGGCCCTCGTCCACCCGGCCCCGGTCGGGCGCCATGCGTGGCCTGCGCCGACGGGCCGTGCACCGTCGCCGGGGAGGCGGGAGCCGCAGACCGACCTGCGGCCGCTCCCACGCGAGCCCCGCGGCCGGGAGCGCTGACCGGTCGTCCGGTGGACCGCCGATCGGCGGTGTGACGGGGCGTCCGGAGTGACCGGGCGGGTCGGCCTCCCGAGTGCGGCGGGCGGGCGCGCTTACGCTGGCCTGGTCGTCCACCGGGTGGGCCCGGTGCCCACGTCCTGACGGGAGTGCAACGGTGGTCTCAGCTCCGTCGGGCCAGGGCGCGGCACCGTCCAGACGGCAGCGTTTCCGGGCCTGGCTGCTCGAAGGCATGGCGGACACCGCCAAGCAGCACCCCGGCCCGCACGCCGAACTGCCGGAGGAGCACGGCCAGCGCTGGTGGCGGGTGATGTGCCTGACCGGCCTGGACTACTTCTCCACCCTCGGCTACCAGCCCGGCATCGCCGCCCTCGCGGCCGGCCTGCTCTCGCCGGTGGCGACCATCGTGCTCGTGCTCGTCACGCTCTTCGGCGCCCTGCCGGTCTACCGGCGGGTCGCGAAGGAGAGCCCGCACGGCGAGGGTTCGATCGCGATGCTGGAGCGGCTGCTGAGCTTCTGGCAGGGCAAGCTCTTCGTGCTGGTGCTGCTCGGCTTCGCCGCCACCGACTTCCTCATCACCATCACACTGTCGGCCGCCGACGCCACCGCCCACCTGGTGGAGAACCCGCACCTCCCCAGCAGCCTGCAGGGCCGCGAGGTGCTCATCACGCTGCTGCTGATCGCGCTGCTCGGCGCCGTCTTCCTGAAGGGGTTCGGTGAGGCGATCGGGGTCGCGGTCGTCCTGGTCGCGGTCTACCTGGCGCTCAACGTGGTGGTCGTGGCGACCGGCCTGTGGCACGTGCTGACCGATCCGAACCTGATCACCGAC
Source organism: Kitasatospora sp. NPDC085879 (assembly GCF_040686255.1). Taxonomy (NCBI): domain Bacteria; kingdom Bacillati; phylum Actinomycetota; class Actinomycetes; order Kitasatosporales; family Streptomycetaceae; genus Kitasatospora; species Kitasatospora sp. NPDC085879. Next base: position 75,618 of record NZ_JBFBJZ010000010.1, on the reverse strand, counting down.
TGGACCCACGCGCTGACCGCCGAGCACGGCAATGTGATCGCCATGATCGGGGTCTCGCTGATCACCTTCCCCAAACTGGCCCTCGGCCTCTCCGGTTTCGAGACCGGCGTCGCCGTCATGCCGCACATCAAGGGCGACCCGGAGGACACCGAGGAGAAGCCGGTCGGCCGGATCCGCGGCGCGCGCAAGCTGCTCACCACGGCCGCCCTGATCATGAGCGTCTTCCTGATCACCAGTAGCTTCATCACCACTCTGCTCATCCCCGCGCCCGCATTCGAACCCGGCGGCGCGGCCAACGGGCGTGCCCTCGCCTACCTCGCGCACGAGTACCTGGGCAGCGCCTTCGGCACCGTCTACGACATCTCGACCATCGCCATCCTCTGGTTCGCCGGCGCCTCAGCCATGGCCGGCCTGCTCAACCTGATGCCCCGCTACCTGCCGCGCTACGGCATGGCCCCGCACTGGGCGCGGGCCGTCCGGCCGACCGTGCTGGTGCTGACGGCGGTGGCCTTCCTGGTCACCTGGATCTTCGACGCCAGCGTGGACAAGCAGGGCGGCGCCTACGCCACCGGTGTCCTGGTGCTGATCAGCTCCGCTGCCGTCGCGGTCACCATCGCCGCGCACCGGGCCGGGCAGCGCCGGCTGACGGTCGGCTTCGCGGTGATCGCCGCGGTCTTCCTCTACACCACCGGGGCCAACATCGCCGAGCGCCCGGACGGTGTGAAGATCGGTGCCTGCTTCATCGCGGCCATCATGATCATCTCGCTCGCCTCGCGGCTCGCCCGCGCCTTCGAACTGCGGGTCACCGACGTGGCCATGGACACGCTCGCCGAGCGGTTCGTCCGCGACGGCACCCACCGCGAGATCCGGCTGATCGCCAACGAGCCGCACCGCCGCGACCTCGCCGAGTACCGCGACAAGATCCACCAGATCCGCTCGGACAACGCCATCCCAGCCGAGGACGACCTGGTCTTCGTCGAGGTCACCATCCGCGACCCCTCCGACTTCGAGGCGGAGCTGCAGGTGCGCGGCGAGGTCCTGCACGACCGCTACCGGGTGATCACCCTGGAGCACTCCAGCGTGCCCAACGCGCTCGCCGCGCTGCTGCTGCACATCCGGGACGCGACCGGACAGCAGCCGCACATCTACTTCGAGTGGACCGAGGGCAACCCGTTCGCCCAGTTCCTGCGGTTCTTCCTGTTCGGCCAGGGCGAGGTCGCGCCGGTCACCCGCGAGGTGCTGCGCGAGGCCGAATCCGACCCGGCGCGCCGCCCGCACGTCCACGTCGGCTGACCGCGGACTGCTGCCCGCTGACCCGGGGACCGGGGCTCAGGCCGCTGGGGCCCAGGCCGGGGTGCGGCCGTGGACGTGCGGGCGGCGCAGCGGACTGCAGAACCTCGCGGAGCGGGCGCGGGGCGTGGGCGGCGGCTTCGAGCTGTCCGTCCCGCAGGACGGCGGCGCCCGACTGGTGTGGTCGGCGCCGCTCGTCCTGCGCTGAACGGGCGTCCGCAGCCCGCCCCGTCCGTGCGGCGGTCAGCGCCGCTCGCGGCCGAACTCGCAGCGCAGCGCCCGGTCGACGCCCATCAGCCGGATCACCCGGGACGGCTGGCGGGGGATCGCCCGCAGGATCACCGAGGCGTCCGCGGCGCAGCGGCCGTTCAGCCGCAGGAAGAGCTCGACGCCGGAGCTGTCGCAGAAGGTCACCCCGGCGAGATCGAGCACCAGCTCGCCGCCTCCGCGCTCCAGCAGCGGCAGGAGCCGCGGCTCCAGTCGGCCGGCGGAGTGCAGATCGAGCTCGCCGCGCAGGGCCACCACGGTGCGGCGGCCGGGGAACTGGCGGCTGACCGAGGCGATTCCGGCCTCGGTGTGCGGTGCGGGAACGGGCAAGGAGGCCTCCTGTGCGATGCGGCTCGAGCAGTCCGCCGCCGCCTGGCGTCCTCGCAAACTCCGGCGGCGGCGGACCGGCTGACACTTCATCAGATCGACGGTGCGGCGGGCGAGGGCCGAAGGTCCCGGCTGCGGGCCGGATCGGCGGCAACCCTGGGCGGAGCGGCGGCAACTGAGGGACGGACACCATCCCTCACCTCCACGGAGTCGCGCCATGTCCGATCCTTCGCACCGCCGTCCCGCCACCCGCCGCCGGCTCGCCCTCGCGGGGGCCGGAGCGGTGGCCGTCCTCGGTCTGGGCGCCGTGCCGCTGGCCCTGCACGCCGGTGCCTCCACCGGCAGCGCGTCCAGCGGCGGCGCGTCCACCGGCACGGCGTCCACCGGCGGTTCGGCGGCGGCCGATCTCGCCCACGCGGTGCTGCCCGCCAAGGACGGGTGGGCGGCCGAGGGCGCCGGCACCACCGGCGGCCGGTCCGCGGACGCCGCGCACACCTTCACCGTCTCGACCCGCGCCGAGCTGGCGAAGGCGCTGACCGCCGGGCCCGCGGGGGCGCCGCGGATCATCAAGGTCAGGGGCGTGATCGACGCCAACACCGACGACGCCGGGAAGGCCCTCGGCTGCGAGGACTACGCCGCCGGCACCGGCTACTCGGCCGCCGCGTACGCCAAGGCCTACGATCCCGCCGTCCGGGGCCGGACCAGGCTCCCGTCCGGCGGCCAGGAGGACGCCCGTCGCGCTGCCCAGGCCAAGCAGGCCGCGAGGGTCGTCCTGACGGTGCCCTCGCACACCACGATCGTCGGGGTGCCCGGCACCGGCGCCGGCATCACCGGCGGCAACCTGACGGTGCGGAACGCCGAGGACGTGATCGTCCGCAACCTCGCCCTCACCGACGTCCGCGACTGCTTCCCGCAGTGGGACCCGACCGACGGCCCCACCGGCAACTGGAACTCCGCCTACGACGCCGTCTCGCTGCGCGGTGCCACCCACGTGTGGATCGACCACAACACGTTCTCCGACGCACCGCACCTCGACTCGGCCAACCCGACCCGGTTCGGCCGCGAGTACCAGGTCCACGACGGGGCACTGGACATCACCAACGCCTCCGACCTGGTCACCGCGTCCTACAACCGCTTCACCGACCACGACAAGACGATGCTGATCGGCAGCAGCGACAAGGACACCAAGCTCCGCGTCACCCTGCACCACAACGTCTTCCAGGGCGTCGTGCAGCGCGCCCCGCTCGCCCGCGTCGGGCAGATCCACCTCTACGACAACTACTACGACACCGCGAAGCTCGACGGCTACACGCACGGGTACAGCGTCAACTCCCGGGCCGGAGCGCAGATCGTGGCGCAGAACAACCACTGGCGGCTGTCGTCCGACCGGAAGGCCTCCCAACTGCTCAGCGGTGACGGCACGGGAGCCTTCGCGGGCAGCGGAAACCTGGTCAACGGCGGCGTGGTGGACCTGGTCGCCGCGTACAACGCCGCCAACTCCAGGAAGATCAGGGCGACCGTCTCCTGGCAGCCCGCCCTCGCCGCCGGGCTGGAGCCCGCCGCGGCGCTGCCCGAGCAGCTGCCGCGGAAGGCCGGCGCCGGCGTGCTCACCGAGAGCGGCGGCGCCGCCACCGGCGCGGCGAGCGGCCGTACCCTGACGGTCGCCGCCGACGGCTCCGCCGCGTACCGCACCGTGCAGTCAGCGGTGGACGCGGCCGCGCCAGGGGACACCGTCCTGATCGCGCGCGGCACCTACCGCGAGACGGTGAACGTGCCGGCCTCGAAGAAGGGGCTGACCCTCAAGGGCGCCACCGGGAACGCCGAGGACGTGGTCCTCACCCACGACAACGCGGCCGGCACCCCGCGGCCCGGCGGCGGAACGTACGGCACCGAGGGCAGCGCCACCCTCACCGTCTCGGCGAACGACACCACCGTCACCGGCCTCACCGTGCAGAACACCTTCGAGCGCGCCGCCCACCCGGAGACCACCGCCACCCAGGCCGTCGCCCTGGCCGCCCGCGGAGACCGCCAGCAGTACCTGAACTCCCGTTTCATCGGGCACCAGGACACCGTGCTGAACTGGGCGCCCACCGCCACCGGCCAGTACCGGCAGTACTTCCGGAACTGCTTCGTCGCGGGCGACGTGGACTTCCTCTTCGGCAACGCCACCGCCGTCTACGACCGGGTGAACATCACCCTGCGCGACCGCGGCGCCGCCGCCGGCGGCAACAACGGCTACCTGGCCGCGCCCAACACCGACGCGGCCAAGCCGTACGGGATCCTCGTCACCGACAGCACGATCACCAGCACCGCCAAGGCCGACACCTTCCACCTCGGCCGCCCCTGGCGGACCGGCTCCACCGCCGTCGGCCAGTTCGTGGTCCGCAACACCGTGCTGCCCGCCGCGGTGAAGCGGACCGCCCCCTGGACGGACATGGGCGGCTTCTCCTGGAAGTCCGCCCGCTTCGCCGAGTACGCCGACTCGGGCCCGGGTGCCGCCGTCACCGCCGGCCGCCCGCAGCTGACCGCCGCCCAGGCCGCCACGTACACCGCCCGGGCCTACCTGGCCGGCACCGACGGCTGGAACCCGGTCGGCTGACCGGCCACTGACGACACCTCGGAGAGCCCCTCGGAAACATCCACGCCGCCGCGGCAACCTTCCTCCGCCGGGCGGCAACCAGGGAGCGGACACCGGCCGGCCCGCCCTCGCGGGCGCGGCGGTCCGGTGCCGGGCGGCCCCCGCGTCGGCGGGGCCACGCGCCCTCCCTGTCCCGACAGTTGCCAAGGAATCGTGAGACGTGAGCAAGCGAGCGATACGCCCCAAGCGCGGCAGGATCGCGGCCCTGGGCGGCGTGGCCGCCCTGGTGACCGCCGGCATCGCGGGCGGCCTGTGGGCCGGCGCGGACGCGGCGGCCCCGGCCCCGGCCACCGGTGGCTCCTACACCCTGGTGAGCGCCGCCGGAGGACTCTGCCTGCAGGCGCCCGCGGAGGGCGCCGGGGCCCAGCTGGCGCAGCAGAACTGCGGGGCCCGGGGCCAGACCTGGCGGCTGGCCGCCGCCGACGGCGGCTACCGGCTGGTCGCCGCCGGCACCGGCCTCTGCGCGGGTGTCCGGGACGCCGAGTCCGGTGCGGGCGCGGCCGTGCAGCAGGAGGCCTGCGACCCGGCGGCCGCCTCCCAGCGCTGGACGCTGACGGCGGTCGAGGGCGGCCACCGGATCGTCAACACCGGCAGCGGCAAGTGCCTGGCGGTCAAGGACGGTTCGACCGCGGCCGGCACCCCGGTGCAGCAGAACTCCTGCGACTCGGCCGCCGCCAAGCGGTGGACCTTCAAGGCGGTCACCGGAACCCCGGCCCCCACCGCGAGCTCCTCCGCGAGCACCACGGCCACCACGAAGCCCACCGCGACGGCCAAGCCCACCGCGACCGCCACCGCCAAGCCCACTGCCACTGCCACCGGCGCCACCGGCACGGTCCCGGCCTGGCCGGTGCCGCAGGGCGCCGATGTGCCGCTGACCGAGACCCGGAAGGTCGCCACGCTCTTCGACGGCGGCGGCCGCCGCTTCGTCGGCAAGGGTGGGCTGGGCACCGGCGGCCAGTCCGAGAACCAGCCCGCGATGTTCGAACTCGCCGACGGCGCGGTGCTGCAGAACGTGATCCTCGGCGAGCCGGCCGCCGACGGGGTGCACTGCAGCGGCAGCTGCACCCTGCGCAACGTCTGGTGGGAGAACGTCGGCGAGGACGCGGCCACCTTCAAGGGCACCTCGGCCTCCCAGGTGATGACCGTCGACGGCGGCGGTGCGCGCGGCGCCGCCGACAAGGTCTTCCAGCACAACGGCCCCGGAACCTTCGTGATCAAGAACTTCCGGGTGGAGGACTTCGGCAAGCTCTACCGCTCCTGCGGCAACTGCAAGACCCAGTACCCCCGCCACGTGGTGATCGACAACGTGATCGCCACCGCCCCCGGCAAGAGGATCGTCGGTATCAACGCCAACCTCGGCGACACCGCGAGGATCACCCGGCTGACCGTCGTCGGCGACAGCGGCAAGAAGATCACCGTCTGCCAGCGCTACACCGGAGTCACCTCGGGCGAGCCCGAGGAGTCCGGCAGCGGGCCGGACGGCGCCAACTGCCGCTACACCGCAGCCGATGTGACGTACCGTCCCTGAACCGCCGTCCGGCCCGGCCGCCGCGGGAGCGCGTTCGGCGTTCCTGTGGCGGCCGGGGCGGCGGCGCCGCTACGGTGTGCGCCATGGGGTTGGGATCTTGGTGGCGCGGCTCCGCCGCGGCCGCCCGCAGACAGCAGGGCGACACCGCGCCGCTCTCCGAACAGGCCGTACTCGCCGCGGTGGCCGATCGGTTGACGGAACTCAGCGGCGACACCTGGACGTTCGAAGGGGACCGGGTCACCGGCCCGGGCGGCACCGCGGTGGCCGTCGGCGCCCCGCACGGCGAGGGCCCGGCCCACCTCGACCTGATCCTCCTGCCGGACGCCGGGCGGCCGCAGCAGAGCGCGGTGCGGGACTGCGTGTCCGGCATCGAGGCGGGCGCCGAGCCGGCACTGCGCCGGGCGGTCGAGGTCTGGGCCGCCACGACCGGCGTCACCCTGCTCGAACTCCTCGCCCACAACGGGCGGTTCGCCGGCCACCTGCACCCCGACGACGCGGACGCGCTGCCCGGCTGGCACGCCGTGCACGGCGGAATCGTCGGCTGGGGTGCCGGCGACCGGCAGGGCGCCGTCCAGGACTGGATGCTCGCCCGGCCGGTCCTGCCGCGGCTGGCCGCCGCTCTCGCGGACGGCTTCGACCGGGACCGCCTGGTCGGGATCTCGCTGCTGTTCGGCGGCGGGGCCGGCCGGGAGACCGCCGAGGTCCGGGTCGACGGCGAACTGCACGAGCAGGCCTCCAAGGAGCTGCTCGCCCTGGACTGGCCGCGGGTCGCCGAGGGCACCGCGTACGCCAGGACCTTCGTGCTGCTGGTCCGGCCTAAGGGTCGCTGAGCGCCGCGGCCACCGCACGGCCACCCGCTCGTAGGGGCTCAGGCTCCCGCGAGCGGGTAGACGTGCGCGCCGTCCGGGCCCGGGTAGCCGGGTAGCCAGCGGGCCAGCACCAGGCCGGACGGGTGGAACATCGGGGTGGGCAGCGCGTCCACCGGGAACCGCTCCCAGCCCGCGCAGCTGTGCGGCTCGGTGACGAGGGCCGGAGCGTCGCTCGGCGGGGCGAGGACGGCCGCGGTCAGCCGGGGCCGGCCCAGCTCGTGGTCGAGCAGCACGGCCAGCACCCGCATCCGCGCGGCGGGCAGCACGATGCCCGTCTCCTCGGCGAGTTCGCGGGCGGCGGCCTCCTCGAAGGACTCGCCGGTGCCGTCGACCTTGCCGCCGGGCAGGCTCCAGGTGGGCGGCTCCCCGGCGGTGGTGCGGCGGCCGACCAGGACCCGGCCGTCGGTGGTCGGGACGATGACGCCCGCGCCGATGATCGGGCCGGTCACCAGGCGGCCTTGGCGTAGTCCTTGAGGAAGCAGCCGTACAGGTCCTCGCCGAGCTCGCCGCGGACGATCGGGTCGTAGACCCGGGCCGCGCCGTCGACCAGGTCGAGCGGGGCGTGGAAGCCTTCGTCGTGCAGCCGCATCTTCTCCGGGTGCGGGCGCTCGTCGGTGATCCAGCCGGTGTCGACGGCGGTCATCAGGATGCCGTCGGTCTGGAACATCTCCTGGGCGCTGGTGCGGGTGAGCATGTTCAGCGCGGCCTTGGCCATGTTGGTGTGCGGGTGGCCGGCGCCCTTGTAACCGCGGCTGAACACGCCCTCCATGGCGGAGACGTTGACGACGTACTTGCGGCGGGCGGGGGAGGCGGCCATCGCCGACCGCAGCCGGCTGATCAGGATGAACGGCGCGGTCGAGTTGCAGAGCTGCACCTCCAGCAGCTCCATCGGGCCTACCTCCGAGACGGTCTGCACCCAGCTGTTGGTGGACGCGAGGTCCGGCACCAGGCCGCCGGCGTCGATGGCGGTGCCCGCCTCGATCCGGGCCGGCGAGGCGGAGCCGGTGACCAGGGCGAGCGAGGTGACGTCCTCGGCGGTGATCCGCTCGCTGCCGCCGGTGGCCTGGCCGGGCAGCGCCGGGAGGTCCACGCCGCCGCTGCCGAACCGCCCGATCACGGTGGACGGGGGCAGCACGCCGGCCGGCAGCGGGGCCGACTCGGCGGCCACCAGCTGGCGGTACGACTCCGGCGGGCGGCGGACGGTCTGTGCCGCGTTGTTGATCAGGATGTCCAACGGGCCGTCCGCGGCGACCTCGTCGGCCAGCGCCATGACCTGCGCCGGGTCGCGCAGGTCGATGCCGATGATCTTCAGGCGGTGGATCCACTGGTCGCTGTCCGGCATCGCCTTGAAGCGGCGGATCGCATCGTTGGGGAAGCGCGTGGTGATCGTGGTGTGTGCGCCGTCCCGCAGCAGGCAGAGCGCGATGTACATGCCGATCTTCGCGCGGCCGCCGGTGAGCAGCGCACGCCGCCCGGTCAGGTCCGCACGCGCGACGCGGCGGGCGTGGTTCAGCGCCGCGCAGCTGCGGCACAGCTGGTGGTAGAAGGCGTCGACCTCGACGTACCGCTGCTTGCAGGTGTAGCAGGAGCGGGGGCGCTCGAGGATCCCGGCGATCTCGGTGGTGGTCTCGGTGGTGAGGCCGAAGGCGCCGGCCGTCTCGTCGTCGATCCGGCCGGGCGCGCCGGTCGCCGTCCGTGCGGTGACCGCCCGGTCGTTCGCGGTCTTGCGGGCGCGGGTCTCCTGCCGGCGGCGCTGCTTCAGCGTGCGGAAGACGCCGCCGACGGCCTGGCGGACGGTGATCGCGTCCGGGTGGTCCACGTGCAGGGTGTCGAGCTCCGCGAGTACGTCCAGGCACATGGCCAGGCGCTCGGGGTCGATACCCGGGCCGAAGTCGACCTCCTGGTCGTCGTCCTGCTCGATCTGGATCTGAGTGTCCGGGCCCGCCGTCATGCCTGTTGCCGCTTCCCGTTGTGCGCCGCCTGTACCGGCGAATGCTACGGGAGTGCGTGGAATCCACGCGAAAGGTAATGGCTGAAAAGCGCTTGCGATGGTTACCGATGGCTCGTAGTGTAAGAGATGCACCGGCAATCCGGCCATTACCGACGGGAGTGGGGCATGACGACCTGGCACGACTGGCAGCGCAGCTGGGACCGGCAGCAGGAGTGGTACCTGCCCGACCGCGAGGAGCGGTTCCGGGTGATGCTCGACCTGGTCGAGGCCACCGCCGGCCCGGCGCCGCACGTCCTCGACCTGGCCTGCGGCACCGGCTCGATCAGCGAGCGGCTGCTCGCCCGCCTCCCGGGGGCCGTCTCGGTCGGCGTGGACGTCGACCCGGCGCTGCTCGCGATCGCCCGCGGCCACTTCGCCGACGAGCCGCGACTCACCCTCGTCACCGCGGACCTCAACGACCCGCACTGGGCGAAGCGGCTGCCCGACGGCGAGCCCTTCGACGCCGTGCTGACCGCCACCGCGCTGCACTGGCTCACCACCGACGCCCTGGTGCGGCTCTACGGCGATCTCGCCCAGGTGGTCCGCCCCGGCGGGCTCTTCCTCAACGCCGACCACATGCCGCAGCCGGACACGCCGCTGCTCAACGCCGCGGACGCCGCCCGGCAGCGCGCCCGCCAGGAGCGGGAGCGTGCCGAGGGCGTCCTGGACTGGGCCGGCTGGTGGCGGGCCGCCGCCGCCGACCCGGCGCTCGCCGAGGCGGTCGCCGCCCGCTTCGCGATCCACGGCGAGCACGCCGACGGCGACAGCCACCCCGCCGAGTGGCACGCCGCCCGCCTGGTCGAGGCGGGCTTCCGGGAGGCCGGGGTGGCGTGGCGCTCGGTCAGTGACGCGCTGGTCGCAGCGGTGCGCTGACTGGCAGCTCGTCCAGCTCGATCCCGAAGTGCTCGCGGTAGGCGGCGAGCGCCTGCTCCGCGGTCAGCTCCCGCTCGCTGCGTGAGCCGTCCGCGCCGGTGCGGATCAGCCGGGTGCCGGCGAGGGTGATCCGGCCCTCGGCGGTCAGCCGCGAGCAGGTCGTCGACCGGGTGAAGTGCGAGTCCGGCGAGGTCGCCTGCCACCAGCAGGTCGGTCCGAAGTCCGCCAGCGCGTACGGCCGCAGGTCCAGCCGGTACTGCGGATCGCCGTCCATCAGCACGTCCAGCCCGGGGCCGTGCTCGGCGAGCGTGAACCGCCCGGCCGGGTCGGCCTGCGGTCCCCGCTCGTCGAGCCGCAGCGGGTGGTGGCTGAACCGGCCGAAGCCGACGTCCACCAGCCAGGGCCCGTCCAGCTCGACCCGCAGCGCCATGTGGTCGAACGGCGGACCGACCCGGCCGTCCTTGCCGAACACCCGTGCCGCCAGCAGCTCCACCCGGTAGCCGAGCGCCCCGAGCAGTGCGGCGAAGGCGCCGTTGAGCTCGTAGCAGAAGCCGCCGCGCCGCCGCTCCACGAGCTTCTCCCAGAGCGCCTGCTCGGTCAGCACGATCGGCTCGCCCCGCGCGACGCTCAGCGTCTCGAACGGCACCGCGGAAAGGTGCGCCAGCTGCAGCGCGCGCAGCGCCGCCGCGTCCGGCTGCCCCGGCCGCGGCAGGCCGATCCGGTCCAGGTAGGCCGCCACCTGTCGCCCGTCCACCTGTTCTCCTCTTCGTCCGTGCGCGGACGGCCCGTCAACCGGGCCGGCCATCGCGGTCCTGACACCTCGTCCGAAACCAACGACGAAAAAATGTTTGAGATTCCTGTTATCCCCTCCCGCCCCACGGATCTCCCAGGTGTCGGCAAGCACCAATCCTCCGAGGGCCGACGAGGAGAGACACGTGTCACGCAGGAAGACGTCGCACCGTCGCCGAAATCGCCGTGGACTGATGTTCACCGCAACCGCCGTCACCGCGGGACTCATCGCGGGAGCCTTCACCATCGGCTCCGTGATGGAGGGCGGCAAGCCGCTCCGGACCTCCGCCGACGCGGCCATCGCCCAGGAGCTGGACCCCTCGCCCGCCGCCGGCCCGCTCCACAACGAGGCGCCCGCCCCGGTCACCTCCATACCCAAGGACGACCCGGCCCGCGGCCTGGTCTACGGCGGACTCGTCCCGGCCGCCAGCGGTGACAAGTGCGTCGGTGTCTACAAGGTCGACAACCAGGGCCTGTGCACGCACGGCCCGGACGCCCCGCCGCGCGGCGTCGACGTCCACAAGAACACCGCGCCGGCGGTGGCCACCACCGAGCAGCCCGCCGACCTCACCCCGCCCGCGGCCGCCGCCGCACCGTCCGCCTCGGAGCTGCTGAGCGACGCTCCGCCCGTGCTGGACCTGCAGAGCGGCAAGGCACTCGGCGGTTCCGCCGCGCCCGCCGGCACCCCCTCGGCCGGAGCGGGGGCCGCGGCCGAAGGCTCCAAGGTGGTCTGCGACGGCGACGGCTCGACCGGCAACCGCGTCCAGGTGATGTACGTCCACGCGCCGGGCAGCGACCGCTTCGCGCAGTACCTCGCCTCCTTCAAGAAGTGGGCGGCGGACACCGACACCATCTACAACGCCAGCGCCCAGGAGACCGGCGGCGTCCGGCACATCCGCTTCGTCACCGAGGCCGACTGCACCGCCTCGGTGCTGAACGTCGAGCTGTCCGCGGCCTCCCTGCAGGAGTTCGGCGCCACCAACAAGGCGCTGGCCGCCCAGGGCTTCAACCGCAAGGACCGCAAGTACATGATGTTCGCCGACGCGAACGTGTACTGCGGCATCGGCACCTTCAACGGCGACGAGCGCCCCGGCCAGGACAACCTGTCCAACTTCGGCCCGTCCTACGGCCGCACCGACAACGGCTGCTGGGGCGGCTCCACCGCCGCCCACGAGCTCGGCCACAACCTCGGCGCCGTCAACAACAGTGCCCCGCACACCAGCAAGGGCGCGCACTGCGTCGACGAGTGGGACATCATGTGCTACTCCGACTCGCCGTACTACCCGAAGATGCAGACCCTCTGCCCGAACCGGGCCGAGGACGACCGCCTCGACTGCAACCACGACGACTACTTCAACACCAGCCCGCAGCCGGGCAGCTACCTGACCACGCACTGGAACATCGCCAACAACCAGTTCCTGTTCGCGAACGGCGGCACCAACCCCAACCCCAACCCGACGCCGACCCCGAGCCCGACCTCGGCCGACCCGACCAAGTCGCCGACGCCGACCCCGAGCCCGACCAACCCGACGCCCACCCCCAGCCCGAGCCCGACCGGCGGCACCACCGCGCCCAAGGTGACGGTCGGCCAGATCACCGCGAACTCGGCCGTGCTCAGCTGGACGGCTGCCACCGGCGCCACCGGCTACGACCTGCAGGTCAACGGCCGCTCCATCGCGACCGTCACCTCCACCGTCGTCCGCCTGGTCAACCTCAAGGCCGACACGGAGTACAAGGTCGCCGTCGCGGTCAAGGACGCCTCCGGCAAGACCGCCAAGCCCGGCCGCACCACCACCTTCCGCACCGCCAAGGAGGCCGGCCCCGCGCCGACCAAGCCCGGCACCCGCTACCTGATGATCAACAGCCTGACCGGCCAGGCCGCCGACATGTGGGGCGGCTCCACCCGCGACGGCGCCGTGCTCATCGGCTACCAGCGGCACGGCTACTCCAACCAGCAGTGGCTCTTCGAGGACACCGGTGACGGCTTCCTGCGGATCCGCTCGGCCCGCTCCGACAAGTGCCTCCAGCTCGGCGGCCAGGCCGTCGCCGGCCAGTACGTGATGCAGGAGCCCTGCTCCACCGCCGACAACCAGAAGTGGAAGATCGACTCCGCCGGCAGCGGCTACGCGCTGACCGCCAAGGGCTCCTCGCTGGTCCTCGGCACCAGCAAGCGCTGGTACTACGGCGGCTGGCTGCTGGAACTGCAGCAGCCCAGCGGCCAGTCCTACCAGAACTGGACCATCCAGGCCGCCTCCTGACGAGGCGCCCCGGGCCCGGTGGGGCGGGAGTCTCCCGCCCCACCGGGCCGCCCCCGTCCCGCCCGGCCCGACCAGGAGCCACCGTCATGCGCCTGCGCACCATCACCGCCGCCACCGCCCTCACCGGACTGACCGTGCTCGGCACGGCCCACTCCGCGGCCGCCCACGGCGACACCATCGCCTTCACCGTCTCCAGCCTGGCCGACGGGCACCTCACCGCCGTCGCCACCTGGGAGAACGACCACGACCCAGTGGACGAGAAGGTCGCCGGCACCCTGAGCGCCACCGCGCAGGACGGCCGCGCGGTCGGTCCCTGGCCGCTGGTCGCCGTCGCCGACAAGCCCGGCACCTACACCACCGCCCGCCAACTCCCGCCCGGCCACTGGAAGGTGGTCGTCGAGTCGGGCTTCCCCGCGCTCGGCCGCGGCGAGGCCGAGTTCGACGTCACCGCCGTGCCCGGCACCGCGCCCAGCAGCGGCCCGGTGGCCCCGGTCGGCACCCCGTCCGCCGGCGCCTCCGCCGAGCCGGTCCGGACCACCGAGGCCACGGCGGACTCCGACAGCGCCTGGACGTGGGCGGTCGCCGGCGCGGTGGTGCTGGCCGCCGCCGCGGCCGCCGGCACCCTGCTGCTCCGGCGCCGCCGCGCCGCCCGCTGAGGCCCGTTGAGGCACGTACCGCCCGTGCCGGGCCGGCCGGCTGCGGCGCCCCGCCACCGGGCCCGCCGCAGGCCGGGGGCCGCTCCGCGCGTCCGGGCCGAACGTCTCCCGCCGGATACAAGGGCGACAAGTCGCCTCGTCTATCTGTCGACAGCTGGCCACGGCCGACGGGTTGTGCCGTCCCTGCCACCACGGGCCACCATGAAGACATGGACACCGACACGATCGTCCGCACCCGCCGGGCCCTGCACGCCGTCGCCGAGACGGTCCTCGCCGGGCCGCAGTACCGGGAGAGCGGCACCATCCGACTGCGGGCCTACCCCGGCGGCTTCGCCACCAGCGCCGAGCCGTTCCTGCAGGTCATCGGCGACCAACTGATAGCCCCCGGCCACCACCTCGTCCTCCGGCGCACCACCTGCGCCGCCCTCGCCGCCGCCGTCGGTGTCCAGCCCGGCCCGCCCGAAGGCCTCTACCACGACGGCTCCGGCGCCGCCGCCGACGACCCCGTCGACACCGACCCGCAGGCCGCCCAGTGGATCGCCCACTGCCTCGGCGCCGGCGACACCGCGCTGCGCCGCCTCGCCCCGGACGAGGAACCGGTGCTCTGGCCCGAGCACTTCGACATCGGCATCACCGTCGACGAGGTCAACTACGGCGTCTCCGCAGGCGACTCCTACCAGCCCGAGCCCTACGCCTACGTCGGCCCGCACACCGCGCGCACCGGCCCGTTCTGGAACGCCCCGTTCGGCGCCGCCCGTACCGTCCGCGAACTCGGCGGCGCCGACGCCCTCACCCGCTACTTCGACGAGGGCCGGCGGCTCGCGGCCGACTGAGCCGGCCCGCCCGAACGGGCCTCCCGGCGGTAGCGGTCCAGCACGTCCTGACGCAGCAGCGCCCCGAACCCGGCCGCCTCCAGCCGCAGGCCCAGCTGCGCCTCCGTGCCGTTCAGCGCGGCCGCCGCCGACGGCAGGTGCCAGTCGTGCGCGGCCAGCGTGTCCAGCAGGAAGCCGCGCCGCACCTGCGCCTCGGAGAGCCGGAAGGTCTTCAGGTAGGCGATCCGACCGTCCTCGTCCGTGATCGTCTCGCCGATGTGGTTCTCCCGGCCGGGCCGGAACTCCGGCAGGAACCGTCCCAGGGTGAACCGTCCCATCCGCCGCACCGGCCGGATGCGCAGCTCTGCGGCGAGCAGTCCCGCCGCCATCGTGCCGTCGTGGAACTCGGCCCAGGCCCGCTCCTGTTCCTCCACCGCCGCCCGCAGATCGGCCGGCGTGCGGACGCCCGGGCCCGGGATGCTCGCCCGGAAGTCCGGCACCGGGGCCGACAGCAGGGCGTAGTGGTGGATCAACTCGCCGAACAGGTCGTGCACCAGCGTCGGGTGCAGCGCCCGGTAGTCCTCCGGATGCGGCACCGCGAAGGCCGCCGCCAGGGCGTCCGCGGTGTACACCAGCACCCCGCACTGCCCGCGGTGGATCTCGAACACCCGCAGCGCGTCCGCCAGTCCGCGCACCTCGGCACCCCGGTACGCCTCCTCGGCCCGCGGCGAGAGGCCGGCCCGCACCGCCCGCTGCGACCACTCCTCCCACACGATCGTCGGCCCGCCGAAGTGCAGCGCCAGATAGCCCTCCAGGGCCAGGTGCAGCGGCAGGAACCGCAGCCGGTTCGAACCCTCCCGGCGGGCCGTCCGCCGGTGCGGGCGCACCGGGACGCGCGCCGGCGGCTGCTCGCCCAGCGAGGTGCCGTACGCGGCCGCGGAACCGTCGTCCGTCCAGTCCGCGACGAAACCGTGCGGCACATAGGACACGTAGTGGGTGCGGGGGCCCAGCGACACCGGCGTGTACGCGTCCCCGTACACCCGGCGGTGCAGCCGCAGGTCGACGACCGGCTCCTCGCGCAGCAGCGGCACCAGCCGCACCCCGCCCCACACCTGGGCGGGGCCGGTGGCCAGGCCGGTCAGGTCCAGCGTGCTCATCGGGGTCCCTCCCCGTCGTGGTGCCCGCGCGCCGCGCCGCCGGCCGCCAGGAAGGCCGCCGTCCGCTCGGCCAGGTACGCGGTCAGCTCGGCCAGGCCGGTGCGGCCCTCCGCGAAGCGGGCGATCCCCACCAGCGGCACCAGGTCCTCGGCGTCCCGGATACCCGCGGTCGGCACCCCCGGTGCGAGCCGGCGCACGTCGAAGCCGTCCGCGTCCCAGACCGGGCTGAGGTGCACGATCCGGGTCGCCCCGTCCGGGTCCAGCCGGGTGCGCCACACCCGCAGCACCTCGGCGGCCAGCCCGGGCGGGGCGTTGTCCCAGCCGTCCGAGACGACGACCAGCTGCTCGGGGCCGGTCTCCAGGGCGTCCAGGATCCGCCGGCCGAGCGGGGTCGCCCCGGACGGCCGGGCGAGCAGCGCGTCGGTGCGGCCCGAGGTCCACCGCGCCGTGTACTCCCCGGCCAGCACCGCCAGCAGATGGTGGCAGGCCAGCGCCACCGCCAGCGGCCGCCGCCGCTTCTGCCCGGAGCCGTACGAGGAGAAGCTGTCGTCCAGTACCGCCGCCACCCGGCCCCAGCTGCCCGCGCGGGCGCCCGCCGTCCGCCGGGCCGCGGCCTCCAGCGCCGCGGTCAGCTCGGCCCGGCGGGCCACCCGATCCGCCACCGGCAGGCCCAGCACGTAGCCGGCCAGCCGGGTCAGCGGCATCCGCGTCAGATCCGCCGCCACCGCCGACGCCCCGGCGTCGCGCGCCGACTCCTGCAGCCGCAGCCGCTCCAGCCGGGTCATCCGCGGAGCGATCCGCTCCAGGAAGGCCGCCCGCGGGATGCCGTGCTTCGCCGCGAACCCCTCCGCGACGGTGTACGGCAGCTCGTACACCGCCGACTTCTGGTAGTGCGCGCGCCGCCAGGCGTCCAGCAGCGGCGTCTCGAAGTGCCCGTTCCGCGCGTCCGACGTGCCGCGGAAGGCGAAGTCGCCCAGTTCGGGGCCGGGCGGGGCCAGGTGCGCGTGCCGCAGCGCGGTGCGGAAGCCGCCCCGGTACTTCACCGCGTCCAGCGCCGGGTCCGGCCGCGCCGCGATCCAGTCCCGGATCAGCGCCCGCGTCCGCCGGTTGTTCACCCCGGCCCGGCGCAGCTCGCCGAACAGCCGGTACACCCGCTGCGGCGGCATCAGCGCCAGGCGTCGCGAGATCAGCCGGCCCTCGGTGCGGCGCTGCTCCGCGGTGGCGTCCCGGGCGGACTCCAGCAGCCGGCGCACGATCAGCGCCGCATTGTGGTCGTTCACGTCCAGCGCCAGCACCGCGGCGTACAACTCGCGGTAGTTGCCCAGCATGTAGGCGTGCAGGAAGTCCAGCGAGAGGCGCTGCTCGGCCGCGTCCGCGTGGAACTCCCGCTGGCCGGTCGCCGTCACCGCCGCGTTCACGAACAGCAGCACGTCCTCGGCGGCGACCAGATCACCCAGGGTCTCCATGGCCCAGCCCCTCGTCGGTGCCTCGTCGATGTGGAGGCCGGCCGGGGAATGGGGGCACGAGCTGCGAATTATCGCTGTAGAGGCGCCTTCCGGAAGTCGCACCGGAGTCCCGCGGCCGGCCGGACGACGGTAGCAGACCGCCGGAGGGTGCCTCAGCGGCTTTTTCGGCGGCCCGGGCCACGGCTCTTGTTGACGAATCGTCAGCAAGTTCTGCGCAGTGTATTGACGGTGTACCGCCACAGATCTACAAGAGAAAGGAGCTCCGGCGCCCCCGACCTGCCCGGAGCGGCGAACGTGCGTCTTCTCGAACCCCTCACCGAGGAAGAGGCCCACCCATGCGACCGTCCAGCCGCCCTGCCCTGCTCGCCGCCGCCGTCCTCGCGGCCTGCGCCGCTGTCGCCGCCCCGGCCGTCCCCGCCGCCGCGACACCCGGGACGGCCGCCGCCGTCCCGGTCCTCACCGCCGGAGGCGCCGACGGCGCCGCGGTCGCGGAGGGCGACGCGCTCGCCGCACCGCTCGCCACCGGCACCCGGGCCACCTTCTACTCCACCGCCACCAGCACCACCGGGGTCACCTGCGCCACCTCGCAGTTCACCGCCAAGGTGCTGAGCAACCCCGCCGCACCCGGCACCGCCACCGAAGCCCTCACCGGCATGGCCTTCGGCTCCTGCACCAGCAACGTCACCGGCGTCACCTCGGTGAAGAGCCTCACCGTCGGCAACCTCCCGTACACCGTCGCGGTCGACGACGGCGCCGGCCTCCCCGTCACCCTCACCCCCGGCACGGCCGGACCGATCCAGGCGAACGCCGTGCTCGCCACCTGGTTCGGCACCATCACCTGCACCTACCAGCTCAGCGGCGCGTTCACCGGCACCGCCGACAACACCGCCCACAGCCTCGCGTTCCACAACGAGCACTTCGCCAAGAGCGGCGGCTCCGGCCTGTGCCCCGCCGACGGCTACTTCTCCGCCACCTACGGCCCCGTCACCGACTCCAGCCTGCCGGGCAGCCCCGCCGTCCACATCAACTGACCGACCACCGCCCCGGCGGGCCCGCGGCCACCCGCCACGGGCCCGCCGGGGCCCCGCACCCGGGACGGCACGCCGACCGGCCGGCGATCAGGCCACGGCTACGCGTCGGAGCCGTTGCGGCCGCCCGCGCGGCCCGTCCAGGTCGGCTCGACCACCGCCCAGTCGGTCTGCCACTCCTCCTCGGCCCGCCGCTGCAGTCGGCTGCGCCGCACGCTGTAGCCGACGGCGCAGGCCAGCGCCGCGCCCGCCCAGCCGCCCAGCACGATGAACCCGGTGGTCGCCACGATGTCCGAGGTGGACCGCGGCCCGGCCGTGGCCCGCCCCGCGTTGTCCACCCACACCTGGACCTTCGAACCCGGCCCGGCCGAACTCGGCACCGCCGCCTCCTCCGTCACCGTGTGCCCGGCCGGATACGTCCACGTCGCCATCGCCCGGTAGCCGCCCGCCGGCGCACCCGAGGCGCTCAGATCCGCCTGCTGCGGCTCACTGCGGACCACCGCCGGCACCCGGTGCAGCCGGGCCGCCGCCTGCGCCGCATCGTGCTGCGCCGACCAGTACAGCAGCAGCGCCGCCGCCCCCGCGCCGACCGCCGCCACCACCACGGCCAGCCACGCCGCCAACAGGGCACGACTGCGCGACCGGTCCACCGGCCGCCACAGCGGCCCGGCGTTCGCGCCGACCGCAAGCCGCAGATGCACCACCAGGCGCCGCCACCGGGCATGCCCGCAGCGGCCGGGGAAGTGGGTGCGCATAGTACGCCTCCTACCGCCGGCTTCGGACTCAAGCGTCTCTCCAACCGGCCCCACCGGCACCCCGCCACGCGCACCCCGCCACGAGCACCCCCACTCGGCCCACTCCCACCTGCGGCGACCACCGACACCGCCGCAGGCGGTCACTCAGGGCACATGAGGGTGGCTCCGCACGGGCGGTGCAGGCTCCTCCGCTCCACGGCCGCACCCGCCGTCCGCCCGCCGCGCCCGTCGGCACGGCTGCCCGGCCCGCGGCGGCGGTGCATGCTGGAGGCGGAAGCCGCACCCTGTCCGCCGCCCGGCCGCCGAGCCGGGAGGCCGTGCCGACGGGAGGCCACAGTCGATGGCTGCCGATACCGGGACGAGCACCGGGACCACCACCGCCTGGGTCGTCGACCACCCCGCCCCTGCCGCCGACCGCCCGCTGCGCCGGGTGGAACGGCCGCTGGAGCCGCTCGGCCCGCGCGGGCTGCTGCTGGAGGTCCGGGCCTGCGGGGTCTGCCGGACGGACCTGCACCTCGCCGAGGGCGACCTCGCCCCGCACCTGCCGGGCTGCCCGCCGGGCCACGAGATCGTGGGCCGGGTGGTGCGCGCCGGGCCGCAGGCGGAGGGCTTCGCCGCGGGGGACCGGGTCGGTGCGGCGTGGCTGGCCGGGACGTGCGGCGTCTGCCGGTACTGCCTGTCCGGGCGCGAGAACCTCTGCCCGGACTCCCGCTACACCGGCTGGGACGTGCCCGGTGGCTACGCCGGCCATGCCGTGGTCGACGCCGACTACGTCTACCGGCTGCCCGAGGGTCCCTCCGACGAGGAACTCGCCCCGCTGCTGTGCGCGGGCATCATCGGCTACCGCGCGCTGGAACGCGCCGAACTCCCGCCCGGCGGCCGCCTCGGCCTCTACGGCTTCGGGGCGTCCGCGCACCTGACCGCCCAGCTGGCGCTGGCCCGCGGGGCCCGGGTCCACGTCCTCACCCGCTCCGCGGACGCCCGCCGGCTCGCCCAGGACCTCGGCGCCAGCTCCGCCCGCGGCGCCGACGACAGCCCGCCCGAGCCGCTCGACTCGGCGATCCTCTTCGCACCGGTCGGCGACCTCGTCCCGGTCGCCCTGGCCGCCCTCGACCGCGGCGGCACCCTGGCCGTCGCCGGGATCCACCTCACCGACATCCCACGGCTCGACTACCGCCAGTACCTGTTCCAGGAGCGGACCCTGCGCAGCGTGACCGCCAACACCCGGGCCGACGGCCGCGCCTACCTGGCCGAGACCGCGGCCCACCCGCCCACCGTGCACGTCCGCCGCTACCCGATGAGCCGCGCCCCCGAGGCCCTCGCCGACCTCGCCGCCGACCGTGTCACCGGAGTCGCCGTCCTCGTCCCCGACTGACCATCGACGTTCCGGCACGACGTCCGGGCCGGGCTTCCGGGCGATGGTTCGTGAACGGGCCGTTGGGCCCTACCGTTGGGGGCGGGGAGGGGCAAGGATCGGGGCACGGCAGTTGGGAGGCGGACATGGGGCACCGTTCGGTGGAGTCGGTGATGAGCCGGGACGTCGTCCGGGTGATGCCGGCGACCGGATTCCGGGAGATCGTGGCGGTGCTGGCCGAGTTCGAGATCACGGCGGTGCCGGTGGTGGACGGCGAGGACCGGCCGGTCGGCATCGTGTCGGAGGCGGACCTGCTGCGCACGCTGGCCGCGCAGGACGACGGCCTGCCGGCGGGCGGCGGTCCCGGCTGGGAGGGTGCCCTCGACGACGGCCGTGCCGCGGTGACCGCAGCGGAGCTGATGACCGGCCCGGTGGTGTGCACCGCCCCGGAGGCGAGCGTGGTGGCGGCGGCCCGGCTGATGACCGGGCACCGGGTGAAGCGGCTGCCGGTGGTGGACGCGGACGGCCGGCTGGTCGGCCTGGTCAGCCGGGGCGACCTGCTGCGGGTGTTCCTCCGCGAGGACCGGCTGATCCACCGCGAGATCGTCGAGGAGGTGCTCGGCGCGGTGGACGGCGTGAGCCCCGCCCTGGTCGGTGTGGAGGTGGTGCAGGGCCGGGTGGTGCTCAGCGGCACCATCGACCCGCCGCAGCTGGCCCCGCTGGTGGTCCGGCTGTGCCGCTCGGTCGACGGCGTCGTCTCGGTCACCGACCGGACGGGCACCGGGCCCGCCGAGCACGACCGGGTGCCCGAGCCGGTGCTCTGACCCCGGTGGCCCGGCCCGCGGAGCCGACCCGCCGCCGAGCGCGGCCCCCGCTCAGCCGCGCAGCGCGGCCAACAGCGCGCAGGTGAACACCGCTGTCACCCAGGTCCACAGCACCGACAGGGCGACGTGCGCGGCGGTGCGCAGCCGGTCGCCGCGCCACAGCTTCGGGGAGAAGACCGCGAACTCGAAGAGCCAGCGGATGCCCCAGAAGAGGGTCTGCGCGGTGAGCAGGGCGGTGCCGAGGCGGCCGCCGGCGAGCAGGTCGGGGGCGAGCAGCAGCGGCAGCAGGCCGAGAACGGCGCAGGTCAGCCCGATGAAGAAGAGGTGGGCGTAGGAGACCTGACGGGTCAGCAGGGTGGTGCCGGCCAGGTCGGCTGGCCAGCCGATGAGCCGCGGCAGTACCGCGTGCAGGGCGCCCATGCCGATCAGGGCCGCGCCCACCAGTCGCAACTGGCCCTCCAGGGTGAGCAGCTGGCTCACTGCGTGCCTCCGCTCCGCAGGTCGGGTCCGGGCGCCGCGAAGGCGAAGGCGGTGACCAGGCCGCCGATCCGGCGTTCCGCGACCGGGTGCAGGCCCGCACCGGCCGCGGCCGCGAGCCAGTCGTCGCGCCGGAAGAAGTGCCAGGCGCCGGGGCCGAACACCGCCGTGTTGGCGGCGTCCCGCAGGTGTTCGACCAGCACCAGCCGCCCGCCGGGGCGCAGCACCCGGGCGCACTCGGCGAACAGGGCCCGCCGTTCGGCGGGTCGGCGCAGCTCGTGGGCGGCGAAGACCAGGAACACGGTGTCGGCCGAGCCGGTGGCGGCGGGCACCTTCTCGGGGCGTCCGGCGGCCGTGCCGGGGACGGGCGGTACGAGGCGGCGGGCCCTCCGGATCGAGCCCTCGGTCATGGTCGCCGGGTCGTAGAGGTCCACCCGGCGCTGCGGGTGCCCAGGCCAGCGGGCCGCGAGCGGCCGGCTGGCCTCGTCCAGGCCCGAGGAGACGACCAGGTGGTCGCCGGGTCCGGCGGGCAGCAGGTCGTCCAGCCAGCTGAAGGCGTGCAGCTCCGAGCGGTCGTACACCCACCAGCTCGCGGCGATGCTGCTCGCCAGCAGCCCCGCCGCGGTGGCGGCCCCGGCCCGGGCGAGCCGGGCGGCCGGCCCGGGCAGCCTGCGGGCGAGCGCCCAGCCGGCGCCGGCCGTGAGGCAACCCGCGGTGTACATCGGCCAGTTGTACCGGACCACGGCCCGCGCCCCGGACGGGCGCGGCACACGCGGGTCACCGCTGCCCGGCGTCACAGCTCGGCCCCGTTCTCGGCGCGGCGGTAGCCGGCCTCCCAGCCGTACTCCAGGTCGGCGACGTGGAAGGCGTTGGCGAGGACGGGCCGGCTGCCGGCGAAGGGGCCGTGGTCGAAGAAGGTGGGCGGGGTGGGCAGGTCGACCGCGACGGGGGTGGGCTCCCAGTGCGTCCGGGTGGCCTTGACCACCACGATCGAACCCGTCTCCGGCTCGTGCTCGAAGGTGTAGGGCAGCGGCCCGGCGAACCGGCGGGCGTCCTTCGCGGTGGCGAACGGGCTGCCGGCGGGCAGGTCCGCCGGGGCGCTGCCCAGGTCGGCCCGGACGTGCAGGTCGGCGCGGCCGTCCCGGCTGACGATCCGGAACTCCAGGGTGTCGCCGACCACCCGGCTGCCGATCCGGGCGAGCCGGTAGTGGTAGCGGGAGAGCAGGTTGCCGCCGAGGGTCATGATCCGGCTGTCGGTGTCGCTGCGGAGGATCTTCAGCCCGCGCATGGTCCGCCCGCCGGGGGTGCGGAAGCGGGTGAAGATCCGGTACCCGGTGAGGATCCGGTCGGTGCCGAACCCGGCCGGCAGGAAGGCCGGCCGCAGGTCCCGGGTGTCCACCAGCGCGGCGGCCACGAAGCCGTGCTCGGTACCGGCCGGGTCGGTGTACGTGTCCAGGGCGAGGCCGGGCGGCAGCAGCGGCTCCAGCACCTGTGGCGGCAGGGCGTAGGTCAGCACCAGGGAGTGCGCGAACCGGGTCCGCATCGGGACGGGATGGCGTTGCAGCAGGTGCCTCATGCGAGGGTTCCCCCGTTCGGTCCGGTGCGGACGACCCGCACCACGCCCCAGATCGCAGAGCGGTCCTCGGCGGCGAGCCCCGGGCCGGCCGGGCCCGGCTCGCGGAGGCTGCGGAGCACGGCCACGCCGCCCGGCCGCACCGCGTGCTCGACCGCGGCGCGCAGCCGGCGGGCGAAGTCCGGCCCGGGCCCGTCCACCACGTTGGAGAGCGTCACCGCGTCGTAGGCGCCGGCCGCGGAGCGCTCCAGGTGTTCGACGACCTCGCCGAGCACCAGTCGCACCCGGCGGCGGTCGGCAGCCGGCACCGCGGCGGCGCCTGGGCGTTCGCGGCCGAGCAGCAGCCGCCACGCCCAGTCGTTGCCGGCGTTGGGGTGGCGGGCGACGGTCCGGGAGATGCGGCGGAGCAGCACGGTGTCGAAGCCGCGCGGCAGGGCGCAGCGGAAGCCCGGCCGCAGGGCCGCGGCGAGCGCCCCGGCCGGCCGCAGTGCGGCTCCGGCGAGCAGGCGGAGCCCTGGGCCGTCGAATCCGTCCGTCCAGCGGCGGTGCTGCTCGGCGGGGTCGTCGAGGCACAGGAAGTCCGTCACGGCGGCGGGCCGCCAGGTGGGCAGCAGGGCGGCCGCGGCTCCTCGGCCGAGGCCGGCCAGCCGTTCGGCGGTGCCGGTCAGCGCGGGTGCGCCGTCGTGCAGGCGGGTGCGGGCGTAGGCGAGCTGGACGGGGTTGAGGTCGAGCGCGGTGACCTCGTACCCGGCGGCGGCCAGGGCGGCCGCGGTGTCGCCGGCGGAGGCGATGCACAGCACGCGGGCGCCCGTCGGCGGGAACACGGCGAGTTCGACGGCCGGGTCCTCGTACATTCGGCCGAACAGCACGCGGGGTCGTCCGGCGGGCCCGGCGAGTATGCGGCCGGCGCTCCACGGGGTGGCCGCCAGAGCGTCGGTGCGGGCCGGTGCGGCGTCCGTGCCGGCCGGTACGGCGTGCGTCGTGGCGCCCGGTGCGGCGGGGGAGGGGTTCACCGGGCCACCGCCCACCGCGGTGCGCGGGTCTCGGCGCCCCTTGCGGCGACGAGCCAGATCAGCGCGAGAAAGGCGATGTCCTGCACGACCAGCCGCCCGGGCTCGGCGATGTGCTCGGCGCCGAAGACCAGCCCGCCGGTGTTGAAGCCGGTCACCAGCGCGGTCTGGACGGCCGCCGCCGCGTACGGGCGGTGCCCGAGCAGGACCCACACGCCGAGCGCGACCTCGGCGAGTCCGATGGTGACGAGCAGTGGTGTGACCGCGCCGGCGGGCAGCAGCGGCACCCCCTCGACGATGGCGCGCTGGTCCGCCCGGCCCGGGAAGACCTTGCACCAGAAGCCCTCGTACCACCACATCAGCGCGACTGCGGCGGCCGGGAGTCGTGTGGTCCGGATGCCGGCCACGAGCCCCCTCTCCTCCCCTTGCCGCTCGCGCGCAGGCGCGGCGGCACCGGTCCGGGTGGGTCCCGGACCTCGTGGGCAGGATCATGCCGGATAATTTGAACGCGTTCAACTAGGTCTTGGGCGGGGCCGGTTCGTAGCTTCCTCCAAGGCCGGGCGGCGGCCTGCCGGCACGACTTGTGTGGATCTTCAGGATTTCCGGGTGGACTGGCGTTCGCCCCCGGGTATCGATGAGCATTGACGGTTGGGTGCGGGGCGCCCGAGTGCGCCCGGCGGCCCCGCCGCAACCGCACCCCAGGTGTACCTACCGCCCAGCCAGAGAGCCCTTTCATGCGTTTCCTGAACGACCTCAAGCCCGCGTACGACCTCACGTACGACGATGTCTTCATGGTCCCCAGCCGCTCCGCCGTGGGCTCCCGGCAGGGCGTCGACCTCTCGTCCCACGACGGCACCGGCACCACCATCCCGCTGGTGGTCGCCAACATGACCGCGATCGCCGGCCGCCGGATGGCCGAGACGGTGGCCCGCCGCGGCGGCCTGGTCGCCATCCCGCAGGACATCCCGATCGAGGTCGTCTCCGAGGTGATCGGCTGGGTCAAGCGCCGCCACCTGGTGCACGACACCGCGCTCACCCTCAGCCCCGGCGACACCGTCGCCGACGCGCTCTCCCTGCTGCCCAAGCGTGCGCACGGCGCCCTCGTCGTGGTCGAGGACGGCAAGCCCGTCGGCGTCGTCACCGAGGGCGACTGCCACGGCGTGGACCGCTTCACCAGCCTCGCCGAGGTGATGTCCCGCGACCTGCTGCTGCTCGACGAGAGCATCGAGCCGCGTGCCGCCTTCGACCGGCTCAACGAGGCCCACCGCAAGCTCGCCCCGGTGATCGCCGCCGACGGCAGCCTGGTCGGCCTGTTGACCCGCCGCAACGCGCTGCGCGCCACCCTCTACACCCCGGCCGTCGACGCCAGCGGCAAGCTGCGGATCGCCGCCACCGTCGGCATCAACGGCGACGTCGCCGGCCGCGCCAAGGCGCTGATGGAGGCCGGCGCCGACGTGCTCGTCGTCGACACCGCGCACGGCCACCAGGAGTCGATGATCAGCGCCCTGCAGGCCGTCCGCGGCCTCGATCCTCAGGTGCCGATCGTGGCCGGCAACGTGGTCTCCGCCGCCGGTGTCCGCGACCTCGTCGCCGCGGGCGCCGACATCCTCAAGGTCGGCGTCGGCCCGGGCGCCATGTGCACCACCCGGATGATGACCGGCGTCGGCCGGCCGCAGTTCTCCGCCGTCCTCGAGTGCGCCGAGGAGGCGCGCCGTCTGGGCAAGCACGTCTGGGCGGACGGCGGCGTCCGGCACCCGCGCGACGTCGCCATGGCGCTCGCCGCCGGCGCGTCCAACGTGATGATCGGCTCCTGGTTCGCCGGCACCTACGAGTCGCCCGGCGACCTGCAGACCACCGCCGACGGCCGCCAGTACAAGGAGAGCTTCGGCATGGCCTCGGCCCGTGCCGTGCGCAACCGAACCTCCGAGGAGTCCGCCTACGACCGCGCCCGCAAGGCGCTGTTCGAGGAGGGCATCTCCACCTCGCGGATGTTCCTCGACCCGGCCCGCCCCGGCGTCGAGGACCTCATCGACTCGATCGTCGCGGGCGTCCGCAGCTCCTGCACCTACGCCGGCGCCTCCAGCCTCGAGGAGTTCCACGAGAAGGCGATCATCGGCATCCAGAGCGCGGCCGGCTACGCCGAGGGCAAGCCGCTGCACTCCAGCTGGGCGTAACGGGACCGGGCGTAGCGGAGCCGGACTAAACGGAGCCGGGCGTCAGGGAGCCGGGCTTAGAGAGCCGGGCGAAACGGTTCTGCGGCCGGGCGCTTCTCACTCCACCGGGGTGAGCAGCGCCCGGCTCACCATGCCGACCGAACGGGACAGTGCGGCGGCCACCGCGTCCTCCACCAGCGGCGCCTGCCGTAGCTCCCAGAGCGCCAGCACGCTCGCCCACGCCGCGTCCCGGGCCCGGTCGATGCTCCACACCCCGACCACGTGCAGCAGCCGGTCGGCCGCGTGCAGCTCGTCCGGGCAGGGCAGCAGTTCCTCCCGGACCTCCGCCTCCACCTGCGCCAGCAGGTCGTTGATGCGGTGGTAGTCGGCCCGGACGTCCTCCGGCTCGTGGCCGAGCAGCCGGCAGGTGTCCAGCACGGACAGCGGCAGGTCGTGCTCGATGTGCGCGTTCATCCCCGCCAGCGCGAACTGCAGCGGGTGGATGCCCGCCCGGCCGCGCAGCTCGAACAACGGCCGCCAGCAGTGCGCCGGCCGCCGGCCGCTCGCCGCGGCCTCCACCGCCTCCAGGTAGCGCGCCGCGAACACCGCGTCCAGCTCGGACATCCCCGCCGGATCGGCGAAGAAGCGTTCCGTGAGCCGCTCGGCGACCAGCCGGGTCACCCGCAGGTACATGTCGTTGAACACGCCGACGCCGTCGCCGGCCGGGAGAGTCTCCTGCAACCACTGCATCCGGTCGATCACCTGGTCGACCGTCAGGGCCTCGCTGATCGTCATGGCGTGCGCAGCCTTCCGCATCGGGCCGGTGGATCATCCGGGCGGATCGTCTGATGATAGGTCAGTGTGCGACGCATGCCCAGAAGCCGCGCCCGGTGAGTCCCGCGCGCCCCGGCGCACACCCGGCCGCGACCCGGTGGCCGCGAAGTCCGGCGGGCGGGACGTCCGGCTGGTACTTGTCGAGGGGAGCGGTCCTTGACCACGACGAGGGGACGGACAACGGATGAGCCGCCTGATCCTGGCGATGCAGACCTCCATCGACGGCTACGTCGACAGCAGCCTGCCGGACGCCGCCTGGCAGCTGTGGAACTGGGGTCCCGACTGGCCGTGGAGCGAGGACCTCCGCGCGTCCTTCAACCGCCTGCTCGCCGAGGCCTCCGGCATCCTGCTCAGCCGGCCGATGGCCGACGACGGCTACCTGGCGCACTGGGCCCGGGCGGCGGAGCAGCACCCCGACGACCCGGACTGGGCGTTCGCCCGGGCCGTCGGCGCGCTCCCCAAGTTCGCGGTGAGCCGCGCCGGCCGGCCCGCGCAGGACTGGCCACGCACCACCGTGCTCAACGGCGAACTCGCCGACACCGTGGCACAGGCCGGGAAGCTCGCGGGCGGAGGCCTGGTCTGCTTCGGCGGCGCCGGCCTCGCCTCCGCCCTCCTCCGGGCGGGCCTGGCCGACGAACTCCGGCTGTTCACCAACCCCGGCTTCGCCGGCACCGGCCGCACGATCTTCGGTCCCTGGCTGGCCACCCGCACCTACCGCGCCGCCACCTCCACCGCCCACGCCTGCGGTATCGCGGAGACCCGCTGGGTGCGCTGACGGAGCACGGCCCTGCGGTGCGGGGCTCCGGCCCGCGGCGCTGCCCCGTGCCCCGCGCCGGGCCGTGGTCGAGGCGCGCGGCGGGCCGCCCTACGACCGGGGCCGTAGGGCCAAGGGACCCGGGGTACCCCGGCCGGCGGCCGATCCGCCCGGGACCGGTGCGGCGCCAGAGTGAGGCCATGGACACCGCCGCTGCACCGGCAGCCACCGACCGCCCGCAGATCCCGCCCGTCGCCGTCGTCACCGGAGCCTCCCGGGGGCTCGGCCTGGAACTCGCCCGCGCCCTCGCCCGGGACGGCTGGCAGCTGGTGATCACGGCCCGGAACACCGCCGAACTCGCTGCCGCCGAGGCCGAACTCGCCGCCCTCACCAAGGTCGCCGCTCCGGCCGGCTCGGTCGTCGACGACGACCACCGCGAACGCCTCGCCGAGGCCGCGGCCGCCCTCGGCGGTGCCTCCCTCCTCGTCAACAACGCCTCCACGCTCACCGGCTACGAGTTGAACGGCGCGCCGCTGCCCGCCCTCGCCGACTTCCCGCTGCCCGGCCTGCTGGAGACCTTCGAGGTCAACGTGCTCGGTCCGATCGCCCTCACCCAACTGCTGCTGCCCCAGCTCCGGGCCCGCCGCGGCGCCGTCATCGACATCAGCTCCGACGCCGCCGTGGAGGCCTACGCGGGCTGGGGCGGGTACGGCGCGTCCAAGGCCGCCCTGGACCACGCCTCCGCCGTGCTCGCCGCCGAGGAGCCCGAGGTCGCCGTCTGGGCCGTCGACCCCGGCGACATGCGGACCCGGATGCACCAGGAGGCCTTCCCCGGCGAGGACATCTCCGACCGGCCGCTGCCCGCCACCGTCGTCCCCGCGCTGCTCGGCCTGATCCGCGACCGGCCCGCCGCCGGCCGCTACCGCGCCGCCGACCTGCTGACCGAAGGCGTGCCGCGTGCAGACCCGTCGACCCCGGCGGCCGCCGCCGCGCCGACCCCGGCCGGTGAGTGAGATGGCGACCGCCGTGGACACCGGCTACGACTTCACCGTGCCGCCCGAACTCTCCGCCCGGGCGCCCGCCGAGGCCCGCGGCCTGACCAGGGACGGCGTCCGCCTGCTGGTCGGCCGGCGGCAGGGCACCGTCACCTCCCACCACCGCTTCGCCGACCTGCCCGACCTGCTCCGCCCGGGCGACCTGCTGGTGGTGAACAACTCCGCCACCCTGCCCGCCGCACTCACCGGCACCCTCCCGGACGGCGCACCCGTCGCCCTCCACCTGTCCTCCGCCCAGCCCGACCCGCGCGGCCGCCACCTCGTCGAACTGCGTCGCCCCACCGCACACGCCACCGCCCCCTGGGAGCCCGGTACCTCACCCGCCCGGCCCGGCCTGCGGGTCACCCTGCCGGGCGGCGCGAACGCCGAACTCACCGCGCCGTTCACCGCCCGGCTCTGGTACGCCCGACTGACCCTGCCCGGCGAACTCACCGGCTACCTCGCCCGGCACGGCCGCGCCGTCCGGTACGGCTACGTGGACCGGGACTGGCCGATCGAGGCCTACCAGACGGTCTTCGCCGACGTCCCCGGCAGCAGCGAAATGCCAAGCGCGGCCCGCCCGTTCACCACCGACACGGTGGCCCGGCTGGTCGCCCGCGGCATCCTGGTCGCCCCGATCACCCTGCACACCGGCGTCGCCTCCCCCGAGGCGCACGAGGCACCGTACGCGGAGCGCTACCGCGTCCCGGAATCCACCGCGCGGCTGGTCGATCACGTCCGCGCCGCCGGCGGCCGGGTGATCGCCGTCGGCACCACGGCCGTCCGCGCCCTCGAGTCGGCCACCGGTCCGGACGGCCGCCTCGGCGCCGCCGACGGCTGGACCGACCTCGTCATCACCCCCGAACGCGGCGTCCGCACCGTCGACGGCCTGCTGACCGGCCTCCACGAACCGCTCGCCTCCCACCTCCTGATGCTCGAAGCCGTCGCCGGCCGGCCCCTGCTCACCCACTGCTACGCCGAGGCCCTCGAACACCGCTACCTCTGGCACGAGTTCGGCGACGTCAACCTGCTCCTCCCGTCCTGACCCCGGCGTCCTGCGCCACCGGACGGTCCTGCGCCACCGGACGGTGCTGCGGCGCCGGTGGACCTATGGGCGGGCGCGCGCTGCGAGCGGCAGCGGGCAGCAGGGTGTGGCGGCACACTCGGCCAGGTCGTCGCGGCCGGCGGAGACGGCCGCCGAGAGCAGGGAACGGACCTCCGCCAGCCCGGCGATCCGGGCGTCGATCTCGGCGATCTTCGCATCGGCGCGGGCCCGCAGACCGCCGGAGCCGCGCCGGCGGCCGCTCCCCGGCAGCAGCTCGGCGACCTGCCCGCTACGCAACGGTCCCCCGTTCATCGGTCCGCCGCTCATCGGCCCGTTCCGGAGGCGGCCCGCGCCCGTTCGGCGAGGGCGTCCAGCACCGCCTGCCGGTCGGGCGGCACGCCGATCTCCATCACCAGCCGGCCCCGAGCGTCGGTCTCGAAACGGAACGAGAAGAAGGAGCAGCAGGCCTGCTCCCGCGCGGCCAGCTCCCGGGCACGCGGCTCCACCGCCCTGTCCAGGAGCAGTCGGACGAGGCCCGGCCCGGCCCGTTCCACTCCGGCCGTCGCACCGGCGAACAGTGCATCGAACTCGGCCACCCGCAGCGGCCGCTCCACGGTCGGCAGCGTGCACTCCTGCGGCACCCAGGTCATCGGCCCGACCTCCGTCCGCCCCCGATCGTCGCCCCTGTTCGGGCGGCCACGCTCTCGACGGTAACCCCGTACCCGGGTACCGGTTGCAACCCGGCAATCGTCCGACAAGCCGATGAACGGTCAACTGTCGAGGTTGTCCACAGGCTCGTAGCCCTGTCCTGCCGGGCCACTACGGTGGCGATCGACCACCGCCGGACCGAGCAGACTGAGAGGCTGCGACATGACCAGCCGTGCCCTGGACGTCCTCCGCACCAGCCCCGAGGCGGCCGAGCTTGCCGCCTACCCGTTCAATGTCGACCTCGGCCGCGCCGACCACCTGGAGGCCGTCCATCTGGCCTCGGGCACGCCGATGGCGCCGTGGGCCGGCGACGACACCGGCGGCACGTACTTCCACTGCGCCGGCGGCGGGGTCCTCTACGCCTCCTCCGACGGCGCCGCCGGGCTGATCGCCGACAGCATCGACGAGGCGCTCGAGACGCTCATCGGACTTCACTGCTGGCACGATCTGCTCCACCACCTCCCGCCGGACGCGGACGATGCCACCCTCACCGCAGCCGTCACCGAGGCGGAGGAAGATTTCGCCGAGTACTACGGCGCGGGGCTGGACGCCGACCGGCGCAGGCTGCTCGGCCTCCTGGGGTTGCGCGAGCAGGCGCCGGCCGCGCTCGTCCGCCGCCTGCACGATGCCTTGCTGCGCACCGAACCCGATTTCCTGCTGCTCAACTCGGCCGAGGGGTTGGCCCACGCCCTGCTGGACGGGCTGCCGCGCCGGCCGCTGTGGGAGTCCGTGCTCGCGCCGGGCCGCTCCGACCTGGCGGCGCTCCGGTCCGACCCGGGCGTCCTCGCGGCCGTCGCTGCCGACCCGGCCCGGCGGGCCGGAGTGCTGTGGGCCGCCCGGTACGACCCCCGGGCGGACGACCTCCCGGCCCTGCGAGACCTGGCGGCCGCCGGCTTCGGCGCGGACCCGCCCCTTTCGGCCGCGGCCTTCACCGAGCCGGGCGTGCTCCCGGACGGCGTGCCGCCCGATCCGGCCGACGCGAATCCGCTGATCTGGACGGCGCTCGCCCTCCGGCAGGGCCGGACCGAACTGGCCCGGGCCGCACTGATCCGCCTGCTGGACGACGCCGGTCCGCGCGACGCGGCGCTGCTTGACGGGCTGGCGGCCCAGTTCGGGCGGATCGGTGACCACCGGCAGGCCGCGCGTGCCCGGCACCTGTTCGCCGCGCTTCAGGACGATCCGTCCGAGCGCGCCGCCGCGCTCGCCGACCTCGCGGCTCACCGGCGCCGCGCGGGCGACCCGGAAGAGGCGGGCCGCGCCCTGCGGCAGGCCGCGGCGCTGCTCACGCACGCGCCCTCGGCACCGCCCGGGGGAGGGGCATCGGCAAATGCCCTGTTCGTGCTGGAGCAGAGCCACCGGCCCCGGCCCGACCCCGGCGCGCTCCGTGCGGTGGCCGACCAGTGCTTCCGGCTGGCCGAGGTCAGGGCGGCCGCCGCGGGCGTCGACCCGACCGGCGACGTGTACGCAGTGTTGGCAGGCACCCTGCCGGCTGCGCCTGCGGACGCCGGAACCGAGCGGCACTCGGACGGCGAGGCGGCGGGCGCACCGGCCGGGCCGGGGTGACCGAGCGCGAGTCGCGGCGTCGGCGGGCCTACTCGGTGTCGGCGGGCACCGTCACGATCGGGCACAGTGCGCGGTGCAGCAGGCCGTGCGGGACGGAGCCGAGCCGCAGGCCGGTGAAGCCGCCGCGGCCGCGGCGGCCGACGACCAAGGCCAGCGCGTGTTCGGAGGCCGCGGCGAGCTGCTCGACGGGGTGGCCGGTGACGACCTCGTGGGTGAGCCGGACGTCGGGGTAGAGGGCGGTGCGGCCGGCGGTGGCCGCGTGCAGCTGCCGCTGGATCTCGCGTACTGCGGTGGCCTTGTCGATCGGCAGGATGGTCGGCGCCTGCCACACCCAGACGGCGCGCAGCTCCGCACCGCGCCGGGCCGCCGCGTCGAAGGCGTGGTCGATGGCGGCCACGGAGCCCGGGCTGCCGTCCACGCCGACGACGATGTACGGCGGGTCCTGGACGACGTGCTCGACGCCACGGACGACGACGACCGGGCAGGATGCCTGGGCGGTGACCGGCACGGTGACGGAGTAGGTGCTGAGCAATTCCTCGACCCGGGAGAGCCCCCGGGAGCCGAGGACGATCATCTCGGCGTTCGCGGCCCGCCGGCACAGCACCTGCCCGGGCTGGCCGTCCGCGAGGACGATGCTGACGTCGAGCCCCGAGTACCGCTCCTCGACCGCGAGCCGGGCCTCGCCCAGTGCCGCCTCGCCCGCCTCGTGCATGGCGGTGCGGTACTGGCCCTCGTCGAATCCGCGCGCGTCGCGGCTGCTCGGCGGGACGGCGTGCACCAGGCGTAGCGGCAGGCCTCGGCGGACGGCCTCGTCGGCGGCCCAGGCGAGGGCCGGCGAGGCGGGGTTCTCCGCGTCGACGCCGACCACGATCTGGTGGCTTCCCACGGCTGACGTCATGGATCCTCCAGCGGTGTCCCGAGCAGGACGGCGGCGGCCGACAGCACTGCACGGCGTCCGACATGCAGCGACGGGAAGGGGCTACCCGCTTCTCGCGGATCCTGATTGCGCGGTGCACGGTTTTGGCCGCTACCCCGCGTCTTCCTGGGGCCCTTCCCGTCCATTCCAGGACACCACCACCTCCCGGATTGCGCGAGCCGCCACGCCCTGTCACCGCCGCAAGTCCACCGGCGTAGCCTGACCGGCATGGACGAGGAGCCGAGCGACCGGCCGTTCGATCAGCCGGACCGCCCCGGGGGCGACGGCCGTGACGAGGGCGGCGAGCCCGCCTGCCTGCTGGCGCGGCTCTGCCCGTCCTGCGACGCGGTGCCGGATCCCGGTGCCGCAGCGTGCTGGCGCTGCGGCACCGACCTGCGGGAAGGGCGCTAGGCCGGCGTCAGCCCGCCTCGGCGCCGATCTCCCGGAGGAAGGCCTCGACGGCACGGAGGTACTCCTGCGGCCGGTCCATGCTCGGGAGGTGCGCGGCCCCCTCGACGGCGGTGGTGCGGCCGTCGGGCACGGCGGCGGCGAGGTCGTCGGCGATCGCGACGAGGTCCGGTGAGTCCAGGGCGCCGTTGAGCGCGAGCACCGGCACGCCGATCTCCTTGGCCCGGGCGGCGGTGTCGGGGACGGACACGCTGTGGTCGACCTCGTCGGCGGTGTGCTTGGCCAGCGTCCGCCAGGCCATCTCCTTGACCCGCCGGACGACCTCCGGGTCGACCTCCTCGAGGCCGCGGTGCGGGCCGGCGGCGATGCGGGCGAAGCCGTCCACCCAGCCCTGGATGTCGCCGGCTGCCATCGCGGCGGCTTTGCCGGCCTCCAGCTCCAGCAGCCACGGGTCGTGGAACTCCGGAAGGCCGGTGCCGCCGCCGCTGACCACCAGGGCCCGGACCAGATCCGGGTGCTCCAGGGCGGTGTCGACGGCGATGTTGGCGCCCATCGAGGTGCCGACCAGGACGGCCGGGCCGGTGCCGAGGTGGCGCAGCAGAGCCGCGAGGTCGTCGGTCTGCCGGAACGGCACGGTGGCGTTGGCGGACCAGCCGTGGCCGCGGGCGTCCGGCGTGATCACCCGGTGGCGGCGGGCGAGTCGGGGCACCAGCTCGTCGAACATGGTGTGGTCCATGAAGCCGGCGTGCAGCAGGACCACGGGCAGGCCACTGCCGGTGTCGCGGTAGGCGAGCGGGCCGTCGTGGGAGGGGAAGGTCGCGATGTTCGAGGCGTCATTCATGACAACCAAGGTGCCATAGTGAGTCCATGGTGACAACTAGGTTGTCATTTTTTCCGGTCGATGTGGCACCCCGGGTGTCATGATGGCCGGGTGACCGAGACAGAGCCCCCGCAGCCGCCCGACGACATCGCCCCGCGCCTCATGGAGGTGTTCGCCCTGGTGGGCCCGCTCTACCGGCGGGTGCAGCGCAAGATCGAGCAGGACGCCCCGCTGCAGGGGCTGTCCGTCGGGGTTCGCGCCGTCCTGGACCTGCTGCGCGAGAACGGGCCGATGACCGTCCCGCAGATGGGGCGCGCCCAGTCGCTGAGCCGCCAGTTCGTCCAGCGCATGGTCAACGACGCCGCGGCCCGGAACCTGGTCGAGGCCGTCCCCAATCCGGCCCACCAGCGCTCCTCGCTGATCCGGCTGACCGAGGAGGGTCTGGCGGCCATCACCGCCGTGACCGCCCGCGAGTACGCGCTGCTGCGGCAGGCCGGCGGAGACCTGACGGCGGCCGACGTCGCCACCTGCGTCAGGGTGCTCGCCCGGATGCTCGCGCTCTTCGACGACGTCGACGTCGACTGACCGGCCGGACGCACGGGCCGGACGCACGGGCCGGACGCACAGGCTGGGCGTGCAGGCCGGACACCGGTCGGCCGAGGCGGAAAACCGCTCGCCCGAGGTGCCTCCGACGGCCTAGCGTGCGCCGGATGCACACCGGGTGCACACCGTGAAGGGGGAGCGATGACGATCCATCTGGTCGGCGGGGGCCGCGACGAGGCCTGGTACGCGGAGCTGTACGGGCCGTTCCTGGCCGAGGCCGGGCCGGAGCCCGAGGTGGCCTGCCTGCTGCTCGACGAGGGCGACGTGCCGGAGCAGTTCGAGCGCTGGTCGGCCGCGCTCGCCGCGGCGGGGGCCTGCCGTCCGCGGGTGGTGCCGGTGCTGCCGGGCGCCGGCTTCGATCCGTCCGCGCTCGACGGGGCGGACGCCGTCTTCGTCGGCGGTGGCCTCACCCCGGAGTACGCGGCGGCCCTGGCCGGCCCGCTCGGTCGTCGGCTGGCCGAGCGGCCGCTGCCGTACGCCGGCTTCTCGGCCGGTGCGGCGATCGCGGCCGAGCGCGCGGTGGTCGGCGGCTGGCTGTCCGACGGGGTGCCGGTCTGCCCCGAGGAGACCGCCGAGGACCTCGCGGAGATCGAGGTCCGCGACGGACTCGGGCTGCTCACCCCCGCCGTCGACGTGCACGCCGCCCAGTGGGGCACCCTCGGCCGGCTCGTCGAGGCGGTCGCCCGCGGCGCGGTGCCGTACGGCCTCGCGATCGACGAGAACACCGCCCTCACCGTGGACGGCACGACCGCCCGGGTGCGCGGCGCCGGGCGGGTGCACCTCGTCCGCCCGGACGGCGACGGGGCCGCCGCCGTCCGTTCCTACCGTGCGGGGGAGGACCTGCCGCTCTGACCGGGCAGCGGTCGCGCGTTCACTCGTAGCGGTACAGGAGCGCGTCCCGCTCGGCCTGCTCGATCTGTTCGATCGTCAGCTCCGGGTCCCGTAGGTGGGAGAGGGTGACCTGGGCGGAGGTCGGCTGGGCGTCCTTGGCGAGCCACTGCTCGGGCTTCCACGCGAAGCTGCGCAGGAAGGCCTTCGGGCAGTGGCCGTACACCTCGTCCACCTCGACCACGATGGCGCTGCGCGGCGGCTTGCCGACCGCGGTCAACTGCGTCAGCAGCCGTTCGTCGGTGCTGACGCAGGCCCGGCCGTTGACGCGGAGCGTGGTCTCCCGGCCCGGTACC
The DNA here is from genome assembly GCF_040686255.1 of Kitasatospora sp. NPDC085879. NCBI lineage: Bacteria > Bacillati > Actinomycetota > Actinomycetes > Kitasatosporales > Streptomycetaceae > Kitasatospora > Kitasatospora sp. NPDC085879. The sequence goes on along the minus strand of NZ_JBFBJZ010000010.1, from coordinate 39,655 downwards.
ACGAAGAGCAGGCCCACCCGCCCGGTCTGCACGATGTTCTGCAGGCTGTCCAGGCGCTTGTTGCCGGTGGCGTCGGGGATCGCGAGCGTCCGGTCGTCCAGCACCGCCACGAACCCGGCCGGGCCGCCGCGCGGCGACACGTCGCAGCGACCGTCCGCGTCCGCGCTCGCCACCATCACCAGGGACGAGCAGCCGATCAACTCCCGGGCCACGTCATGGATCCGGTCCACCTGCTTGCGACGGGCGTGGTCACCGGGCTGCTCGTACACCTCCCGCAGCTCGACCACCTCCCGTACGGCGGAGGACTGCAGGGCGTCGAAGAGGCGGCCGGTCGCCGCGGGCTGTGTGATCACATACCGGAAATCTAGCCGAGCACCGCCCGCCACGGAACGGCATTTCCCGCGCGGGCTGCCACCCCGGACGGCGCCGACCCGCCCCGCTGGACCGGGCCGGCCGCGCCGGTGGACCGGGCCGGCCGCGCCGGTGGAGCGTCCAGCAGGCGGGTCAGCGCGCGGTCGCGCCGCCCGCCGGTGCGACCAGCGCCCACACCGTCTTGCCCGCCCCGGCCGCGCCCGGCAGCCAGCCCCACTCCGCCGCCAGTGCGTCGACGATCGCCAACCCGCGCCCGCCCTCGGGGAATTCCTCCGCGATCCGGGCCGCCTCGGCCGGCCCGTGGCCGCCGTCCGGGTCGGACACCTCCACCAGCAGGCCCGGAACGCCGTAGCACAGACGGATGTGCACCCGGTCGCCGCGGCCGTGGGCGTGCACCACCGCGTTGGTGGCGAGTTCGGACAGCACCAGGCAGCCGTCCTCGGTGAAGTGCCCGGCGGTACGGGCGTCCCACGGCTCGCAGACCGCCATCAGATCGCGCAGCCGCCGGCGCGCCTCCCGCACCGAGGCCCGACGTCTCGGCAGCCAGAACTCGAGCCGCCCGCCGAACCCGTCCGCCCCGCCCGTCGTCGCAAACGGCGGCCGCTCGGTGGCGGGGCGGGCGGGGACGTCGTACATCAGGGCACTCCAGCGGTCACGGGCCGGCGCGATCTGCGCCTGTCCGTCACAAGATTCGTCCTGCGGCGATACGCTCGGTAGTGCTCGGCGCTCAACAACGGGCGCTGTAGGCCGGGGGAGGACGCCGATGGCTTCGACACGTGACCTGGACCCTTCGTCGTCCGTGCTCGGCTTCTTCGGCTCGGAACTCCGCCGCTTCCGCGAGGCCGCCGGACTCACCCAGGACCGGCTCGGCGAGGTCATCAACTACACCGGCTCACTCGTGGGGTTGATCGAGACCGCCCGCCGCAAGCCGTCCCGGGAGTTCACCGAACGCTGCGACGCGGCCCTCGGCACCGACGGCGCCCTGGCCCGCATCTGGCCGCTGTTGAACCGGGCGGTGTTCCCGCCGTGGTTCCGCGGCTTCGTCGAGCTGGAGGCGACCGCCACCTCGATCCGCAAGTACCAGGCCCAGACCGTGCCGGGACTCCTGCAGACCGAGGAGTACGCGCGGGCCCTGCTGCGCAAGGGCCTGGTCGGCGAGAGCGACGAACGGGTCGAGGAGGGCGTCGCCGCACGGCTCGGCCGCCAGACCATCCTGGACGGCCCCGACCGGCCCTACCTCTGGGTGATCCTCGACGAAGCCGTTCTGCGCCGACCGGTGGGCGGACCGGAGGTGATGAGGCAACAGATGCTCCGGTTGGTCGAGTGCGCGCGGCACCCGCGGGTGGTCGTCCAGGTCCTGCCTTTCGCCAGCGGCGAGCACACCTCGGTGGAAGGGCCGCTCACCCTGCTGTCGTTCGCCGAGGGGCCCGACGTCGCCTACGTCGAAGGCCCGAACTTCGGCCAGGTCATCGACAATTCGAGCGATCTGGCGCTGTGTGTCTTGGCGTACGATCACCTCCAGGCCGACGCCCTGCCGCCGAGTGCGTCGCTGGCCGTGATCGAAGCGGCGATCGAGAAGGGGTACGAAGCGTGAGCAACACACCCGATCTGTCGGCCGCGATCTGGCGGAAGTCGACGTTCAGCGGAGGTACGGGCGGTGACTGCGTCGAGGTCGCCGACGGCTTCGACGGCCTCGTGCCGGTGCGGGACAGCAAGGACCCGGCGGGGCCGGCGCTGGTGTTCACCGCCACGGCCTGGCAGGCGTTCGTCGACGCGGTCAGATCGGGCCGCTTCGCGTGACCGTGCCCGCTGCCGCCCTGCCCGGCCCGCGGACCGGACGGGACGCTCAGGAGACCGCGGGCCGCCCGTAGTGCAGCAGGACGACGCCGTTGCCGAAGGTGCGGGTCTCCATCAACCGCAGCGGCCGGTCCGCCTCGGCGGCGGGGAAGAGCGGCTTGCCCCGGCCGATCAGCACCGGGTGGACGAGGATGTGGTATTCGTCCACGAGGTCGTGCTCCAGGAAGGTCGCGGCGAGGTCCGCGCCGCCGAGCGCGAGGTCCCCGCCGGGCTGCGCCTTGAGTTGCTCGATCTCGGCCGGGACGACCTCCCGCCGGATCTCGGTGTTCCAGTCGGCGTGCTCCAGGGTCCGGGAGAAGACGATCTTCGGCATGGACCGCCAGATTCCGGCGAACTCGGCGACCGGCCCGGCGTTGGCCGGGTCGGCGTCCGCGGTCGGCCAGTAGGCGGCCATCAGCTCGTGCGTGACCCGGCCGCCCAGGAAGCCGCTCATTCGCCGCAGCACGTCGTTCATGTACTGGTGCAGTTCCTCGTCGACCAGGTGCCAGTCGATCCGCCGGTCCGGCCGCTCGAAGTAGCCGTCCAGGGACACCGACATCATCAGGACGATCTTCCGCATTGCGCACCTCTCGGCTCCGCACGCCAGGACCGCCCCATGCTGGCATGCGGCCCCGCTCCGGCCCGGCAATCCCGGTGGCGGCGTGTCAGGCGGCCGCTCTCACGGCGCGGTCTCCGCGGCCACCCAGTCCAGGTACGCGTCCGAGCCCGCCACCACCGGCACGGCCACCACCTCCGGCGTCTCGTAGTCGTGGTGCGCGCGGAGGAAGGCGGTGAGCCGGTCCGCCAGGTCGGCCCGGGTCTTGAAGTCGATCCGCCACTCGGGGGCCGACTGCACCTCGCCGTCCCACCAGTACACCGAGCCGATGGGATACACCTGGGCGCAGGCGGCCAGCCGCTCCCGCACCACGAGTGCGGCCAGGACGCGGGCCTTCTCCTCCGCGTCATGGGTGGTGGTCACCACGAGGACGTCACGCTTCGTCATGCCGCCGAGCCTACGCGGGGCCGCCCCCGCCGGCCCCGCCGCGGCGGACGGCCGGGCCGGTGGGCGCGGGGTTCGTGGGGACGGCGCCGGCGGGACGCCTGGTTCGTCGGGACGGTGCCGGCTCAGAGGCCGGGGATCTGCCGTGCCGCGAACGCCTGGCGGACGGACTCGGCCGCGCTCGCGCCGTACATCCGGCGCGCGGTGTCCACGGTCGCCAGGGCGGCGGCCGAGAAGGAGGTGTCCGGGGCGAAGGAGAACTGGGCGTTCACGATGATCCGGTCGGCCACGCGGGCGCCGAGCGCCTTCCGGATGTCGTACAGCGCCTGCGACCAGATCTCGCCGTCGGCGTGCACCTCGCCGACCTTGTCGCCGTACACCTTGCCGGTGTCCAGGCGCCGCAGGCAGTGCACCGGGCCCGGGGTGTAGCCGGTGGAGTCCCAGTCCGCCACGCAGGCCTCCGGGGTGCGCGCCGCCCAGCCGTACTTGGCGTCGGCCGCCGCGCCGACCGCCACCGCCAAGTAGTCGCCGAAGGCCTCGCCGATCGCCCCCGCCTCCGGGGAGGAGCCGAATCCGGGCACCTGCGCCTCGTGCACCGCGTGCCCGTACTCGTGGACGATCACCTCGGCGTCCTCCGCGTCGTCGACGCCGCCCTTGCCGAAGCGGATCTCGTCCTTCTTGTCGGTGAAGAAGGAGTTGTCCGAACCCCACTGGTTGATCCGCACCGGCTGCGGCCGGGCGTTCGCTCCCGGCAGCTCGCTGCCGAAGCCCAGGCTCTGCAGGTACTCCTGCGCCTCGTCGACCCAGAAGTACGCCATCACCTGCTCGAACCGGTCGGAGTCCCGGGTGTAGCGGAAGTCCCCGGCGGCCGAGAACGCGGGCGCCCCGGTCTCCGAGCGGACGACCGCCCAGCGGCCGGACAGGTAGCCGCTGCCGTCCAGGTTCCGCAGGGCGACCTGGGCATACGCCGAGGCGGGCACGGCCGAGGCGGCGTCCTTGGCGTCCGCCAGGGCTTCGTCACCCGAGGACTGCACCGGATTGACCATGAAGACCTGGCCGACCGGACCGGCGGCGGCCGGAGCGGGCTTGGCGGCAGCAGGCACGGCACCGACGCCCGCCACCGCGGCGAGGACGGCGGTGGCGGCGGCAGTGGTGGCGGCGAGACGTGGCGCACGGACGGAACGGGGCACGGTTCCTCCAGAACGGGTCGAGGGTTGCTGCGGGATCATTCCGTACCGTCGCACCCCCTGGCCAGAGGTCGGAACCGGTGGATTTCCCGGCCGCCGCCGGAAATCCTGCGCCGAAGCGGCTCATCGGCCGCAATCCCTGCACCAGGGGGAGCGGGCCGCCGCGCGCGGGCACACCCATCGGAGAAGCATGGAGGCGAGCGCCGATGCGATCACTCCGCCCGGGTCGACGCCCTGGCCGAGCGCACCGGCGGCGACGCCTTCTTCCTCACCGAGGTCCTGGAGTCCCCGCAGGAGATGCCGGCAGGTGTCCGGGCCGCCGTTGCCGCACGCCTGGAAGCCGTCGGAGCCGAGACCCGCCGGGCCGTACGGACGGCCGCCGCACTCGGCACCCGCTTCGCTCTCGACACCCTCGCCCGTGTCCTCGGCACCACCCCTGCCGACCTCCGCCCCCGGCTCGCCGACGCCGTCGACGGCGGGCTGCTCGCCGAACTCGGCCCGGACACCGGCGCATTCCGGCACGACCTGCTGCGCGAGGCCGTCCAGGCCACCGTCCCCGCCGCCGACCGCGCCGACCGGCACCGGCGGATCGCCGACGCGCTCGCGGCCGACACCCGGACCGACCCTGCCGAGACCGCCCGCCACCTGCTGCTCGCCGGTCCCGAACACCGCCAGCCTGCGGCCGCCGCGGCCCGCCGGGCCGGCGACCGGGCCGCCGCCCTGCTCGCCTTCGAGGACGCCGCCCACTGGTACGGACGCAGCGCCGAGGCCGACCCGGACTCCGACCCCGCCGAACTCCAACTCGCCCTCGGTGAAGCCCTGCTGGGCGCCGGAGAGACCGCGGCCGCCCGCGCCGCCCACCTACGCGCCGCCGACCATGCCCGCACCGCCGGCCGCCCCGACCTGCTCGCCCGCGCCGCCCTCGGCCTCGGCACCGGCCCGGTCGGATTCGAGGTCGCCCTCCTCGACCGCGAGCAGCTCGCCCTCCTGGCGGAGGCCCGTACAGCTCTCACCACGGCACATCCCGAGGAGCGACGGGCCGCCGGTCGTCCGGCCGCGGAGGCGGCGGCGAAGGCCGACGTCGCCCAGGACCGCGCAGGGTGGTTCGAGAGCCGTCGGAGCACTGCGCTGCTGGCCGAGGTCACGGCGCGGCTCTCGGTGGCCGCCGCGCTGGTGGAGAGTGACGAGGACCGGGTGGCGCTGGCCGAGGAGGCCGTCGGGTGGGCGCGGGCAGCGGAGGATGCCGCGGCGCTCGGGTCGGCCCTCGCGGCGCTCTGTGACGCCCGCTCGGGGCCCGACCACTGTCGGGTGCGGGCGGAGTGGGCGGCGGAGATCGTGGCGCTGGCCGGGGCGGCGGGCGATCCCGTCCTCGAACTCCTCGGCCGGCGGCTCCGCCTGGTCTCGCTGCTGGAGACCGGCGAGTCGGCCGCCGCCGATGCCGAGACCGCCGCCTTCGACGCGCTCGCCCGCTCGCTGCGGCGTCCGCTCTACGGCTGGTACGCGCCGCTCTGGCGCGGCGCCCGGGCGCTGCTGGAGGGCCGCCACGACGACTGCCGCCGCGAGCTGGCCGAGACCGAGGCGGTCGGCCGCCGGGCGGGCAGCGCGAACGCCGCGATGCTGGCGGCCACCCAGCGCTGGTGCCTGCTCGCCGCCGAGCGGGACACCGCGGGGCTGGCCCGGCTGATCGAGGGGTCGCCGCCGCTGGACCATGAACCGGGCGTCTGGCCGAGGGTGGCCCTGGCGCTGCTCGCCGCCCAGTTCGGTCGCACCGAGGAGGCCGCCCGGCGGCTCGCCGCCGTCGCGCCCGCGCTGCCCGGGGCGCCGCGGGACAGCGAGTGGCTGCCGATGCTCGCCCAGGCCGCGGAGACCGTCGGCCTGCTCGGCGCGCACCCGGTCGCCCGGCAGACCGCCGGTCCGCTGTACGCGGCGCTGGCCCCGTATGCCGGGCTCTTTGCGGTCGAGGGCATCGGGGCCGCCGTTCGCGGGCCGGTCGACCACCACCTCGCGCTGCTCGCCGCCGCGGCCGGCGACCCTCCGGCGGCCGAGCGCCATGCGGCCGCCGCCCGCGCCCTCGCCGTCGCCGCGGGCATGTCCGCCCTCGCCCCCGCCCCTGCACCGCGGCCACCCCGGCCACCCCGGCCCCCGGGGGCGCCGGACGGCGACGACCCCGCCGTGTTCCGCTTCGACGGCGGCCGCTGGCTGCTGCGCTACGCGGGCCGTGAGGCCGGGCTGCCGGACAGCAAGGGCCTGCGCGACCTCGCGGTGCTGCTCGCCCGTCCCGGCAGGCCCGTCCCGGCGCTCGACCTCGCCACCGCAGTAGGCCCGCCCGTCGGCCCGCCCGTCGGCCCGCCCGTCGGCCCGCCCGGCGGCTCGGTACAGGGGCTCCACCGGCCCGCCGACACCGGCGAGTTGGTCGATGCCACGGCCCGAGCCGCCTACCGCCGCCGGCTCCGTGAACTGGCCGCCGAGGCCGAGGAGGCGGACGCCGCCGGGGACGCCGAGCGCTCCGCCCGGCTCGCCGTCGAACAGGACGCGCTGCTCGGCCAGCTGTCGGCGGCGTACGGGCTGGGCGGCCGGGTGCGGCGCACCGGCTCGGCGGCGGAACGGGCGCGGACGGCCGTCACCGCGCGGATCAGGGCGGCCGTGGCCCGGATCGGCTCGGTGCATCCCGAACTCGGCCGGCACCTGGCGGCCGCCGTCCGCACCGGCACCTTCTGCGAGTACCGGCCGGAGCAGGCCCCGCCGTGGCGGCTGTGAGCGCGGGTGGCCGGGCGTGAGACCGGACCGCACATCGTGCCGTCCGGTCTCACGCCCCAAGGGCAGAAGCAACCGCCCGAGGAGGACGCCATGACCACCACGACCACCACCACGACCGCCGCCGCCGCCCCCGACGAGGAGACCGTCCGCCGGCTCGCCGCCCTCCTGGTGGACTTCCTGCAGACCGGCGTCCCGCCGCAGGGACTCTTCACGCCCGACGTGTTCTGCGACCTCACCGTGCCGCAGTGGCGGCTGCAGGCCGCCGGCCCGGACGGGGTGGCCGCGCTGCGCCGGGCCGGGCACCCGGCCCGGGGCGCCGTGCCGCGCAGCCGGGTCGACCGCACGCCGACCGGCTTCACCATCGAGGTCGAGGAGCGCTGGGAGTCCGGCGGCGACCACTGGTACTGCCGCGAACTGATGCGCGCCGACGTCCGGGACGGCGCCGTCGCGGAGATCTCGGTCTACTGCACCGGAGACTGGGACTCGGCGCAGCAGCGCCGCCATGCCGAGGAGGTCCGGCTGCTCCGCCCGTGAGGCACCGCGGTTGACACGCGGTCAGGCCGTGCCGGGCCCCGCAGCCGGGGCCCGCCGGCCTATTCCCGTGACCGGCCGGTCGCCGAGTGAAACAGACCACAGCCCGACCCCCTGCTGCCGGGCCGCCGATCATGGCAGAATGACGGCAGTAGTAGTGACGTTCAGCGCACTCCGGGGTCGGTGAAAATCCGAACCGGCGGTTACAGTCCGCGACCCGTCCGCAGCCAGCGGCCGGTTGACCAGGTGAAATTCCTGGACCGACGGTTAAAGTCCGGATGGGAGGCGTGCGCGGCGGACGAGCAGGTCCACGTCCCGGCAACGGGTCGTGGCGGTGAAGAGGTGCAGGAGAGCTCTCCTCGGCAGTGCTGCCGTGGGTCAGGGCCCCGCTCCTCGTCGTGCTGTCCGCGTCATCTCCCATGCCGCCCCGGAGTCCGCGCCCCTAAGCGCGAGGAGAACCCGGGTGTTCACCGGCATCATCGAAGAGCTCGGCGAGGTCGTCTCCATCGAGGAGATCGGCGACTCCTCGCGTGTCCGCCTGCGCGGCCCGGTGGTCTGTTCCGGTGCGAAGCACGGCGACTCCATCGCGGTCAACGGCGTCTGCCTGACCGTCGTCGACAGCCCCGAGGAACTCGCGGCCGGCACCGGCGAGTTCAGCGCCGACGTGATGGCCGAGACGCTGCACCGCTCCAGCCTCGGCGCGCTGAAGCCCGGTTCGAAGGTCAACCTGGAGCGGGCCATGGCGCTCGGCGCCCGGCTCGGCGGGCACCTCGTCCAGGGCCATGTCGACGCCACCGGCGAGCTGCTCTCCCGCGCCCCGGGCGACCTCGACGCCGACGGCAACCCCCGCTGGGAGGTACTGCGCTTCTCGCTGCCGCAGTCCATCACCCGCTACCTGGTGGAGAAGGGCTCGATCACCGTGGACGGCGTCAGCCTGACGGTCGTCGACGCCGCCCTCGACTCCTTCAGCGTCTCGCTGATCCCCGCCACCCTCGACCTGACCACGCTCGGCACCAAGGCCGTCGGCGACCCGGTCAACCTCGAGGTGGACGTCCTCGCCAAGTACGTCGAGCGCCTGCTCGACACCCGCACCCTGCCCGACCACCTCACCCGGGACGCCTCGTGAGCGCGCTGACCGGGGTCGCCTTCACCGCCTTCGGCGAGCCGGTGAAGTGGGCCGACATGATCGGCAACCTGCTGGGCCTGACCGCCCTCGCCCTCGGCTGGCGCCGCTCGGTGCTCAGCTGGCCCGTCCAGCTGCTGTCCGGCGCCGTCCTGGTCACCGCCTACCTCGGCGGCCACGTCCCCGGCCTGATCGGCAAGCAGCTGATCGTCATCGTCACCGCCGCCTGGGGCTGGACGCAGTGGCAGCGCGGCCGGCGCGCCACCGGCGAGATCGCCGTCCGCTTCGCCTCGTGGACGGAGCGCGCCGCCCTGGCCGGAGCCACCGCCGCCGGCACCGTCGGCCTCGCGCTGCTCTTCCGGGCCTATCCGGACCTGTCCTGGAGCCCCTGGTCGGACGCCTACATCTTCGTCGGCACCCTCGCCGCGATGTACGCCCAGGCCCGCGGCTGGATCGAGTTCTGGTTCGCCTGGATCGCCGTCGACATCGTCGGTGTCCCGCTCGCCTTCAACAGCGGCTACGCCTTCTCCGGCCTCACCTACAGCATCTACTTCGTGCTGGTGCTGCTCGGCCTGCGCGCCTGGTGGCAGAGCACCCGTACGGCCCGTCCTGCAGTCACCAAGAACCCCCAGGGAGTCACGGCATGACCATCCAGCACTCCGACGACGACCTGGTGCTCGACCCGGTCGAGCGCGCCATCGCCGACATCGCCCTCGGCCGCGCCGTGATCGTGGTCGACGACGAGGACCGCGAGAACGAGGGCGACATCGTCTTCGCCGCCTCCGCCGCGACCCCCGAACTCCTCGCCTTCACCATCCGCTACAGCTCCGGCGTGATCTGCGTCCCGATGACCGGCGAGGAGCTCGACCGGCTCAAGCTGCCCCCGATGACCGCCGTCAACGAGGACCGCAAGGGCACCGCGTACAGCATCTCGGTGGACGCCCGGGACGGCGTGGACACCGGCATCTCCGCCGCCGACCGCGCCCGCACCATCCGGCTGCTCTCCTCGCCCGGCACCGAGCCCGCCGACCTCACCCGCCCCGGCCACGTCTTCCCGCTGCGCGCGGTGGACGGCGGCGTGCTCGTCCGCCCCGGCCACACCGAGGCCGGCGTGGACCTCGCCCGGCTGGCCGGCCTCGCCCCGGCCGGCGCGATCGCCGAGGTCGTCAACGACGACGGCACCATGGCGCGGCTGCCCGAGCTGGTCGCCTTCGCCCGCGAGCACGGCCTCGCGATCATCTCCATCGAGGACCTGATCGCCTACCGCCGCCGCACCGAGCTGCACGTCGACCGGGCCGCCGTCACCGCGCTGCCCACCGAGTACGGCGACTTCACCGCCGTCGGCTACAAGGGCACCATCGACGGCGTCGAGCACCTCGCGCTGGTCGCCGGCGGCCTCGACGCCGACGGCCGCCTCCCCGAGGGCGAGGACGTCCTCGTCCGGCTGCACTCCGAGTGCCTCACCGGCGACGTGCTCGGCTCGCTGCGCTGCGACTGCGGCCCCCAGCTGCAGGCCTCGCTGCGCCAGGTCGCCGAGGCCGGCCGCGGTGTCGTCCTCTACCTGCGCGGGCACGAGGGCCGCGGCATCGGCCTCGCCCACAAGCTGCGCGCCTACGAGCTGCAGGAGCAGGGCCGCGACACCGTCGACGCCAACCTCGACCTCGGCCTGCCCGCCGACGCCCGGGACTACTCGATCGGCGCGCAGATGCTCGCCGACCTGGGCGTCCGCTCGCTGACCCTGCTGACCAACAACCCGCACAAGCAGAACGCGCTCACCGAGTACGGCCTCAAGGTGAAGGGCCGGCTGCCCGTCGAGGTCCGGGTCGGCGAGCACAACGAGCGCTACCTGCGCACCAAGCGGGACCGGATGGGCCACGACCTGCCGTGGCTCGACTCCGACTCCTGACACACCCCTTGCACGACCACCCGCACAGCCTTCGAGACAGAGGAAGTACGCACGTGAGCGGCCACGGAGCCCCCGAGCTGAGCATCAAGAACTGCGCCGACCTGCGGGTCGCGGTGATCGCCGCACAGTGGCACGACCAGGTCATGAACGGCCTGCTGGACGGCGCCCACCGCGCCCTGAAGGAGCTCGGCATCGAGGAGCCGACGGTGCTGCGCGTGCCCGGCACCTTCGAGCTTCCGGTCGCCGCCAAGCACCTCGCCGAGCGCGGCTACGACGCCGTCGTCGCCCTCGGCGTGGTCATCCGCGGCGGCACCCCGCACTTCGACTACGTGTGCCAGGCCGCGACCTCGGGCCTCACCCAGGTCGCCGTGGACACCGGCGTGCCGGTCGGCTTCGGTGTGCTCACCTGCGACAACGAGCAGCAGGCGCTGGACCGTGCCGGCCTGCCCGAGTCCGCCGAGGACAAGGGCCACGAGGCGGTCACCGCGGCCGTCGCCACCGCCGTGGCGCTGCGCGGCGTCAGCGAGCCCTGGCGGTAGGACGGGGGAGGGGCAGTGATTGTCCCACCGGACTGTCCACGGTCCGGAACTGTTTACCGTCGGTCAGCCCGCACCCCGTATGGTGAGGTCATCATGGCTTCGAAGACATTCGAGGAGCTCTTCGCCGAGCTCCAGCAGAAGGCCGCCAACGGCGACCCCTCGTCCTCCCGCACCGCGCAGCTCGTCCAGCAGGGCGTCCATGCGATCGGCAAGAAGGTCGTCGAGGAGGCCGCCGAGGTGTGGATGGCCGCCGAGTTCCAGTCGGACGAGCAGACGGCCGAGGAGATCTCGCAGCTCCTCTACCACCTTCAGGTGATGATGATCGCCCGCGGGCTGACGCTCGACGACGTGTACGCCCACCTCTGACCGCAGCCGTGTCAGTGACCCCTCCCACAGTGAAGGACTCATCTCCCATGCTCCGCATCGCCGTTCCCAACAAGGGTTCTCTCTCGGGTCCCGCGGCGGAGATGCTGCATGAGGCCGGCTACCGCCAGCGCAAGGACCCGAAGGAACTCGTGCTGGTCGACCCGGAGAACCAGGTCGAGTTCTTCTTCCTGCGGCCGCGCGACATCGCCGTGTACGTCGGCTCCGGCCGGCTCGACGTCGGCATCACCGGCCGTGACCTGCTGCTCGACTCCGGCGCGGACGCCGAGGAGGTGCTGGCCCTCGGCTTCGGCGGCTCCACCTTCCGCTTCGCCCGCCCGGTCGGCATCCAGGTCCAGGACGTGCAGGGGCTGGAGGGCATGCGGATCGCCACCTCCTACACCGGCCTGGTGGAGCAGCACCTCGCCGAGCGCGGGGTGAAGGCCACCGTCACCAAGCTGGACGGCGCGGTCGAGACGGCCGTCCAGCTCGGTGTCGCCGACGTGATCGCCGACGTCGTCGAGACCGGCACCAGCCTGCGCAACGCCGGCCTGGAGGTCTTCGGCGACCCGATCCTGATCTCCGACTCGGTGGTGATCCGACCCAAGGGCTCCGTCGAGGACGCGGGCGTCGAGCAGTTCCTGCGCCGCCTCCAGGGCGTCCTGGTGGCCCGCCGGTACGTGCTGATGGACTACGACATCCGCGCCGAGAAGGTCGGCGACGCCGTCGCGCTCACCCCCGGCCTGGAGTCGCCGACCGTCTCGCCGCTGCACACCGAGGGCTGGGTGGCCGTCCGTTCCATGGTGCTCCGCAAGGAGGCCCAGCGGATCATGGACGACCTGTGGGCGATCGGCGCCCGCGCCATCCTGGTCACCAACATCCACGCCTGCCGCCTCTGACCGAAACCACTCAGGGCGGGGGCCGGCCGGCCCCCGCCCCGCGTACTGGAGCCACCCCGTTGTCCACCCCCGCCGCCGTCCTGCCGGTGACCTGGGCGCCTCGCCGCAACCGCTTCGTGCTGCTGCCGCTCTGCGTCGTCCTGGTGATCGTCTTCACCGTCCTCGCCTTCATCCTCCCGGCGAACTGGCACACCAACGACCGCGCCATGATGGTGGCCAGCGGCCTGGCCTTCGCCGCCGTCGGCCTGATGCTCGCCCGGCCCAAGGTGAGCGCCGACGCCGACGGCGTCACGGTGGTCAACTTCGTCCGCAGCCGCCGACTCGCCTGGGCGGAGATCGTCCGGGTCAACCTGCGGGCCGGCGACCCCTGGGTGATCCTCGACCTCGCCGACGGCACCTCGCTCGCCGCGGTCGGCATCCAGCCCGCCGCCGGCCGTGAGCAGGCGATCACCGCCGCCCGCACGCTGCGCGACCTCGTCGACGAGCACGGGACGGCGCGTCGCTGAACCCCCACGGGGCAAGATCCCTGCCCTCGTTCGGTATCGTCTACGCTGGTGAAGGCTGGTAAAGCCAGGGCAAAAGCGCCCGCCACCCCCGAACCGACCTGAGGAGTGAATCTCCCCATCCATGGACGATCCGTCCGGTAGTACCTGCGCCGCGCTGCCTCAGCCCCCCGGAAGGCAGACGGCCCGATGATCACCGCCTGGCTGCTGCTGCTCGCGGCCTTTCTGCTCATCCTCGCGAACGGCCTCTTCGTGGCCGCCGAGTTCGCCTTCGTGACCGTGGAACGCGGCAGCGTCGAACGCGCCGCCAAGGCCGGCGACACCCGCGCACAGAGCCTCTCCAGGGCCCTGCGGCACCTCTCCTTCCAGCTCTCCGGAGCCCAGCTCGGCATCACCATCACCTCCCTGGTGGTCGGCATGCTCGCCGAGCCGGCCGTCTCCGTGATCCTCTCCCCGGTGTTCACCGCGATCGGCCTGTCCGACGCGGCCGCGCGCCTCACCGCCGTCGTGGTCGGCATGGTCGGCGCCACCGTGCTGCAGATGGTCATTGGCGAGCTCGTCCCGAAGAACTGGGCGATCTCCCGCCCGCTGCAGGTCGCGTACGCCGTCGTCAGCCCGCAGCGCGCCTTCTCGGCCGCCTGCCGCCCGCTGATCAGCTTCCTGAACGGCTCCGCCGACCGCATGGTCCGCGCGCTGGGCATCGAACCGCAGGAGGAGCTGGGCCACGTTCGCACCCCCGCCGAACTCGTCGCCCTGGCCCGGCACTCGGCCCGCGCGGGCGCCATAGACCAGCAGTCCGCGACCCTGTTCCTCCGCACCTTCGGCCTCGGCCGGCTCACCGCCGAGTCCGTGATGACCCCGCGGGTCGACGTGGTCGCCCTGCACCACGACGCCACCGCCGCCGACGTGGTCAACCTCGTCCGCGCCACCGGCCTGTCCCGCTTCCCGGTGTACGTCCACAACCTGGACGAGGTCACCGGCACCGTGACCCTCAAGGACGCGCTCGCCGTCCCCGAGGACCGCCGCGGACACACCCGGGTCGCCCACCTCACCGCCCCGCCGCTGCTCGTCCCCGAGACCCTGCCGGCCGAGCAACTGCTCGACCGGCTGCGCCGCCAGCAGCCGATGGCCGTCGTGGTCGACGAGTACGGCGGCACCGCCGGCGTCGTCACCGTCGAGGACATCGTCGAGGAGATCGTCGGCGAGGTGCAGGACGAGCACGACCCCGCGGACGTGCCCGACCTGCGGCCGATGGCACCGGAGAACGGCCTGCCCGTCTGGGAGGCCGACGGCCTCACCCGCACCGGCCAGCTGGAGAGCATCGGCCTGCAGGCCCCCGACGGCCCCTACGAGACCCTCGGCGGCCTGCTCGCCGACCTGCTCGGCAAACTGCCCGCCGTCGGCGACACCGCCGACCTGCCCGGCTGGCGCTTCACCGTGCTCGCCGTCGACCGCCACCGCACCGGCCGGGTCCGCATCCGGCGGACCGATCCCGGCCTCGCGGGCGACGACACCGCCGCGGACGGGGGGAAGAACCGATGACCGCGCTCCAACTGGCCGCAGCCGTCCTGCTGCTGCTCGGCAACGCGTTCTTCGTCGGCGCCGAGTTCGCCGTCATCTCGGTGCGCCGCAGCCAGATCGAACCGCTCGCCGAGGCCGGCAACCGGCGCGCCCGCACCGTGCTGCACGCGCTCTCCAACGTCTCCGCGATGCTGGCCGCCGCCCAGCTCGGCATCACCGTCTGCTCGCTGGGCCTCGGTGCCCTCGCCGAGCCGACCATCGCCCACCTGCTGCACGACCCGTTCCACGCGGTCGGCGTGCCCGAGTCGATGATGCACCTGCTCAGCTACGCCGTCTCGCTCGCCGTCGTGGTCTTCCTGCACATGGTGGTCGGCGAGATGGTGCCCAAGAACATCGCCCTCGCCGGCCCGGAGAAGGCCGCGCTCTGGCTCGGCCCGCCGCTCGACCGCCTGGCCCGGATCCTCCGCCCCTTCATCGCCTTCCTCAACGCCTTCGCCAACGGCATCCTGCGGCTGTTCAAGGTCGACGCCAAGGACGAGGTCGAGTCGGTGTTCAACAGCGAGCAACTGCTGCACCTGCTGGCCGACTCCGCGGACGCCGGCCTGCTCGACGAGCAGCGCCAGGAACGCCTGGAGGACGCCCTGGAACTCGGCGAGCGCCCGGTCACCGAGGTGCTGCTGCCGTCCGACCAGCTGGTCACCGTGCCGCTCGGCGTCACCGCCCGCGAGATCGAGCGGCTCGCCGTCCGCACCGGCTTCTCCCGCTTCCCGGTGGTCGACGCCGGCGGCACCGTCCTCGGCTACCTGCACGTCAAGGACGTCCTCGACGTGGAGGACCCGGACGCGCCGATGCCCGACCGGCTGCGCCGCCCGATCCCGGAACTGCGGGCCAAGCTGCCACTGGACGACGCGCTCGGCGCCATGCGCCGGGCCGCCGCCCACCTGGCCGCCGTGGTCGACACCGACGGCCGCCAGCTCGGCCTGGTCGCCCTGGAGGACCTGCTGGAGGAACTGGTCGGCGAGGTCCACGACCCGGACCACCGCAGCGCCGCCCTGTAGCGGCCGCACCCCGCACCGCCGGCCCCGCGCTCACCGCGCGGGGCCGGCGTGCTTCTCCCGTCCCCCGTAGACGGCGAAGACCGCGGCGGAGGCGAGCTCCACGGCCGCGGCGGCCGCCAGTGGCAGCGCCGGGCCGGCCCGCAGCAGCAGGGCGCCGAGCGCCGCCCCGCCGCACATCACGACCACGGCGGCGGCCTGCCGCTCGCGCGAGTCCATCTCGGCGTGCACCCGCAGCAGGCCGGTCAGCCCGCGGGTGAGCACGGTGGTCGGCAGGTCCGGGGCGGCGATCCGCAGCGCGATGGCGTTCCGCCAACCCATCGCCAGGGCCATCACGGCGAGCACCGCCAGCGCCCGGCCCGAGGGCAGGTCCTGCTGCTTCTCCACACCGGTCGCGGCCACCGCACCGACCGCCAGCAGCATCCCCACACCGGCCACCGCGACCGGTGTCCACAGCTCCCCGCGCCGCCGCACCAGCCCGTCGTTGATCAGGTGGCCGAGCAGCGCGCCCAGCGAGAACGCGGCGAGGCCCAGCCCGGCGCCGACCACCGACACGTGCGCGCCGCCCAGCCCGAAGCCCAGGAAGAGGATGTTGCCGGTCATCACCGCGGTGTAGACGTGGCCGAGGCCCAGGAAGCTCGCGGCCTCGACCAAGCCGGTGACGGCGGTCATCAGGAGCAGCGCCACGGTGTGCGGGTCGGGGCGCCGGGTCGTCGCGGGCACCCTTGTTGGTACCAGCCCGGGGCACGGGAGGGGCGGCGACCGGGCCGCCGGGGCCGGGCCGCTCACCGGAAAGGCTCAGCCGGTGCGGCCGTCGATGAGTTCGCCGTACGCCTGGAGCAGGTCCGGCAGGCGGAGGGTGGCGAGGTCCTCCCGGCTGGGGAGGTCGCGGAGGGCGCTGAGCCGCAGATCGCGGTAGGCGCAGGACTTCTCGTAGAGGGTGCGGATGAACCGGCCGTTGCCGAGCTCGTCTATCCAGCCCTCGGAGACCACGTGGCCGCAGATCGAGGCGAGTTCCTCCGCCGCGTCCTCGTCCCAGCCGTCACCGCCCGTCAGGGCCAGGCTGCGGCCGATCTCGGTCAGCTCGCCGGGGCGGTAGCTCGGGAAGTCCACTCTGGTGGTGAACCGCGAGTTGAGACCCGGGTTGGCCGCCAGCAGCCGGTTCATGCCCTCCGGGTAGCCGGCCAGGATCACCACCAGCCGGTCCCGGTTGTCCTCGGCCCGTTTCAGCAGCACCTGCAGGGCCTCGTCGCCGTAGGCGTCGCCCTTGCTGTAGCCGGAGTTGGAGAGGCTGTACGCCTCGTCGATGAACAGCACGCCGTCCAGCGCGGAGTCGATCAGGTCGTTCGCCTTGACCGCCGTCTGCCCGAGGAACTCGCCGACCAGATCGGCCCGTTGGGCCTCCACCAGGTGGTCGCCGGAGAGCAGGCCGAGGGCGTGGAAGACCTGGCCGAGGATCCGCGCGACGGTGGTCTTGCCGGTGCCGGACGGCCCGGAGAAGACGAAGTGTCGTTTCGGCGGCTGCACCGGCAGCCCCCGCTCGGCCCGCAGCCGGGACATCCGCAGCTGTGCCGAGAGCGCCCGGACCTGGCGCTTCACCGGGTCCAGGCCGACCATCCGCTCCAGCTCGGCGAGCGCCGCGTCGAGCTCCTGCTGCAGGCTCACCCCGGCGGCGCCCACCGCGGCCGGCCCGCCCGCGGTGTCGGCCTCGCCGGGCGCCCGCGGGGCGGCGGCCGGCACGGCCTCGGCGGCGCCCGAGCGCTCCGCCACCGGCTCGGCGGCGGCCGGCGCCGCGGCACCGGAGGGCTCCGCCCGCCCCATCGCCTCGGCGAGACCGGCGAAGCCGAGCGTGTCGAAGCCGGGCGTGTCGGCGAGGTCGGAGGGCTCCCCGAAGCCGGGCGGCAGGACGAGCGGGGCGATCGCCTCCGGCGCCGTCTCCACGGTGTCCAGCAGGTCGGGGCCGTCCGGCCCGTCGAAGTCCTCCGTCGCGTCCGCCAGGTCGAGCAGGTCGTCCAGCACCCCGTCCTCGGCGGTGATCGCGGCGAGCCGCGTGGCGGTGTCCATGAACGCCGGGTCCGCCCGGTGCACCGCCCGGTACAGCGGCAGCGCCGCGGCGCTGCGGCCCGCCCCCTCGTACGCCCGGGCCAGCCAGTAGCGCAGCTCCTTGCGCTGCGGCTGCTCGGAGCGGCAGCGGGCCAGCGAGGCGGCCAGCGGGGCCTGCGCCTGCGCGCACATGTCGAGCCGGACCCGTGCCATGCCGCCGAACAGGCCGGCCTCGATGCCGAGCAGCGGGTCGTCGAGCAGCCGGTCGGTGTCCCGGATCAGCTGCTCCCAGTCCTTGACCAGGTAGGAGCGGCAGGCGTGCAGGAAGCGCACCGACGGGTCCTCGTCGACCGGCGGGCAGTCCGCCAGGGCGCGGTCGAGCTCGGCGAGGTGCCGGCCGTCCAGCCAGTGCGAGGCGTGTGCGAGGGCCAGGTCGCGGGTGTCCTCCAGCACCGGCTGCACCCACCAGCCGAGCCAGTACCAGGAGCTGAGCGGGCGCCGGTGGCGCAGCCGCTGCTCGCCGAATCTGGCCCGGTGGCGGTGCATGGCGAGCAGCGCGCCCGAGGTGTCGCAGCGCAGTGCGTGCAGGCCCAGCCAGGCGTCGGCCATGCCCGGATCGAGCCGGACGGCCGCGCGGAACTCCTCCTCGGCGCGGGCGTAGGAGCCCGCCGCGTAGGCGTCCATCGCCCGCATCCAGGCCCGGTCGGCCTGCCTGTGCGGTCCTGTGTCGCCCGAACCGTTGCCGCTGTCCACCGTCACCCCACGCCCCCCGCAGTGTGCATCGAGGCCCGGTCGGCCGACGGATCGCCGGACGGACCATCCGTCAGATCGCGCAGCCCCCGGGGCGCATACGCGCCTGCCTGGAATCGTACCGGGGCGGAGCTGATCCGGAAGGGTGCCGCGCCGGGTCAAATATCCGTGGCAGCGCGGGCGTTGAGGGGCCGGCGACGAGGTCGCGGACGCAGAACGGCATCTCCGGCTCACGGGGGAACAAGCCGGAGATGCCGTGTCGAGAGGTTGCGAGATCAACCAATCTCGCGACGCCATGAACTTAAATCCTGGCGATACCCCAGGTCAATAGGGGGATGAGGGCTCACCGTGGGTGCACCGGACGATCCTCCCGGTGATCCCGTCCACCGCCACGTCGGCGTGCGGCCGGCTCGGATCGGCGGCGAAGTGCGCCCGCTCGGCACGGATCCAGCTCTGCCAGAACGCCGCCAGTTCCGGGCCGTCCCGCAGCAGCCCGCGGGCGTTCGCGGACGCGGCGTCAAGCTCCATCCACAACAGCTGGGCGAGGACCGGGCGCACCGCGCGCCGCCCGGCGCCGACCCCCTCGACCAGTACCACCGGGGCGGCCGGCACCGTGCGCTCCGTCCCGAACCGGTGCCGCGCCCAGTCGTAGACCTGGTACGAGGCGTCCTCACCGCGCGCGAACGGCGCCAGCACCTGGTCGTGCAGCCGCCCCGTCCAGCCGAAGGGCTCCTCGTGCGTGGCCAGGTCGTCCAGGTGCACCACGGGCGCCCCGCCGAGCTCCGCCGCCAGCTTGTCCGCGAAGCCGGTCTTGCCCGAGCCCGCGTGCCCGTCGACCGCGACCAGCCGGACCGGGCCCAGGGACGGCGGCAGCGCCGCCAGCCGGATCGCGAGATCACCGAGTTCCGTCATGCCGCCAGCCTACGGCGGCGCACCACCGGGAACGGAGCACCTCGGGAGCGGGCACGCGCGCTGTCGCCCGGGCGCGGCCCTCCTGCGGGCGGCAGCCCGGCGCGGCGCCGTCAACCCGGCCGACCCGTGGATCACCCGCCGGTCCGCGGCGCGGCCGGACCGTGCCCCGTCCGGAGCGGTGGGCGTCGCGCGTCGGTGTCCGGGCACGTCGGAGCCGCACTCGGCGGGCACGGGGGACCCGCCGAGCGGCGTGTGCGTGCGGGGAGACGGCGGTGCCGCACGGGCTTGGACGGCCGGGGCCGCGGGGGCGGCCGGCGGTCGGGCGGCACCCCGCCGGGGGGAGTGCGCCGGGCAGTACCGCCCCGGCGCCGGGGTCACGTCCGCCGGGTGGTCAGCGCCGGCCGGAGCGGGAACGCTGCGCGGGGATCCGCACGGGGCCGTCGCCGGGAGCGCCGGCGTGCGAGAACGGCTGGGTGCGCCAGTCGAGTTCGGAGGGCAGGGAGAGCAGCGCGGCCAGGCCGGCGCCCGCGTCCTCCGCCGGCTCCTCGCACTCGGCGAGCTCGTCGGTCGGCGCGCCGGTGCCCGGGCAGAGCGCCGCGGAGAAGGGGTGCCAGGCGGTGGGCAGCACGGCGTGCTGCGGGAGCCGCTCCTCGTCGCCGATCAGGGCGATCGGGCGGTCGCAGGCCGGGCAATGCACCCGGACGATCTCCCACGTGTCGGCCTCGCCCGGGTCCACCCCCAGGGTGTACTCGAACGCGGTGCGTTCCTCGTCCTCGCTGCGCGGACGCTGGTCAGTAGCAGGCATGTGATCCCCCTCGGATCGGGCCGGGCCTTCGTCGGACCCGGCCACCACCAGCATTTCCCGTCGACGGGGGGTCATAACCCTGCACGGCGGCGCACGGTGATGCACGCACTGTGGCCTTCGCCACATTCCCGCGGCATGTGCCGCCGGGCCCGCCCCCCGTGCGCCCCCGGACGCCGCTCCGGCCCCGGGGTGCGTGGCCGCGGACGGCGTTCCGACGCGGTGGCGACGCGGCCCCGCACCATCGAGTAGGTTTGCGCGTTGTGGAGGATCTCGACCAGCGCATCGTCCAGCTGCTCCTGCAGGACGGCCGGATGAGCTACACCGACCTGGGCAAGGCCACCGGCCTGTCCACCTCGGCCGTGCACCAGCGGGTGCGCCGCCTCGAACAGCGCGGGGTGATCCGCGGCTACACCGCGATCGTCAACCCCGAGGCCGTCGACCTGGCGCTCACCGCCTTCATCTCGGTCAAGCCCTTCGACCCGAGCGCGCCCGACGACACCCCCGAGCGGCTCGTCGGCCTCCCGGAGATCGAGGCCTGCCACAGTGTCGCCGGCGACGAGAACTACATCCTCAAGGTCCGCGTCGGCGCCCCCGGCGACCTCGAGGACCTGCTCGCCCGCATCCGCTCCGCCGCCGGCGTCTCCACCCGCACCACCGTCGTCCTCTCCACCCCGTACGAGGCGCGACCCCCGAAGCTCTGACGGGGCGCCCCCGGGGTGCAGACTGGGCCCATGACCGAACGCACCAACCGCACCGTGCTGCTGCGCGGCGGCAACGTCTACAGCCCCGCCGACCCCTTCGCGACCGCCATGCTGGTCGAGGGCGAACACATCGCCTGGGTCGGCAGCGACGGAGCCGCCGAGGCGTACGCCGACACCGCCGACGAGGTGGTGGAGCTCCACGGCGCCCTGGTCACCCCGGCCTTCGTCGACGCCCACGTGCACGCCACCTCCACCGGCCTCGCCCTGACCGGCCTCGACCTCACCGGCTGCCCCACCCTCGCCGAGGCCCTCGACCGCATCGCCGCGGCCGCCCGCACCACCGACGGCGTCCTCATCGGCCACGGCTGGGACGAGAGCGGCTGGCCCGAGGGCCGCCCGCCGACGCTCGCCGAACTCGACGCCGCCACCGCCGGCGCCCCCGCCTACCTCTCCCGCACCGACGTGCACTCGGCGCTCGCCTCCACCGCCCTGCGCGCCCTCGCCGCCGGCCTCGCCGACCTCCCCGGCTTCGACCCCGACGGCCCGCTCAGCCGCGACGCCCACCACGCCGTGCGCCGCACCGCCCTCGCCCACCTGACCGCCGCTCAGCGCCGCACCGCCCAGCGGGCCACCCTCGCCCGGGCCGCCGCCCTCGGCATCGGCGCACTGCACGAGTGCGCCGGCCCGGACATCTCCTCCGAGGACGACCTCGTCGAACTCCTCGCCCTCGCCGCGGAGGGCGAAGGACCCGAGGTCTTCGGCTACTGGGGCGAACTCGGCGGCATCGACACCGCCCGCCGGCTCGGCGCGGTCGGCGCCGGCGGCGACCTCTTCGCCGACGGCGCGCTCGGCTCCCGCACCGCGTGCCTGCACGCCCCCTACCGCGACGCCGGCACCCCCGACGCCCCCGTCACCGGCACCGCCTACCTGACGGCCGAGCAGATCGCCGACCACGTCGCCGCCTGCACCGCGGCCGGGCTCCAGGCCGGCTTCCACGCCATCGGCGACGCCGCGGTCGACGCCGTCGTCCAGGGCGTCCGCGCCGCCGCCGACCGGGTCGGCCTCGACCGCGTCCGCGCCCTGCGGCACCGCGTCGAACACGCCGAGCACCTCGACGACAAGTCCATCGCGGCCTTCGCCGAACTCGGTCTCACCGCCTCCGTCCAGCCCGCGTTCGACGCCGCCTGGGGCGGGCCCGAGGGCATGTACGTCCAGCGGCTCGGCGCGGAACGGGCCGCGGCCCTCAACCCCTTCGCGGCCCTGCTCCGGGCCGGCGTCCCGCTCGCCTTCGGCTCGGACGCCCCGGTCACCCCGCTCGACCCGTGGGGCACCGTCCGCGCCGCCGCCTTCCACCGCACCCCGGAGCACCGGATCTCCGTCCGGGCCGCGTTCACCGCCCACACCCGCGGCGGCTGGCGGGCCCTCGGCCGGGACTCCGACGGCGTCCTGGTACCCGGCGCCGTCGCCAGCTACGCCGTCTGGGACGTCGACGACCTGGTCGTCCAGGCCCCCGACTCCCGCGTCGCCGGCTGGTCCACCGACCCCCGCTCCGGCACCCCCGGCCTCCCCGACCTCACCCCCGGCCACCCCCTCCCCACCTGCCTCCGCACCGTCGTCCGAGGCCGCACCGTCCACCGGGCCTGAGCGACCGCACCACGCGCAGCGACGCCAGCTGCGCGTGGTGCGGTGCGAAATCCGGACAGGCGCCGGCCCTCCGAACAAGGCGAAGCCACATCAGGTGCCCCCACGCGCCTTTGTTCTTCGCCCGGTCCCCCAAGTAAGCCCGGTCCGTCCGCAGGCGTAGGGTGAGTACGAAACCGTTTCGTTCCTTGCCGTTCGCCGGGAGGTCGCCATGACGCCGGACGCCGAGCCGAAGGTGCGCCGCAGCCGTCTCTCCGAGGAGCGCGAGCGCGAGCTGTACGAGGCCGTGATCGAGCTGCTCCGCGAGGTGGGGTACGACGCGCTGACCATGGACGCGATCGCCGCCCGCACGCGCTCCAGCAAGGCCACCCTCTACCGCCAGTGGAACGGCAAACCCGAGCTGGTGGCGGCGGCCCTCCGCAGTTGCCGTCCGATCACCGCCGCCGACGTCGACACCGGCACCCTCCGCGGCGACCTCCGCGAACTCCTCCGCCTGCGCTGCGCGACCTCCCTCCGGGACGCCGCACTGATGCGCGCCCTCGGCCAGGCGATGCACAAGGACCCGGACCTGCTCCGCGCCTTCCGCACGCTGGTCGTCGAGCCGGAGACGGCGGCCCTCGCCGCGATGCTCGGCCGCGGCGTCGACCGCGGCGAACTCGCCCCGGACTGCCCTGCCGCGCCGTTCGTCCCGCACATGGTGCTCGGCGCGCTCGCCGCCCGTCCGCTGCTGGAGGGCGTCGAGGCGGACCCGGAGTACCTCGCCCGCTACGTCGACGCGGTGGTCCTCCCCGCCCTCGGCCTCTGACCCCACCCCCCACAGCCACTCCCTCCCCCCCAGGACGGACATGCCACCCGCAGACCCGCCGCCATCCGCCTCCCGGCCGCAGACAGTCCGCCCGCACCCCGTTCGCCCCCACCCGGTTCGTGAGCTGCTCCTCATCGCCGCGCTGTACACCGTCTACCGCCTGGGCCGGGTCGCCGCGGAGGGCCACGTGCCGCGGGCGTTCCGCAACGCGGCCGACGTGTGGAGCCTGGAGCGCACCCTTCACCTGCCGGGCGAGGCGGACGTCCAGCACGTGCTGCTCCACAGCGACCTGCTGGTGCACGCCGCGAACGCCTTCTACGCGACGGTGCACTTCCCGGCGACGGTGCTCTTCCTGCTCTGGACGTACTGGCGCCGCCCCGGCCACTACGTGTGGATACGCCGGGTGCTCACCGTCCTCACCGGCGCCGGCCTGGCACTGCACCTGCTGCTGCCGCTGGCCCCGCCGCGGATGCTGGAGGCGACCGGGCTCGTCGACACGGCCCGGGTCTACGGGCCGGCGGTGTACGGGGACCCGGCCACGGACAGTCTCTCCAACCAGTTCGCCGCGATGCCGTCGCTGCACGTCGGCTGGGCGCTGACGGTCGCGGTCGGCCTGATCGCGGCCACCCGCTCCCGCCGGCGCTGGCTGTGGCTGCTGCACCCGGCGGTGACCTTCCTGGTCGTGGTCGGCACCGCCAACCACTACTGGCTGGACGGCCTGGTGGCGATCGCCCTCACCGGCGCGGCCCTGCTGCTGCTCCGCCCGCCGACCGACTCCGCGGCGCCGCCGCCGCTGCGGCTGCCCGGCCAGCGCCGTGCCACCGCCCCGGTCCGACCGGTGCCGAACCCCGCCCCCGCCCCGGCCTCCTGACCGTCCGGGCGGGTCCCGTCCCGCACCCCCCGACCATCCGGAGGCACACTGATCCGGGGTACCGTCTTCGGACGGCCCCCCACCAGGGCGGACCGACGGACCAGGCGGTACAGCCAGAGGGATGGTGCACAGGTGGCACTGCCGGTGGAACAGGAGCGGCCGGTGGCGGACGAGGCGGACACCGCCGCGCGCCCGCGGCCCGAGCGGGCCGATCGCCCCGGGCGGCTCGCCCGCATCCGCGCGGGCCTGCCGAGGACGGGCCTGGCCGTGCTCGCCGGCCTGCTCATGGTCGCCGCGTTCCCGCCGTACGACCTGTGGCCGCTGTCGATCGTCGGCGTCGCGGCGCTGTCGCTGCTGACCCGAGGCCGCACCCTCCGCCAGGGCGCCTGGACGGGCTTCGCCTTCGCCCTGCCGTTCTTCCTCGGCCTGCTCGCCTGGCTGCGGGTGGTCGGCTGGGACGCCACCGTCGGCTTGTCGGTGATCGAGGCGCTGTTCGTGGCGGCGCTCGGCGCGGGCCTCGCGGCGACCTCCCGGCTGCGTACCTGGCCGCTCTGGGGCGCCTGCCTCTGGGTCACCCAGGAGTGGGCCCGGGACCGGCTGCCGCTCGGCGGCTTCCCGTGGGGCCGGCTCGCCTTCGCCAACACCGCCAGCCCCTTCACCCCGCTGGCGGCGCTCGGCGGCGCCCCGCTGGTGACCTTCGCCGTGGCGCTCTGCGGCACCCTGCTGGCCTGGGCCGTGCTGCGGCTGCGCCGCGGCCCCCGGCGCTCGCCGAAGGCCGCCGCGCTGGCGGGCCTCGGCGCGGTGGCCGCGCTGCTGGCCGGCCTGGTCGTCCCGGTGCCGACCGCGGGCGCGGACACCGTCAAGGTGGCCCTGGTCCAGGGCAACGTGCCGCGCCCCGGCATGGACTTCCTGGGCCGCCCCATGCAGGTCCTCGACAACCACGCGAGCGAGACCGAGAAGCTCGCCGCGGACATCGCCGCCGGCCGCGCCCCCAAGCCGGACATCGTCATCTGGCCGGAGAACGCCTCCGACCTCGACCCGTTCTCCGAGCCGGCCGCCTACCAGCGGATCGACCAGGCCGTCCGGGCGGTCGGCGTGCCCACCCTGGTCGGCGCCCTGGTCGACGGCCCGGACGCGCAGCACGTCCAGAACGAGGGCATCGTCTGGAGCCCGGTGACCGGCCCCGGCGCCTCGTACACCAAGCAGCACCCGGTGCCGTTCGGCGAGTACGTGCCGTTCCGCGCGGAGCTGTCCAAGGTGATCGAGCGCCTGCAGCGGGTCGCCCGCGACTTCTACCCGGGTGACCACAACGGCGTGATGCAGCTGGGCCCGGCCCGGATCGGCGACGTCATCTGCTTCGAGGTGGCCTACGACGAGATCGTCCGCGACACCGTCACCGACGGCGGCCGGGTCATCGTCGTGCAGACCAACAACGCCACCTACAACCGCAAGGGCCAGACCGAGCAGCAGCTCGCCATGAGCCGGCTGCGCGCCGTGGAACACGGCCGGGCCGTCCTGATCGCCGCCACCAGCGGCATCAGCGCGGTCATCGCCCCGGACGGCTCCGTGGTCTCCCGCACCCAGGAGCTCACCCCCGCGGTGCTGAACGCCACCGTCCCGCTGCGCGACTCCCGCACGGTGGCCGACCGGGTGGGCGCCGCGCCGGAGTGGGTGATGGCCGTCGCGGGCCTGCTGGCCTGCGGTGTCGTCGCGGCCGGTGCGGTCCGCCGGCGCCGCTCGGGCGGAACACCCGAGGACGCGGAACCGTTGAACCGGGTGGTGCCGTAGTCACGGCCGGAGCGTCCGGCCGGTGGGAGAGCACCGCGACGGAGTGGATTCGTACGTGTCCGAGCAAGCCTCCCCGGTCCGGCCCGCACGCCGCAGCACGCTGCGCCGGGTGCTGCCCCTGCTGGTCGCCGGCTGGCTGGTCCTGGAGATCTGGCTGCTGACGGTGGTCGCCTCGGTGGCCGGCTGGTTCAGCGTGCTGGTGCTGCTGCTGGCCGGCGTGTTCATCGGCGGCTGGCTGATCAAGCGGGCGGGCCTCAAGGCCTTCTCCGCGGCCGTCGAGCAGAGCCGCGACCCGAAGCCGCGCCAGGCACAGACCGCGACGACCCTCACCGTCCTGGCGGGCGTGCTGCTGATCGTGCCCGGCTTCCTGTCGGACGTGCTGGCGCTGACGCTGCTCTTCCCGCCCACCCGGGCGCTGTGGCGGGCCGGTGCCCGCCGGGCGGCCCGCGGTGTGCTGAACTCGACGGCGCCGCTCGGTGAGGACCGCTTCGCCGACGCGATGCGGCTGCAGGAGCAGCTGCGCATCCACCGCCCCGGCGGCACGGTGATCCAGGGCGAGGTGGTGGAGCCGGGCGCCGGTCCGCGTCCGGACACCGAGTACCGCCCGCCGATCACCGACTGATCCGCACAGCCTTCCCCGACGCCCCCGGGCCGCCCGCCCGGGGGCGTCGGCGTGCCGGCCGCCGTCGGTGCGCGGGCATGCCGAAGGGCCCGGACGGATCGTCCGGGCCCTTCGCGGTTGTCGGTGCCGCCCCCCAGCAGCGCCGGGGGAGGACCTCACGCGCTCTTGCGGCTGTCGCGCGGGTGCACCGCGAGGTTCATGCCACCTGACCGGAGCACGGCCAGCCGTTCGGCCAGCACCTCCTCCAGCTCCTCGCGCGTCCGACGCTCCATCAGCATGTCCCAATGGGTGCGCGTCGGCTTGGTCTTCTTCTCCTCCGGCTCCTCGCCGTCGAGGAGCACGGCCTCCTGGCCGCAGAAACGGCACTCCCACACCGAGGGGATCTCCGCCTCCACGGAGAAGGGAACCTCGAAGCGGTGTCCGTTCTGACATGCATACTCGACGGTCTGGCGGGGAGCCAGATCGATACCACGGTCGGTCTCGTAGCTAGTGGCCCCGAGTCGCGTGCCGCGGAGAGCTCGCTCGCTCATGAATCGTGCCTCCCGGGCTTATGGCCCACAGGACTAGTGGTCGCTGTCTTCGTCGTTCGGTCAACGCTCGGCCGTCGACGAAGATTCCCGTCCGGGGACATGCGTCGCCTGTCGTGCCGCCCACGTTTGTACCCATCAGCGCCCGATTTGTCACATCTGATTGGGGATGTCACCCTGCGTACCACTCCTGGCGCACACAGCGATCACCCGGACGACCCACCGGGGGCTCCACGAACGGACGCCCGGCGGTCCGCGGGACCGGCCGCCGCCGGGCCCGCGGACGGCTCACCAGACCGGGCGCGGCCGGACCGTCCCGGCGTCATTCCCGAGCTCCACGCCGAGCTCCTCCGCCCGGTCGGTCGCCGCGGCCGGCGCCGGGGCCTCCGTCCGGGTGTCGCGGTGCGGCAGCAGGGCGATCACCGCGTCCCGGAGCTGGGCGGGGGCGTCCTCGTCCAGCGGGTCCACGGTGGCCGGCACCTGCAGCCGGACGGGGGCGGCGCCGCCCACCCGGGCGTAGCCGCGGCCGGCCGGGGTGTGCGCGGCGGGGGTGATGTCGAGCGCGGCGCCGAGCGCGGCCCGGCCGAGGTGCGGGGTGACGGGGCCGAGCAGCACCTTGGTGCGGGTGGCGGC
Source organism: Kitasatospora sp. NPDC085879 (assembly GCF_040686255.1). NCBI lineage: Bacteria > Bacillati > Actinomycetota > Actinomycetes > Kitasatosporales > Streptomycetaceae > Kitasatospora > Kitasatospora sp. NPDC085879. Next base: position 11,965 of record NZ_JBFBJZ010000010.1, on the reverse strand, counting down.
CCGGACGGTCGGGCGGAGCCGGTCCATCGCCTCCACGTTCTCCGCGATCACCACGGTGACCCGGGCGGCCCGGCCGTGCCGGAGCGGGATCTCCAGCAGGTCCTGCGGGTCGGGACGCTCCTCGGCCTGGGCCAGCTCGCTGAGCTCGGTGGGGTGGTCGAGCAGCAGCCACAGCGGCCGGGTGGCCTCCTCGGGGGCGGCGACCCCGCTGTGCCGGGCCGCGTTCAGCAGCCCGAGCCGCCGTTCCGTCTCCTTGGCCGCCCACTCCAGCGCGGCGACCGCGCCGTGCAGGCTGGTCTCCACGGTGTGCACGCCGGGCCGGTTCACCAGGCAGGCGTGCTCGCCGGTGCCGGCGCCGTCGATCACCACCAGGTCGCCGTGCGGCAGCGCCTGCAGCGCGACCGAGCGCAGCAGGGTGGTGGTGCCGGACCCGGAGGACCCCAGGACCAGCAGGTGCGGCTCGGCGGTGCGCGGGCCGACCCGCCAGACGACCGGCGGCTGCTGGGCGATCGTGCCCGCCTGGTTGACCGGGATGGTGCGGCTGCTGCCGAGCGCGTCGGTGAAGCCCAGCACGATCTCGCCGGGCGCGGTGACGAAGCGCTGCGCGCAGATGTCGGTGGCCAGCGGGGCGAGCGCGGTGACCCGCAGCCGGTTCGACTCCTCGTCCCAGTCGAAGCGGTACTCGCGGGCCCGGCCCGCCTTGCCCTGGACGACCTGCTCGATCCGGGCCCGGGCGGCCGGCTCGGTGTCGGTGAAGTACGCCGGGTAGGCGATCTCCAGGGCGGCGAGCCGGCCGTCGGAGTCGAACTCCCAGCCGCTGAAGGCGTTCTTGTACTGCCCGTCGAGGGTGTAGAGCGGGCTCATGTCGTCCGGCCCGGCGAGGTACGGCGTGAGGGCGGCGTACAGCGCGGCGAGCTTGAGGTCGCCGGCGTCCGGCTCGGGGTCCGGTGCGGCCTTGGGCCGCCGGCCGGTCCAGGCGGCGCTCGCCATCAGGGCGACCAGGGTGAACAGCAGGCCGTGCGGCAGCAGGAAGACGCCGAGCGCCAGGGCGGCGGTCAGGAACAGCGTGGGACCGCGCCGTTCCTTCGGGGTCGCGGCCCAGCGGCTCTTCGTCCATTCGAGGTGGTGGCGCAGCCCGCGGCCGATGAGCGTGAGCGGCGCGAACATGTCGGCGGCGTGGTCGCCTGCGGTGCGGGCGAGGTCACGTCCGCGGCTGAGATGGCGGGTGAGGGACATGGCGGGCTCCCCGAGCGGTGGGACAGGGGTGGGAAGAGGCCGGGCCCGGGGCGGTGGGGTCCGCTCCCGGGCCGCGGCCGAACCGTGGAAGTCAGAACTTGATGCCGCCGATGAGGCTGGCCAGTGTCGCGCCGCCGGCGGTGATGCTCGGGGCGATCGAGGAGCCCGCGACGTAGAAGCCGAACAGCGCGCACACCAGGGCGTGCGAGACCTTGAGCCCGTCCCGGCGGAAGAAGAGGAAGGCGATGGTGCCGAAGAGGACGATGCCGGAAATGGAGAGGATCACGTGGTCAGCTCCTCGTGAGGGGGGTGGGGACAGCGTTACCGAAAGTGTCTTAATCGTGACAAAAAGTAATAGATGATGGAACGTGGCAAACGGATGGATCTGCTCCCGTCCGGTGCATCGGAGGTATGCGTACCGAGCCCCGGCCGTGCGCTCCAAGGCGTCCCCCCACGCGGTGATCGCCCTCGGCGGAACCGGTAAATTCGCTCGAACGGATGCGTGACCCCGGGACCGGGACGGGCCGCGGCCCCGGTCCGCTACGGTGCGTACCGTTATTCGCGCACCCGAGGTGCGCCCGGCAGCGCAGTCAGGAAGGGCCGCTCATGACCGACGACACCCCGCAGACCCCCGACGCCGAGGTCGTGGCGGTGGCCGGCAAGCTCTTCGACGCCGCCCGCGCCGGCGACGCCGACCTGCTCGCCGCCTACCTGGAGGCCGGCGCCCCCGCCGAGCTCACCAACGAGCGCGGCGACAGCCTGCTGATGCTCGCCGCCTACCACGGGCACGCCGCCGCGGTGCAGGCCCTGCTGAAGCACGGCGCCGAGGCCGACCGGGCCAACGACCGCGGCCAGACCCCGCTCGCCGGCGCCGTGTTCAAGGGGCACGACGAGGTGGTCACCGCCCTGCTGGACGGCGGCGCCGACCCGACCGCCGGCACGCCCTCCGCCCTGGACACCGCCCGGATGTTCGGCAAGGACGCACTGGTCGCCCGGTTCGAGAGCCGCTGACCGCCCCCCGTAGGCTGGGTGACCATGGCGAACACCTCGAAGACCTCGGACATGGAGCTGCGCACCACCGGCTACGGACACCCGGACGCGGCCAAACTCGCCGCAGAGGTGCAGCAGGAGTACGTCCGCCGCTACGGGGACATCGACCAGACGGCGATGCACGAGGACCACTTCGACGCGCCCTACGGCCTGTTCGTGGTCGGCTACCTCGACGGCGACCCGGTCGCCTGCGGCGGCTGGCGCGCCAAGGAGTCCGACGCCGACGGGCTCCGCGACGGCGACGCCGAACTCAAGCGGATGTACGTGGTCGAGCGGGCCCGCGGCCGAGGCCTCGCCCGCGCCCTGCTGCGCCACCTCGAGGCGACCGCGCGCGAGGCCGGCCGCACCCGACTCGTCCTGGAGACCGGCACCGAGCAGCCCGAGGCGATCGCACTGTACGCCTCGGAGGGCTACCTGCCGATCACCAAGTTCGGCTACTACAAGCACTCCGAGCAGAGCGTCTGCATGGGAAAGCCGCTCGACGGCTGACCGCGAGGTGGTGGACCATCGGCGGGTGGACCCGAACGACGACCTGCCCGCCGAGCCACCGATCCGCGAGCTCGCGGCCCAACTGGCCGCCGTGGACGGGATCGTGGGCGTCTGCCTGGGCGGCAGCCGGGCCCGCGGCACGCACCGCCCCGACTCCGACACCGACCTCGGCCTCTACTACCGCGGCACGCCGGACACCGGCGCACTGCGGGAGTTGGCCGCGCGGACGGCTGACGGCCCGGTGGAGGTCACCGAACCCGGCGGCTGGGGGCCGTGGGTGGACGGCGGCGCCTGGCTGCTGATCGGCGGCGCCCGGGTCGACTGGATCTACCGGGACATCGACCGGGTGCGCCACCACGCGGCCGAGGCCCGGGCCGGCCGCTACGAGACCGGTGTCCAGCCCGGGCACCCGCTCGGCTTCGCCTCCCACGCCTACCCGGGCGAGCTGGCACTGGGCCGGGTGCTGGCCGACCCGACCGGCGAGCTGACCCGGCTCCGGGCCGAACTCGCCCCGTACCCGCCGGCGCTCGGCGCGGCGCTGGTGGCGGCGGCCCGCTGGGAGGCGCCGTTCACCCTGGCCAACGCCGCCAAGGCCCCGCACGACATCGCCTACCTGCACGGCTGCCTGTTCCGGGTGGTCGGGCTGCTGGCACACGCCCTGCACGGCCGGGCCGGGCGGTGGCTGGTCAACGAGAAGGGCGCGGTGGACGCGGCCGGGCGGCTGCCCGGGGCGCCCGAGCGCTTCGCCGAGCGGGCACACGGGCTGTTCCGGGCCGGGGCCGCCGCCCTGGCGGAGGCCGCGGCGCTGACCGCCGAGGTGGTCGCCGGCGGTCAGCCGGCCGCGCGGGTCACTTGAACCAGTAGCGGACGCCGCCGTGGTGCGAGCAGGTGCCGGAGAAGGTCGCGGAGAAGGACGCCGTCCCGTCGTTGCACTCGGCCGTCTCGCCGCTCGACGCCGGGCTCACGCCGAGGTCCCAGCCGCAGGCGCCGGTGGTGTGGTGGGCGCAGTGGTGCGCGGCCGCGGTGGTGGGCGCAGGCTGGGGGGCGGCGGTCGTCCGGGCCGGCGCGGTCGTCCGGACCGGGGCGGGCGCGGCGGTGCGCGCGGGCGCGGGTGCCGCGGCGGTGGGCGGGGCGGTGCTCGGGGCGGGGCTCGGTGTCGGCGATTCGCTCGGGGACGCGGCCGGGGATCCGGCGGGCGACGGGGCCTCGGAGGAGGCCGGCGCGGTCGGCGCCGCCGAGGCCGCGGCGGGCGGGGGAGCGGCGGTGCCGGTGGTGGTGTCCGCCGGGTCGCATGCGGTACCGAACAGGGCGAGGGCGAGGAGGCCGGCTGCGGGCAGCAGTCTTCGGCTCGGGACGGTTGCAGTCACGGGCGGCCAAGTTACGGCAGCCCGCCCCGGCGGTGGACGGATTTTCGGATTGTCCGACCCGGCGGGCAGCAGGGGGTGTACAGCGGCCGCCGCCGGCTCAGATCACTGTGCGCCAGTAGTACGAGGAGTGACACGTCCCCGATGTGACCGGCAACCCTGTGCCGACCTGCCTCGCTGACCAGCGATCACTGGTGATCGACCGTCAGCGTTGTGCGCTGCCGGCTGCTGAGATCTTCTACGGCGCGTACCTCTGCACGCCCGACGAGATCCTGGTCGCCGGCCCGCTGGGGGAGGAGGCGCGGGCGCGGAAGGGCTGGATCGTGGACAGCTTGCCTGCTGTGGCGCTCCGAGGTCTGAGGCCTCTCCGAGGGACACGAGGGTCGTCACAGCCTGTCGCGGCCTCCTTCGGTCTCGATCGGCTCGCGCCCGTCGCCGGGACACCGTGTCGTTGTGCACACGGACGTATCGGTGCGCACGGAATCGGCTGCACCGGACCCTCAACGGTGAAGAGGAAGACGGAGCATGTCGATACGCGGATTCGCAGCGGGCCGCCGGCGCCGTGCGGCGGCTCTCGCCGCAGCGGTGATCTGCTCGACGGCGGTGACGGTGCCTGAGCTCGCCGGGGCCGACGGTATGCCGTCACCGTCGGTTCCCGTCCCCCAGCTCGACTGGAGTCCCTGCGTAGTCGACAGCCCGTTCGACTGCGCCACCGCCGAGGTACCGCTGGACTACGGCAACCCCGGTGGTCGCACCATCGGCCTGGCAGTCGTCCGGCGGGTGGCGACCGACCCCGGGCGGCGCATCGGCACCCTGTTCGTGAACCCCGGCGGCCCCGGTGGCCCCGGGACGGTGCAGGTGCCCCAGAACTACGAGGACCTCCCGCAGGAGGTGCGGGAACGGTCCGACATCGTCAGCTGGGACCCCCGCGGAGTCGGCAACAGCACTGCGGTCGACTGCTTCGGCGGCCCTGAGGAGGCCGCCGCCCGGGCAGCGACCAGACCGGCAGGGTTCCCGGTGGGCGAGCAGGAGCGGGCGAGCTGGATCGCCGCGTACAAGGAGCTGGGCGAGGGCTGCGAGCGGCGTGACCCCGAGCTCCTGCGCCACGTGTCGACCGCCGACACCGCCCACGACCTCGACCGGCTCCGCCAGGCGGTGGGCGAGCCGCAGCTCAACCTCGGGGTCTCCTACGGCACGATCCTCGGGGCGACCTACGCGAACCTCTACCCCGACGAGGTTCGCGCCATGGTCCTGGACAGCAACATCGACCCGCAGGCCTGGACGAACCACGGCTCGGACGACGCCCGGCTGCCGACCTTCCTGCGGATGGGTTCGGACGTGACGGCCGCGGCGACCCTGGACGAGTTCCTCACCCTGTGCGGGTCCACCACCACCGCGCACTGCGCCTTCTCCGCCGGCGGCCCGGAGGCGACCCGGGCCAAGTTCGACCAGCTGATGCAGCGGCTCCGGACGCAGCCGGTGGGCGCGTGGACCTATGCCGCCACGGTTGGCGACGCGGTGAACAGCCTCTACATCGCCAACCCCGGCTGGGCCGACCTCGCCGGCCGGCTCCAGGAGCTGTGGGAGGGCCGCGCCCCGGAGCCGTCCACCCCGCCGCCCCCGCCGCCGGCCCCGAATCCGACTCCGTACAGGGTGACGAACAAGGGGGCGCCGTCCTCTGCGGCGACAGCCCCAATCCGCGTGACCCCGCCGTCTACCACGAACTGGAGGAGGCCGCCGCCGCCCGTGCGGGCGACGCCGGATGCTTCTGGACCTGGGCCGCGGAGCCGTGTTCCACCTGGCCGGCCCAGGCCGCCGACCGGTACAGCGGCCCGTGGAACAACCCCACGGCGAACACCGTCCACGACCCCTCCACTCCCTACACGAACGCGCAGGCCATGGCCAAGGAGCTGGCCAACGCCCGCCTGCTCACCAACAACGGGTACGGGCACACCGTGCTGTTCAACCCCACCAGCTGCATCCAGGCGCACGAGAGCCGGTACCTCGTCGACGGCACCCTCCCGCCGCCCGGAACCGTGTGCGAGGCGGACACGTCGCCCTTTTCCCTGTCCAAGCCGCACGGCGGCGTCGCCGCCGGCGGGGGCGGGATGGCGGGCACCGTCTCCTGAACCGACGCCGACACCGTCTCCCGCAGGTGGGAGCCGTCAGGAGTGCCGCAACCACCCGAAGGAAGTGCTCTCGGTCACGCCTCCACCGGTGCGGCGACCTCGCCGGTGCGCCGGAGCTTCTGCCAGCGCAGTCGGCCACCGGTCACCGCGGTGATCGCGGACTGCAGCAGGACGATGTACATCAGCTGCCGGTAGACCAGCTGCTGGGTCGGCAGGCTGATCAGGTGCCAGGGCTTCTCGCGGTCGAGCTTGAAGGCGTACCAGGACAGCACGGCCTGGATCGCCAGGAAGCCGCCGAAGCTGGTGAGGGTCAGCTGGGCGTCCGCGAAGAACACGCCGTACAGCAGGAAGATGTCGACCAGCGGCGCCAGCAGCGGGGCGACCACACCGAACATCACGACGATCGGCAGCCCGAGGCGGCCGAAGCGACCGGCCGGCCCGCGGGCGGTGACGGCGCGGCGGTGCTTCCACATCGCCTGCATCGAGCCGTAGCTCCAGCGGTACCGCTGGGACCAGAGCTGCTGGAGGCTGGCGGGGGCCTCCGTCCAGGCGCGGGCGCGCTCGGCGTAGACGACGCGCCAGCCTTCGCAGAGCACCGCCATGGTGATGTCGGTGTCCTCGGCGAGGGTGTCGTCGCTCATCCCCCCGACCGCCTGCAGGGCCTCCTTGCGGAAGGCGCCGACCGCGCCGGGGATGGTCGGGATGATGCCGAGCATGTCGTACATCCGGCGGTCCAGGTTGTGGCCGAGGACGTACTCGATGTGCTGCCAGGCGCCGATCAGGGTGTCGCGGTTGCCGACCTTGGCGTTGCCCGAGACCGCGCCGATCCCCGGGTCGCCGAAGGGCTGGACCAGCTCGCGCACGGTGGACGGCTCGAAGACGGTGTCGCCGTCCATCATCACGACGATGTCGTGCGAGGCGGCCGCGATGCCGACGTTGAGCGCGCTGGACTTGCCGCCGTTGACCTTGCGGATCAGCCGGACGAACGGCAGGTCCATCTCCTCGACGATGTCCGCGGTGTCGTCCGAGGAGCCGTCGTCGATGACGATGACCTCGATCGGGTAGTCGCTGGCGGCCAGCGAGTTGAGGGTGTTGGCGATGCACTCGCGCTCGTTGTAGGCCGGGACGAGCACGGTGACCGGCTCGGTGACGGGCTCGCCCCAGAGGTCCAGCCGCTTGGCGCGGCGGGCGTGGATCGGAGCGAGGACCAGCATCAGCGCGAACCGGCCGAAGTTCAGGAAGCCGACCACGGCCAGCAGCGCGATCAGCACCGGCAGGGTGCGCACTCCCAGCTGGGTGGCCCAGATGTAGCCCCTGCCCGCCCACAGCTGGAAGCCGTGCACCGGCGTGGTGGCACTGGAGGCGCCGAGTGCCTCGGTGATGGTGGCGAAGCGGTAGCCGTCGGCCTTCAGCTTGTCGATGAGCACGCCGAGCGCCTCGACGGTCTGGGAGCGGTCGCCACCGGCGTCGTGCAGCAGGATCAGCTCGCCCGCGCCGGGCTTGGCCGGCACCGCCTCCTTGACGATCGCGTCCACACCCGGACGCTTCCAGTCGTCGGTGTCGTGGTCGATGAAGGCGGTGACGTAGCCCTGGGCGCCCAGGTACTTGATCACCGGGTAGCTCCAGTCGTCCAGCGCGGCCGAGTTGGAGGAGTACGGCGGGCGGAACAGCGAGCTGTGCACCCCGGCGACGCCGGCCAGTGCCAGCTGCGTCTGGGCCATCTCCCAGCTGATCCGGGCGTGCGACTGGAACGCCAGGTCGGGGTGGGTGAAGCTGTGCAGGCCGATCTCGTGGCCGCCCGCCACGATCTTCCGGATCAGGTCCGGGTTGCGGGCGGTCATGGCGCCGGTCACGAAGAAGTCCGCGTGGACGTGGCGGGACTCGAGGATCTCCAGGATCTTCGGGGTCCACTCCGCCGAGGGGCCGTCGTCGAAGCTCAGGACGACTGTGCGGTCCGGGATGCTGTAGCTGACCGGGTGGTCGTTCCGGTCGCCGCGGGCGTCGATGATCGGGCCGCCCTTGAGCAGGTCCGTCGGCACGGTCGTCTTGTCGGCCGAGTCGGCGACCCGGGCGTCGTGGAACACCTCGTTGGTGGCCAGCCCGCGCAGGACGATGAGCAGGAGCAGGCACGCCAGCAGGGACAGCGGCATGAAGAAGCGCAACGGCGGCGCGGCCAGTCGGCGCGGCCTCCGCACGGACTGCCGGCGGCGCTGGTGGCGGGACATTGACGCTCCTGGAGATGGGTGGTGCGGCGGTTCAGCGGTGCTCGGTCTACCGGCCCGAGGGCGTCGACGGCGCGTGCGACGGGGTGGGTGACGGCGACATCACGGGTGTGGGCGACCGGGCGGGCGGCTGCGCAGACCGGACCGGTCGACGAACACCGGTGCGGGAGCGGCCTCTTCGAAGCCCGGCTCGCGCACGTCGGGCTGTGGCAGGTGCGCCGATCCGCGCTCGATGGAGGTGATGACTGGGCGCACCGTGCGACGCCTTTCAGTACGTGGACCGCGGGAGCGTACGGCGAACGTTAGTGCACCGGCCTGAATCGAATTGGGTTCGATGGGTTGGTTTGGCCCGATCTGGCGGGGGGTTGTAATCGGATCGAGATGCCGGTCGGCGCGGACCGGAAGGATGCCGGCGTACACGCACCGATGGCCTCGGACTCCGTCCCTCCGGATCCGGACGGGCGCGCGCCGGAGGAGCATGCGCGTCCCGTTAGGATGACCCCCTCATCTGATCAGTGCGCACGTGTGATCGGTACGCCCCAAGGAGCCCGCGTGAGTCAGCCCCGCCGCAGCCCTCGTCACCGCGCGTGGAGCGTGCTCACCCTCCCGACCCTGCTGTGCGTGCTCACCGCCTGTTCGAGCGGTCCGGCGTCCGGTGGCGGCGACGGCGCCGCCGCCACGGCGAAGGGCGGGTCCGCGACCAGCGCCTCGCCGACCCCGACCGGCCCGCCGGGAACCCTGTTCGACAGCTTCCACTACACCGGTCCCACCGACCCCGCGCTCACCGCCCACGGCTGGGAGATCCGCACCGGCGAGGGCGGCCCAGGGATCAAGGACACGTGGTCCGACGCCGGCGCGAGCTTCCCCGCCGACACCACCGCCCAGGGCAGCCGGACCCTGCAACTGCAGGCGTCCACCGACGGCACCCAGAAGGGCACCAAGCAGGCCGAGATCCAGAGCACCGGCACCAAGCTCTTCAACGGCACCTTCGCCGCCCGGGTCTACCTCAGCGACAAGCCGGCCGGCGGCAAGAACGGCGACCACGTCGTCCAGTCCTACTTCCCGATCTCCCCCGCGGACGACTCGGCGAACTACAGCGAGCTCGACTACGAGTACATGCCGAACGGCGGTTGGGGTACGCCGGGTCCGCAGCTCGACACCACCAGCTGGTTCAAGGCCGATCCGCCGGACCGGGTCACCAAGCCGCACAAGCAGCGCTTCGGGGGCTGGCACATCATGATGGTCACCGCCGTGGACGGGAAGGCCACCTACTCCATGGACGGCAAGGAGCTGTTCACCAGCACCGGCAAGTACGTTCCGCGCGAGAAGATGGACGTCCACTTCAGCAACTGGTTCATCGACCTGCTGCCGTCCCTCGGCGGACAGCGCACCTGGAACCTGAAGATCAACTGGTTCTACTACAAGGACGCCGCGGCCGTCTCCTACACGGACGTCCAGAAGACGGTGGACGGCTTCTACAGCGCCGGCACCGACTTCGTGGACACCCTGCCGAAGTCCTGAGCCCGGCCCGAACGACGAAGGACGGGTCCGACCCCCGGCCCGTCCTTCGCCGTAGGCGCCCGGTTCAACGAGTCGTTGTGGAAACCCGCACTGGCGGCGGGCGGCGTAATCCCGGTTCCCCTGGGGACATCGGCACGCCAGCGCGCCCCGGGACAGAATGCACGCGCTCAGGCGGCCGATGGCTCCCACCTGGAAAACCGCAGGTGGGAGTCATCGGGAGAGCTCCATCAGATCAGCGTGCGTCACTCGATCCCCACGGATCGGACAGGTCAGCGCTGCAGGGTGAGGACGCCCGGCCGCCACGGCAGTCGGTCGTAGGGGCCGGTCGCGGTGGGGGACTTGCCCTGGTAGAGGAACTGCAGGTTGCAGGGGTCGATGGTCATGGTCTGGTCGGGGTTGTTGCGGACCAGGTCGCCGTGGCTGATGTCGTTGGTCCAGGTGGCGCCGCTGTTGGCCTTGCCCGCGAAGGGGTTGCTCTCGGTGGCGGCCTGCGGGGTCCACGAACCGCTGAGGCTGGTGGCTGTGAAGGAGCGGAAGTAGCGCCCGTTCGCACCCTGCGCCTCAACGATCATGAGGTACTGGCTCTGATCCTTGACCTTGTAGACCTGCGGCGCCTCGAACAGGTTGTTCACCGTGTCGCTCATGACGGTGGTGTAGGACGAGCCGAAGCTGCCGGGGAAGTTCCCGATCGGCATGCTCGCGCGGTAGATGTTGCCGTTGTCGCCGGCGAAGAACAGGTACATGTTCTGGCCGTCGGCGATCAGGGTCTGGTCGATCGGGCCGGTGCCGGAGTTGGGGATGCTGCCGGTGAACAGCGGCTGCGGCGCGGACCAGCCGTTGGGGTTGGTCGGGTCGCTCGACGTGCGGTAGATGAACGGCCACTGCCCCCACTGGTACGCCAGCACCCAGATCTTCTTGGGCGCGAAGTAGAACAGCGTGGGCGCCACCGCGGCCTGGCCCATCCCGCTCTGCCCGGCCGACGCCATGTCCGACCAGTTCGTGAACGGGCTGAACATCATCGAGCCGTACGACGATCCCGACACGTTCGACGCGTAGACCACGTGCTTGCCGTTGTACACCACGTTCGTGAAGTCCTTCACCGACGCCCACCCGTTCGCCGGCTGCGCCAGCGCACCCGTCGAGGACCACCGGTACGTCGACGGAAGGGTACAGGTGCCGCCCGTCGGCGTCGGCGTCGGCGACCCGGACAGGCCGGTCCACTTCTGGTTACCGCCGCCGTTGCACGTCCAGATCTGCACGGCCGTGCCGTTGGCCGTGCCGGCGCCCGAAACGTCCAGGCACAGCCCGGACTCCACCCCGACCACCGTGCCGTCGGCGTTCACCCGCCACTGCTGGTTCGCGGCGCCGCTGCAGGACCAGATCTGCACCCGGGTACCGTTCGTGGTGCCGTGGCCCGCAACATCCAGGCACTTGTTGCCGTACACGGTCAGCTGGTTGCCGGACGTCAACGTCCACAGCTGGTTGGCCCCGCCCGAGCAGTCGTAGATCTGCAGGGACGCGCCGTCGGCCTGGCTGGCGTTCTGCACATCGAGACACCGACCGGAACCGACACCGCGCAAGGCGCCGGTGGTGGCGGCCTGGGCCGGGTTGGCGCCGAGCACCGCCGCCAGTGCCGCCACGGCCGCGACCGCGGCGGTGAGCAGCACGGACAGCCGCCTGCGGCTGGAACCTCGTCCGCGCATGGGACCTCCTCTGTCAAAGGCTGGAACTGTCATGGGACTCTCTTGTCGCTCACCTGTGGTGCTGACCTACGCGCGCCGGCGCCGTCCGGCGGGGGCACGCGCCTGCTGCGACTCAGCTCACCGGAAGTTCCAGTGCTGGTTGGCGCCGCCCCAGGAGTCCCAGATCTGGACGGCGGTGCCGTTGGCGGTCTGGTTGCCGGGGGTCTCCAGGGCCCGGCCGCTGGCGACGTTGGTCAGGGTGTAGGAGCCGT
>NZ_JBFBJZ010000009.1:0-186443 GCF_040686255.1 Kitasatospora sp. NPDC085879 | reverse complement strand
CGTTCCCTTCTCTCCTCCCGGCCGGGCGCGCCTTCATTTCCCCGCGGCGCCGTGTGGGGCGCCCCGCCCTCGCGGGCCGGGGGGGGGGGGGCGGGGGGCCCCCCCCCCCCCGGCCGGTGGCACGATCGACGGCGCAGGCCGATCGGGCCGTCGGGCTCAGCGGCTGAGCCGGTCGATCTCGGCGAGCTCCTCGGCGGTCAGCGGACCGGCCTTGAGCGCGTCGAGGTTCTGGTCGAGCTGGGCCACGCTCGACGCACCGATGATCACCGAGACCACCCGCGCGTCCCGCAGCACCCAGGACAGCGCCAGCTGGGCGAGGGTCTGGCCGCGCTGCTCGGCGACCTTGTTCAGCGCCCTCAGCTGCTCCAGCTTCTGCCCGGTCAGCGCCTCCTCGCGCAGGAAGTGGCCGACCGACATCCGCGAACCGGCCGGCACCTCGCCCGACAGGTAGCGGTCGGTCAGCAGGCCCTGCGCCAGCGGCGAGAACGCGATCATGCTGGTCTGGGTCTCGCCGATCGCGTCCAGCAGCCCGTCCTCGGGGGAGCGGTTCAGGATCGAGTAGCTGATCTGGTTCATCAGCACCGGCGTGCCCATGCCCCGCAGGATCTCCACCGCCTCGCGGTGCTGCTCCGCCGGGTAGTTGGAGATCGCCGCGTACAGCGCGCGACCCGAGCGCACCGCCTGGTCCAGCGCCCCCATCGTCTCCTCCAGCGGAGCCGTGGGGTCGTAGCGGTGCGAGTAGAAGACGTCGACGTAGTCCAGGCCCATCCGGCCCAGCGACTGGTCCAGACTGGACAGCAGGTACTTGCGCGAACCGCCGTCGCCGTACGGACCCGGCCACATGTCGTAGCCCGCCTTGGACGCGATGAACAACTCGTCCCGGAAGGGCTTGAAGTCCTGCGCGAACAGGTAGCCGAAGTTGCGCTCGGCACTGCCGTACGGCGGGCCGTAGTTGTTCGCCAGGTCGAAGTGGGTGACACCGCGGTCGAAGGCCCGGCGCAGCACCGCACGCTGCACCTCCAGCGGCTGCGTGTCACCGAAGTTGTGCCACAGGCCCAGCGAGACGGCGGGCAGCTGCACACCGCTGCGCCCCGCCCGCCGATAGGTCATGGACGCATAGCGGTCGTCCGAGGGGAGATAGGTCATACCGGCATCCTGCCAGGTGGTGGCCGGTGGCAGGGACCAACGGCCCTGCCGGAACCGGACACCACCGCATAGCCTGGCCGCGGCGGCCGGACGGGCCGCCGGGCCCGACCGAGAGGAGCCCGCCGGTGCCGCGCCCCGACATCACCGACCGCGCCGACCTCGAACCGCTGCTGCGGCGCTTCTACGCCGCCGCCTTCGCCGACCCGCTGATCGGCCCGCACTTCACCGAGGTCGCCCGGCTCGACCTGGAGACCCACCTCCCGCACATCACCGACTTCTGGGCGAGCGCCCTGCTGCGGGCCGGCGAATACCACCGCAACGCCCTCGCCCCGCACCTCGGCCTGCACGGGCGCCGCCCGCTGACCGCCGCCCACTTCGGCCGCTGGGTCCAGCTCTGGCAGGCCGCCGTCGACGGCCTCTACGCCGGCCCCACCGCCGAACGCGCCAAGACCCAGGCCGACCGCATCGCCCGCACCATGCTCCGCCGCACCACCGACGGCGACACCGAAGGCACCGAGGGCGGCTTCGTTCCCCTGGCGGCGGTCCTGCTCCGCAGCTGAGGACGTTGGGCTGCCCCCACGCGCCCCTGGCGTGCTTCCTCTCGGCTTGGAGTCCACTTGGAGCCGGGTGGGCGGCATCGCATAGGCTCGGCGCACGATGGTGCGGATATCGGTGCTGGGCGCGTTGACGGCGCAGGTGGCGGGGGCGACGGTCGGTCTCGGCGGCCCGCGCCAGCGCGGTGTGCTCGCCCGGCTGCTGGTGGCCCGCGGTGCCGTCGTCCCCGCCGACCGGCTGATCGACGACCTGTGGCAGGGCCGGCCGCCGGCCAAGGCCGCCGCCTCGCTGCAGGCGTACGTCTCCAATCTGCGCCGTCTGCTGGAGCCCGAGCGCGGGCCGCGCGAACCCGCCAGCCTGCTGGTCAGCCGCGCCCCGGGCTATGCGCTGGCGGCGCCCGCCGCGGCCGTCGACGCATGGGAGTTCGAGCAGCGGCTGCGCCGGGTGCGTGAGCTGCCGGCAGAGGCCGGTGGGCCGCCGCTCTCCCGGCGGTTCGAGGAGGCGCTGGCACTGTGGCGCGGTGGCGCGTACGCCGAGTTCGCGGACGAGCCGTGGGCCGCCGCCGAGGTCGTCCGGCTGGACGAACTCCGCCTGGCGGCACGGGAGTCGGCGGTGGCGGCGGCGCTGGACGAGGGCCGTGCCGGGGACGCCGCCGCGGCGGCGCTGGTGCTCACCGAGGAGCATCCGCTGCGCGAGGAGGGCTGGCGGCTGCTGGCCCGCGCGCTGTGGGGGGCGGGCCGGCAGGCGGAGGCACTGGAGGCGCTGCGCCGGGCCCGCGGGGTGCTCACGGCGGAGCTCGGCCTCGACCCGGGGCCGGCGCTCGCCGAGCTGGAGGCGGCGATCCTTCGGCAGCGGTCCGAACTGCTCGCCGTCCCGATCCCGGCCGCCGACCTGCCCGCCGTCCACCCGACAGCACCGTCGGCGCCCGTCTGCACCGCGACGGCCCCGCCCCCGCTGCCGTTCGTCGGCCGGGAGGCCGAGCAGCGGGTGCTGCGCGAGGCGGCGACCGCGGCCACCGCCCCGGGCGGGCGTTCGGTGGTGCTGGTGAGCGGTGAGGCGGGCGCCGGCAAGTCCACCCTGCTCGCCCGGCTGACGGGTGAACTGCGGCGCAGCGGTTGGCTGGTGGCCTCCGGGCGGTGTCCGGAGACGGAGGGCGCGCCGCCGGCCTGGGCCTGGACGGAGGCGTTGCGGGAACTGGCCCGGCAGCACCCGCCTGACGCCGCCACGGCGGCCGAGCTCGCCCCGCTGCTCGGCGAGGACGACCCGACCCGGCGCCGGGACGCGCTCACCGGCCGGTTCCGGCTGCACCGGGCGGTGGCCCGCTGGCTGGAGGCCGCCGCCGAGCGGGCGCCGGTGGCGGTGGTCCTCGACGACCTGCACGCGGCCGACCAGGAGACCCGCGCGCTCGCCGCCGAGCTGGCCGCCGTCCGCGGCCCGGAGCGGCTGCTGCTGGTCTGCGCGCACCGACCGGGCGAGGGCCGGCTCACCGATCTGCTGGGCACCTTCGCCCGCTGCTCGCCGCACCGGATCGCGCTCGGCGGCCTGGACGAGGCCGACGCCGGGACGCTGATCGGCGCGATCTGCGCCGCCCCGGTCGACCCGCGCACCGTGCACGCCCTGGCCGAGCGGACCGGCGGCAACCCGTTCTACCTGGTGGAGAGCGCCCACCTGCTGGCCGGGGAGGGCGCGCTGGTCGCCGTCCAGGAGGTGCCGCAGGGCGTCCGGGACGTGCTGCGGCGGCGCTTCGACCGGTTGCCGCCGGCCACGGTCGAGGCGCTGCGGCTCGCCTCGGTGGCCGGCCGCGAGACCGAGGTCGAGCTGCTGGTGCACGCCTCCGGCGCCGAGGAGGAGGGGCTGCTGGACGCGCTGGAGGCCGCCGTCGCCGGCGGGCTGCTCGCCGAACCCCGGCCCGGGGCCGTCCGGTTCGCGCACGCGCTGGTCCGCGACACCCTGTACGGCGACCTGAGCGGGCTGCGGCGGGCCCGGCTGCACGGCCGGTTCGCCGAGGCGCTGTGCGCGCTGCGCCCGGACCGCCTCGCCGCGCTCGCCCACCACTGGACGGCCGCGGCCTCCTCCGCCACCGCGGAGCGCGCCGTCGACGCCTGCGTGCGCGCCGCGGAGGCCGCCGAGCGCCGCTATGCCCACCAGACCTGCGCCGACCTGCTGCGACAGGCCCTGGACAACCTCGACCGGGTGCCGGACGGCGGCGACGACCGGCCCGCCCGGCGGATCGCCCTGCTCGGCGCCCTGCAGCGGGCCCAGGTCCGGGCGGGCGCGATCTCCGCCGCGGCGGCGACCCGCGCCCGGGCCGTCGCCCTCGCCGAGGAGACCGGCCGGGAGGACCTGGAGATCGAGGCCTGGACGGCCTGGACCGAACCCACCCCCTGGGTCGCCCACCCCTACGGCAGCTACGACGAACGGGCCGTGGAGACCCTGCAGCGGCTGCTGCGCCGCGCCGACCTGCCGCCCGCCACCCGTTGCCGCCTGCTGGACGCCCTCACCCACGAGTGCAACTGCGCGGGCGAGCCGCTCGGCACCGCCGCCGCCGACGAGGCGCTCGCCATCGCCCGCGCCGAGGACGACCCCCGGCTGCTCGCGCTCGCCCTGGCGGCGAGCGCCCGGATCTGCGACTTCGAACTCGGCGCGCCGCGACGGGTCGAACTCGCCGACGAACTCGCCGCCCTCGCCCGCCGGCACGACCTGCCCGCCTACCGCTGGCACGCCGAGCAGCTGTACGCCACGGCCGCGGCCGTCGTCGCCGACCTGCCCGCGCTGCGCCGCCACATCGCGGCCGCCGCCGCCATCGCCGAGCGCTACGGCCTGCTCGAACTCGCCGACATCGGCCTGTGCCACCGCGCCATGCTCGAACTCGCCGCCGGCCGTACCGGCGAGGCCGCCGAGCTGTACCGGCAGGCGGTCGCCGGGCTGACCGGCCGCGCCTCGGTGCACGCCGAGGGCTTCGCCGCCCTCGCCGACCTCACCATCGCCGTCCAGGAAGGCCGGATCGGCAGCGAACTGCAGCGGCTGCGAGCCGTCTCCGCCCTGTACGGGCCGCTGGTCGCCGATGTCGAGGCGCTCGCCCTGGCCGCCCTCGGCCGCACCGAGGAGGCCCGGGCCGTCCGGGCGGGCCGACTGCCCGTCCAGCCCGACTACTACCGGTCCTTCTTCCTCGCCCTGCGTGCCGCGGCCGTGGTCGCCCTGGACGAGCGCGCCGAGGCGGCCGAGCTGATCACCGAACTGCTGCCGCTGCGCGGCCTGGTGGCCGGCGCCGCGTCGACCTCCGTCGCGCTGCGCCCGATCGCCCTGGTGCTGGGCGAGCTGGCCCGGATGCTCGGCCGCACCGAGGAGGCCGCCGAGCACTTCGGGTACGCCGCCGACGTGGCCCGCCGCTGGGAGTCCCCGCAGTGGGAGGCGGAGGCGCTGGCCGCGCTGCACCGGCTGCCGGCCGTCCCGGACGCGGAGGCCGTCGCCCGGCACCAAGTGGGCTCCAAGCAGCGCCCCGCAGGCTGAACGGGTATCGACCACCGGACTGCCGAAAGGCCCGCACCGATGTCCACCCTGCTCGGCCGCCTCGGCGGCGCATCCGCCGCCCGGCCCTGGCGCACCGTCCTCGGCTGGGTGCTGCTGCTCGGCCTCGCCCTCGGCCTGGCCGCCGCCTTCGGCGGCACCCCGCACGACGACTACCGCGTCCCCGGTACCCGCTCCACCGCCGGCGCCGACCTGCTGAAGGAGCGCTTCCCGGAGATGTCCGGGGCGAACGCCCGGGTCATCGTCCACGACCGGCACGGCGGGTCGTTGCCCGCCGACGGCCTGGCCGCGCTGCGCGACCGGCTCGCCGCCCTGCCCAAGGTCTCCACGGTGGCGCCGCCGGTGCTGTCCGCCCGCGGCGACACCGCCCTGCTCACCGTCGACTACTCCGTCCCCGTCACCGACTTCAAGGGCTCGGCCGGCCTGGACGCGCTCCGCGAGGCCGCGAAGTCCACCGAACAGGCCGGACTGCAGGTCGAGTTCGGCGGACAGCTGCCGGAGAACTTCACCGCGCCGAACGGCACCGCCGAAATGATCGGCGTGGGCGCCGCCCTGGTCATCCTGGTGATCGCGCTCGGCACGGTGGTCTCCGCCGGCCTGCCGCTGGTCGTCGCGCTGGCCGGCCTCGGCCTCGGCACCGGCCTCACCACCCTGCTCGCCGCCGTCACCGACATCAGCCCGACCGCGCCCACCGTCGCCTCGATGGTCGGCCTCGGTGTCGGCATCGACTACGCCCTGCTGCTGGTCAGCCGCCATGTCGAGGGGCTCCGGAAGGGACTGACGAAGCATCAGGCCGCCGCCGAGGCGACCGCCACCGCCGGCGCCTCCGTGGTGGTGGCCGGCTCCACCGTGCTGGTCGCCCTGTTCGGCCTGAAGCTGGCCGGCCTGCCCACCTACTCCTCCTTCGGCTACGCCACCTTCGCCGTGGTCGGCGCCGTGATGCTGGCCGCCCTGACCCTCGTCCCCGCGCTCTGCTCGCTCGCCGGGAACAGGCTGCTGCGGCGCGCCGAGCGGCGCGACCCGAAGCAGCGCACCCAGGCCGGTCCGACCCGCACCGAGCGCTGGGCCCGGCTGATCGGCCGCCGCCCGGTCGCCGCCGCGCTCGGCTCGCTGGTGGTGCTGCTGGCGCTCGCCGCCCCGATGCTGCACATGCGCACCTGGCCGCAGGACGCCGGCAGCCAGGCGGCCGGCACCACCACGCGCAAGGCCTACGACCTCACCGCCGACGCCTTCGGTCCCGGCGCGAACGGGCCGCTGGTCGTCGCCGTCGACCTGAAGAAGCTGCCGCAGGAGAAGCTGCCCGCGCTGCTGGACACCCTGAAGGCGCGCCCGGGCGTCGCCGCCGTCCGGCCGCCGCTGGTCAACCGGGCCGGGGACGCGGCGGTCGTCACCGTCACCCCCGCGACCGGCCCGCAGGACGAACGCACCGCGCGGCTGCTGAAGTCGCTGCGCGCCGACGTGCTGCCGGCGGGCGCCGAGATCACCGGCACCGTCGCCGCCTTCTCCGACATCTCCGACCGGCTGTCCGACCGCCTGTGGGTGGTGGTGCCGGTGGTGGTGGCGCTCTCGCTGATCCTGCTCACCGTGCTGTTCCGGGCGCCAGTGATCGCGCTCAAGGCCGCCGTGATGAACCTGCTCTCGGTGGCCGCCGCCTACGGCGTGATGACCGCGGTCTTCCAGTCCGACACCGGCGCCCGGGCGCTCGGGCTGCCGCACGAGGTGCCGGTCTCCAGCTGGGTGCCGATCCTCATGTTCACCGTGCTGTTCGGCCTCTCCATGGACTACGAGGTCTTCCTCCTCGACCGCGTCCGGGAGGACTGGCTGGCGACCGGCGACGCCAAGGGCTCCGTGGTGCGCGGCCTGTCCGCCACCGGACGCGTGATCAGCAGCGCGGCCGCCATCATGGTCGCCGTCTTCACCGGCTTCGCGATCGACCCCGACATCACGGTGAAGATGATGGGCGTCGGCATGGCCGTCGCGGTCCTCATCGACGCCACGGTCGTCCGCCTGGTGCTCGTCCCCGCCACCATGACCCTGCTCGGCCGGCTCAACTGGTGGCTGCCCGCGCCGCTCGCCCGCCGCTGGCCCGCACCGGAGCCGCACGGCGAGCCGACCGCCGCCGAGCCGGAGCGCGTCCCGGCCTGACCCGCGCCGCCCGCACCGGGCGCCGTTCCCATCCGGGAGCGGCGCCCGGTCGCTTGAGGCTGTACCTACCGGTATGTACAGTCGCCTCATGAGCACCCAGGACCGCCTGATAGAGAGCACCCAGGAGCTCCTCTGGGAGCGCGGCTACGTCGGCACCAGCCCGCGCGCCATCCAGGAGCGCGCCGGCGCCGGGCAGGGCAGCATGTACCACCACTTCGCCGGCAAGCCCGACCTCGCCGCGGTCGCGCTGGCCCGCAGCGCCGAGCAGCTGCGGGCCCTCGCCGAGGAGCGCCTCGCCACCCCCGGCACGGCCTACGACCGGATCGCGGCCTACCTGGAACGCGAACGCGAGGTCCTCCGAGGCTGCCGGATCGGCCGCATGGCGCAGGACCCGGAGGTCGTCGCCGACCCGCGGCTGCGCGCCCCCGTCGAGGAGACCTTCAGCTGGCTGCGCGGCCGGATCGCCGAGGTGATCGCCGAGGGCGTCGCCGCCGGCGACCTCGCCCCCGCCACCGACCCCGACGACACCGCCGCCGCGATCGTCGCCGTCGTCCAGGGCGGCTACGTCCTCGCCCGCGCCGCCGACGACCCCGAACCCTTCCACCAGGCCGTCCGCGGCGCACTCGCGCTGCTGCACACCGACTAGGGAGCACCCGTGCAGGCCATGCAGTACGAGATCACCCTGCCCGCCGACTACGACATGGGGATCATCCACCACCGGGTCGCGACCCGGAGCCACGCCACCGACGCCCTCCCCGGCCTCGGCCTCAAGGCCTACCTGGTCCGCGAACGCGGCACCCTCGGCTCCCCGGTCAACGCCTACGCCCCCTTCTACCTGTGGCGCACCGCCGAGGGCATGGCCGCCTTCCTCACCGGCCCCGGCTTCCGTGGACTGAGCGCCGACTTCGGCCGCCCCGAGGTCCGGCACTGGATCGGCGCGGGCTTCCGCACCGGGCCCGCCGCCGACACCGTGCCCGCCACCGCCACCCGCACCACTCGGACCCTGCCGTCCGGCGCCGACCCCGGCGTGGAGACCGCCCGCGCGCTCGCCGGCCTCGGCGACACCCCCGGCCTGCACACCGCCGCCGTCGCCCTCGACCCGGCCCGCTGGGAACTCGTCCACTTCGCCCTCTGGAGCGGCACCCCGCCGCAGGCCCCCGCCGAGGGCCACCGCACCGCGTACCACGTCCTCCACCTCTCCCGCCCCGAGCTCGACCTGCTGGCCAAGGAGGCCTGAGATGGCCGCGGACCGCACCCCGGCCGTGCACACCGTGCTCGGCCCCGTCCCGCCCGAGCGGCTCGGCGTCACCAACGCCCACGACCACCTCTTCCTGCGCAGTGCCCTGCTGCCCGGGCAGGAACTCGACGACCCGGCCGCCGCCGAGGAGGAGTTGCGCGCCTTCGCCGCCCTCGGCGGCGGCGCCGTCGTCCAGTGGACGCCCCACGGACTCGGCCGCCGGATCGACGACCTCGTCGAACTCTCCGAGACCACGGGGCTCCACCTGGTCGCCGCCACCGGACTGCACCAGGCCGCCCACTACGACGACCCCGACGCGCTGCGCAGGCTCGACCCGGCCGCCCTCTTCACCGCCGAACTCGGCGACCGCGCCGGACTGATCAAGGTCGCCGGCGGCTACCACGGCCTCGACGCCCACGCCCGGTGGACGATGACCGCCGCCGCCGAGGCCCACCACGCCACCGGCGCCCCGATCGCCGTCCACCACGAACTCGGCACCGGCGCCCAGGACGTCCTGGAGCTGCTCTGCGACCGCCTCGGCGTCCCGCCGCACCGCGTCCTGCTCGGCCACCTCAACCGCTTCCCCGACCTCGGCCTGCACCGCGAACTCGCCGCCTCCGGCGCCTACCTCGCCTTCGACGGCCCCTCCCGCGCCAACCACCCCACCGACCACCGCCTACTGGACTGCCTGCACGCCCTCGCCGACGCCGGCCACGCCCACCGCCTGCTGCTCGGCGGCGACACCACCACCGCCACCGCCCGCGGCAACCCCGGCATGCCCTACCTGCTGCACCGGCTCCGCCCCCGGCTCGGCGCCGACCTCGCCGCCCTCGTCCTCACCGACAACCCGGCGGCCGCCTTCGCCTGGTGACCGGGCCGCGCGCCGGGGCGGCGGCGGAGGAGCATCCTGGGAGATGTGAGGACCGTCCGCCCCCCGCGGCCCGTTCGCGCGGGACGGGGCGGCGGCGCACCCCGGGAGCCGACCATGAACAGCAGATCCCCCGCAGGCGTGGTCGTCGGCGTCGACGGCTCCGCGCACGCCGCGGCCGCCGCCGAATGGGCCGCCCGCGAGGCCGCCCGCCGCGACTGCCCGCTCCACCTGGTGCACGCGGTCAACACCGGCACGGTGACCCTCTCGCCGCGCACCAGCTCGGCCGTCACCGACCTCATCCTGCAGGACGCCGAAGCCACCCTCGACGACTCGCTGGGCAAGATCCGCGCCTCGCACCCGGCGCTGCGCGTCACCGGGGACGTCGTCCCCCGGGACGCCGCCGAGGCCGTGCTCACCGCCGCCGAGCACGCCGAACTGGCGGTGGTCGGCACCCGCGGCCACGGCGGCTTCGCCTCCCTGCTGCTCGGCTCGGTGAGCCTGCGGGTCGCCGCCCACTCGGTCTGCCCGGTGGTGGTCGTCCGCGGCACCGAGGAGGTCGGCAACCACGTGCTGGTCGCCGTCCGCGACGAGCGGGACGCCGGGACGCTGCGGTTCGCACTGCGCACCGGGGAGCTCACCGGGCTCCCCGTGCGGGCCCTGCACACCTGGTCGCCGGTGGTCGCCGACGTCGGCCACATGGCGCCGATGGTGGACGAGCTCGGCGAGGAGGCCCGGCTGCACCAGCAGCTGGTGCACCGCACCTGCGACCCTGTCCGTGAGGAGTTCCCGGACGTCTTCTTCGAGACCCGGCAGGTCGGCGGCGCCACCGCCGGCACCCTGGTCGAGGCCTCCCGGCAGGCCGCGCTGCTCGTCGTCTCCCGCCGGCAGCCTGCGCCGCACTTCGGGCTGCGGCTCGGCACGGCGGTGCACGCGGTGCTGCACCACGCCTACTGCCCGGTGGCGGTCGTACCGCTGCGCTGAGGACCCGCTGCGCCGAGGACCGGCCGCGCCGAGGACCCGCCGCGCCCGCGTCCGTCGTCGCGGCCGTCCGTTCGCGTTGACGGCCCGCCAGGCCGAACCGGCCGCCCGTCAGCTCCGGACCGCCGTGTTACCCGGCGGGGTGACCTGAGTCACCGCCACCCGTCCCGTGCACCGTGTCGGCCGCGCGGACGTGCATACTTGTCGGTCGGCGGCGGCGGGCCCGGGACGGCCCGCCGGAACCGACCGACCCCCGGTGGAACCGGAAGCACCCTGTTCGGCGTGCGTTCACCGGGGGGCCACCCCGCTGGCGCGGGGCGGGGCCGTGCCGTGGCGCACGCAGGAATCTCGGGGAGTGGCGGAAGCATGGGGCTGACCAGCAGTACGGTCTTGGCGATCGCGACAGGTGTCGCGATCCTGCTGCTGGCGGCGACGGTGCTCTGGTGGCCGCGGCTCGCCAGGCCGACCTGGCAGGCGGTGCTCGGCCGGATCGGCGCCCTGCTGACCACCCAGCTCGCCGTCCTCTGCGCGATCGGGCTGGCGGCCAACAACTACTTCGCCTTCTACAGCACCTGGGACGACCTGCTCGGCACCGGCGACCCGGGCCCGGTCAGCGTCCAGGCCTCGGTCGAGGGCCGGCCGGCCGCGGTGCAGGTGGTCAAGGCGCAGGTGCTGGGCAAGGAGCCGGTGCAGGGTGGCACCGGCGGCCCCGAGCAGAGCGGCGAGATCCAGGCGGTGCGGATCACCGGCGCGCACTCCGGTCTGAGCACCGACGCGTACGTGTACCTGCCCCCGCAGTACTTCCAGCCGGCCCACGCCCACCGGCACTTCCCGGCGGCGGTCGTGATGACCGGCTTCCCCGGCGACGCCAAGAACCTCGTCACCCGGCTGAACTACCCCTCGGCCGCGCTCCAGTTGATGCAGACCGGCAAGATGCAGCCGACCGTGCTGGTGCTGATGCGGCCCTCGCCGGCCATGCCGGCCGACACCGAGTGCGAGGACATCCCGGGCGGGGCGCAGTCCGAGACCTACTTCACCAAGGACGTGCCCGGGGTGGTCGCGGCCAGCTACCGGGTGTCCGCCGCCCCCGCCGCCTGGGGCGTGGTCGGCAACTCCACCGGCGGGTACTGCGCACTGAAGATGGCCATGCGCCACCCCGAGGTCTTCCCCACCGCGGTCGCGCTGTCGGGGTACTACAAGGCGGCGGAGGACGCGACCACCGGCGACCTCTTCAAGGGCAGCCAGCAGCGGCGCAACGAGGCCGACCTGTTGTGGCGTCTCACCAATCTGCCGCAGCCGAAGATCTCGGTGCTGCTGGCCGGGCCGCAGGCCGGCGACGGCAGTTACAAGCCGAGCACCGAGGCCTTCCAGAAGGCGGTGAAGGCGCCGATGACCGCCAACGAGGCATGGGTCCCGCAGGGCGGCCACAACTTCCGCACCTGGTCGCAGCTGCTGCCGCCCTCGCTCGAGTGGCTCTCCCAGCACCTGACAGCCGGCGCCTGACGGCCGTCAGGTGAGGCCGGGGCCCGACCGGCCCCGGCCCGGCGCTCAGCTCAGCTGCTCCAGGGTGCCGGTGTGCAGCTCGCCGACCCGGCCGCCCTCGCCCTCGTACGTCCAGAAGACCCGGACGGTGAGCGCGGCGAGGTCCATCACATGGCTGACGGTGATGCCGCTCTGCTCCGTCCAGCTCACGAACCAGAGCTGCTCGCCGACCTGGGCGACGTGCAACGACACGTCCTCGAACTGGCCGGCCGACTCGCCGAGGCCCTCCCAGCGCAGCCGCTTGCCGTCGGCGGCGTACGAGTTGCGGAAGGCGGCGCCGTTGTCGACCTGGAACAGATAGGTGTGGCCGGCGAAACCCGGCAGAGGCGCGGTCATCTCGGACGTTTCCTCGGAATCTCGGCGGGTGGCTGCGGCCCGGGCGGCCGCACCCGTTCAACCTAGCGGACGCCGTGATCGTTCCCCACCATGTCCGGCCGACTGCGATCGGGGACACGTCGCACCCCCGTCGTGCCCCGGGAGGTTCCTCCGCCGATGGGAGCACACCGTGGCCGATTCGGGGCCCGTCGCCGGTCCGGACGGGATCCGTTTCCGCCCCTTCCGATCCGCGTGCCGAACAGGCGAGGTGGATCGTCGAGCAGGTGCTCCGTGGGCGAATCGCCGGAGGGGGTGGGCCATCGCCGCAGGGCCGCCCTTCGAGTCGGGCGCGGTATCGCGCGTAAATGACTATCCCTGAAAGGAAACTGGCGAACAGTCGAAGGATGCGGGGTCGGTGGCGGTCCCCGGCGTGTCGCCGACCGGATATAGGTCTAGACCTCTCGACTGCTCGGCGTGGCGCC
Organism: Kitasatospora sp. NPDC085879; assembly: GCF_040686255.1. Taxonomy (NCBI): domain Bacteria; kingdom Bacillati; phylum Actinomycetota; class Actinomycetes; order Kitasatosporales; family Streptomycetaceae; genus Kitasatospora; species Kitasatospora sp. NPDC085879. Next base: position 173,644 of record NZ_JBFBJZ010000009.1, on the reverse strand, counting down.
AGGAGCCGGTTCCGGATGGTCGGAGATTGCACTCGAATGGCCGTCAAAATCGCCCAACTCCCTTGGTTCATCGTAGAGTTGACGAAACGTTTGAAAGATTCCACAATTCTTCACTGATTGACGGATGGTGATCAGTCAGCGGTGGTCCGGCTCCGAACCGTTTGCTTATTCTGCTCGCGATGCTCCGCCTCCTGCGGACCTCGCGGCCGGTGCGCCGATTCCCGTCCAACCTGCCGCGAGCACCCTCTCGTGCAGAATTCGGACGGGAACGGGGGAGCTGTTTCGGTGTGTCGACGCTCCTGCATCGATTGTGCGTCGACCTGCGGCCGTGCCGTGCGACGCGGTGGCTCGGCCCTGCCCGAAATCCGAACTCGGCCTCCTCGTGGGCGTCTTCAAGGGCACCGACATGCGTTTTGCCATCAGGCCGGCGCGCCTCGGCGCGGCGGCGGCCGCGGCGGTGCTGCTCGCACTGCCGGTCGCCGGCCGTGCGGAGGCCGTCCGGCTCGTCACCCAGGACAGGCCCGCCCTCACCGAGATGACCGAGGGGATCGCCGCGAGCGCGAAGCTCACCGTGCACTCCCTGGTCTGCATCACCGCGCGGACGGTCGGCGTCGCCGTGCGCGACGAGGCCGGTCGCATCCTGGCCTTCCCCGGCGCCGCAGGCAATGTCCGGATCTGCCCGGGCGGTGTCACGATCACCACCGGCGCCAGGTCCCTGCCGGCCGGCTCGTACACCGTCTTCGGCTACTGGCAGGACTACGGCAACGCCTGGCACGACCTCGCCCAGCAGGCCCTCACCGTCGCGCCGGCCTCCGGCGGGCCGACCCCGCCCGGGCCGACGCCCACCCCGGACGACCCCGACAGCCCGGTCCCCGGGGGCTCGTTGGTCTGGTCCGACGAGTTCGACGGCTCGATAGCCTGGGGCTCGAAGTGGGTCGGCGACCGCAGCAGCGCCTACCGCTACGGCGACCACAACCCGGACGACAACAAGCTCGACCGGCTCGACCCCGGGGCCGTCACGACCGCGGACGGCGCCGCCGTCCTCACCGCCACCCCCTCCGACCGGAGGCTGGAGAACGGCCGATACGCCTGGGGCGCCGGTCTGCTCACCGCCGAGGGCTCCGACGAGGGCTTCCGGGTGCACGCCGGCGACTACGTCGAGACCAGGATCCAACTCCCGGAGGGCGCGGGCGCCTGGCCCGCGCTGTGGACCTGGAGCAACGGCGACAGCGAGGTGGACGGCTTCGAGTACCACCCGGACAATCCGCACCTGCTGGAACTCACCAACCACGTGCGCCGGGGCGCCAAGTACTACACCGACCCGGACGCCGTCGCGCCGGGGAAGTGGGTGACCGTCGGCCCCGCTACGGCGCCAACTCGGTCGACTGGTACGTCAACGGCGAGCGCGTCTGGTCGGACGGCCGCGGGGTGGGCCAGCGCTGGTCCGCCGACCTGATCCTCAACCTCTCCGTGGTCGCCGGGAAGTGCCACCCGGGCCCCGACGGTGCCGAGCCGATCACCGCCGCCGCGGACTACGTGCGGGTCTACCGCTGAGGTGGGCCGCCGATACCGGGTGATCGCCCAGAGTGACCGCGCGGACACGTCAAGTGGGCGGTGGAGAACCCCCGTTCGGCGGCTGCGCGCGCCGGCGGCACTCGGCGTACGTTGGAGATCCGGAGGTGAGTGCCATGACCGAACTGGTTCTGAGCGAGGTCGGCGCGGTCGTCGCGCCGGAGCGGGAAGCCGAGTTGGTGGCCCTGTACCGCGAGCTGGTGGCGGGCCCGCTGCCGGAGGGGCTCGTTCGCACCGAGCTGCTTCGCGGCCCGGCCGGTCACTGGCGCGTGCAGAGCCTGTGGCGCGACATGGCTGCCCTGGAGGCGGTCCGCAACGCGCCGGAGAGGCCGGCCGCGCCGCGGATCTTCCGGCTGGTCGGCACCGAGCCGGAACTCACCGTGCACGAGGTGGTGGTGATCCAGACCGGTGAGCTCAGTCTGCACTGAACCCCCCTTTCGGCCACGGGTGCTGGCGTCTCCTCAGGGCGCCAGCACCTGGCCGAGCCGGGTGGCGATCTGCCGCATCACCGGCACCAGCGCGGCCTCGCCGTCCTGCGTCTCCAGCGCCCTGATCCGGGCCTCGGGCCCGGACACCGAGAGCGCGGTGGGCGTCGGCGCCCCGGGCACCGCGACGGCGATGCAGCGGACCCCGATCTCCTGCTCCTGGTCGTCGACCACGTACCCGCTCTCGCGGGCCGCCGCCAGGTGTCGCAGCAGCTCCGCCGGGTCGGTGTGGGTGTACGCGGTGTGCGCCGGCAGCGGCCGGGTGCCGAGGATCGCCCGGGCCTCCTCCTCGGGCAGTTGGGCCAGCAGTGCCTTGCCGACTCCGGTGCAGTGCGGCTGCACCCGTCGGCCGACCTCGGTGAACATCCGCATCGAGCGCCGGGACTGCACCTGGCCGACGTACACCACCTCGCCGCCCTCCAGCACGGCGAGGTTCGCCGTTTCGCCGGTGGCCTCCATCAGCTCCGTGAGGTACGGGCGGGCCCAACTGCCCAGCAGTCGGCCGGCCGTCTCGCCGAGCCGGATCAGCCGCGGACCGAGTGTGTACCGACGGGCCGTGTCCTGTCGGACATATCCCTGCTGGACGAGGGTACGGATCAGTCGGTGGATCGTCGGCATCGGCAGGCCCGAGCTGGCGGACAGTTCGCTGAGCGCGGCCGTGCCGCCGGCGTCGGCCAGCGCCTCCAGGAGCACGAAGGCGCGTTCGACGGACTGCACGCCGCCGGCGCGGTCGGTGCCTGTCCGGTCTGCGGCGGGGGTGCTGGCCACCGGTGTTCCCTTCGCTCGCGGGGGAGGAGTAGAGTCCCGCCGATCACATCAACAAACCGTTGAAATTCTGTATCGCGGAAACTAGGCTCCACTGTACAGAACGGAACCCGCCCGTAGGGGGGTCCGGATCTCGGGAGTTCCCATCGGAACCCCCAGTGTTGGCTCAACCGTCCAAGGAGTGTCCTGCCCATGGCTGCAGATCAGGGATCCGCCCCCAGCCTCCGGCCGGGGGTACCCCCAGGCGCATCCTCCGCCGCCCCGGTCGTCACGGTCGCCGGTCCCCGCGTCGCCCGCGCCGAGGAGGTGCTCACGCCGGAGGCCGTCGCCTTCGTGGTCGGGCTCCACCGCGCATTCGAAGGCCGCCGCCAGGAACTCCTCGCCCGACGGAAGACCCGCCGCGCCGAGATCGCGGCGACCGGCACCCTCGACTTCCTGCCCGAGACCGCCGACGTCCGCGCCGGCGACTGGCAGGTCGCCGAGGCCCCGCGCGCCCTCCAGGACCGCCGGGTCGAGATCACCGGCCCGACCGACCGCAAGATGGTGATCAACGCGCTCAACTCCGGCGCGAAGGTCTGGCTCGCCGACTTCGAGGACGCCACCTCGCCCACCTGGGAGAACGTCGTCTCCGGCCAGGTCAACCTGATCGACGCCTTCGAGGGCCGGATCGACTTCACCTCGTCCGCGGGCAAGGCCTACACCCTGAAGCCCGCCGCCGAACTCGCCACCGTGGTCGTCCGCCCGCGTGGCTGGCACCTCGACGAGACCCACCTGCTGGTCGACGGCACCCCCGTCGCCGGCGGCCTGCTCGACTTCGGCCTCTACTTCTTCCACAACGCCGCCCGGCTGATCGCCCGCGGCGCCGAGGACCCGAACTCCGGGCCCTACTTCTACCTGCCGAAGACCGAGAGCCACCTCGAGGCGCGGCTGTGGAACGACGTCTTCACCCACGCCCAGGCCGAACTCGGCATCCCGTACGGCACGATCCGCGCCACCGTGCTGATCGAGACCATCACCGCGGCCTTCGAGATGGAGGAGATCCTCCACGAGCTGCGCGACCACGCCGCCGGGCTCAACGCCGGCCGCTGGGACTACCTCTTCTCCATCGTGAAGAACTTCCGCGACGCCGGCGAGCACTACATCCTGCCGGACCGCAACACCGTCACGATGGCCTCGCCGTTCATGGCCGCCTACACCCGCCTGCTGGTGCAGACCTGCCACCGCCGCGGCGCCCACGCGATCGGCGGCATGGCCGCGTTCATCCCCTCCCGCAAGGACCCGGAGGTCAACGCGGCCGCCCTGGAGAAGGTCAAGGCGGACAAGGACCGCGAGGCGGCCGGCGGCTTCGACGGCTCCTGGGTCGCCCACCCGGACCTCGTGCCGGTCGCCCGGGCCAGCTTCGACGCGGTGCTCGGCGACCGCCCGAACCAGAAGTCCGCGCCCGGCTCCGCCGAGCCCGTCACCGCCGACCAGCTGCTCGACATCGCCGGCGCCGGCGGCACCTGCACCCGTGCGGGCCTGCACAACGCCGTCCAGGTCGGCATCCGCTACATCGAGGCCTGGCTGCGCGGCCACGGCGCGGTCGGCATCTTCAACATGATGGAGGACGCCGCCACCGCCGAGATCTCCCGCTCGCAGATCTGGCAGTGGATCAACAACGGCGTCGTCCTCGCCGACACCGGCGAGAAGGCCACCGCGGAGCTCGTCCGCCGGCTCGTGGCCGAGGAGCTCGCCGAACTGCGCACCGAACTGGGCGAGGCCGCCTACGCCGGTGGGCGCTGGACGGAGGCCGCCAGGCTCTTCGAACAGGTCTCGCTGGCCGAGGAGTTCGTCGACTTCCTCACCCTGCCCGCGCTGCCGCTGCTCGACTGACCCCAACCTATCCGCCCGCCGGCCGGTCCGACGCCCGACAGGTCGTCGAACTCGCCGACCGCATTTCACCGTTCCGTACGGCCGCCGCCCAGCGAGGCGCCGGGGGCCGTACGGAACGGCCGTTTTCGGAGGCACTTCCCCCCATGGCACTCATCTTCTTCAACGGTCAGGCGATGACCGGAGGCCCCTTCCACCCGCTGGTCGCGTCCTACCTGCTCGGGCCGGTGCGTACCGCGCCCGGCTACCGCTTCTTCTCCGTCCGGGACGTCTGCCCCGGCCTGCTGCCCGACCCGGGCGGCAGCGGGGTGATCGAGGGCGAGCTCTACGACCTGCCGCTGGAGCACCTGCGGGACGCCGTCCTGCCGGGCGAGCCGCCGGAGTTGGAGCTCGGTGTGATCGGCCTGGAGGACGGCACGCCGTGCCTGTCCATGGTGCTGCGCCGGGGCGAGCGGGAGCGCGGTGTGCACCGGGAGATCACCGCCCACGGCGGCTGGCGCGGCTACCTCGCCACGCTCGGCCGCACCGCCTGACCGGCGCCCCGGGGAGGGCGCCGGTCGGGCGGACGCGGAAGGTCAGCTCGCCTTCCAGAACTTGACCGAGTCGATGGCGATGTCCGCCGAGGAGCCCGTGGCGGGCACGGTGCCGTTGAGGGCCGTCTCGGACTGCAGCACCCAGTGCATCGTGTTGGCGGGGATGCGCGCGGTGGAGCGCCCGATCACCTTGCCGTCCAGGTAGAAGGTCAGGCTGTCCTTCTGCCAGTCGACCGCCGAGGTGTGCCAGGCGCCGGCCGTCGCGACGCCGGTGGAGTACGCGTCCTGGTCGCTGCCGGAGGTGGCGTCGGCGCGGTGCATGAAGGCGCCGATCGAGCCGTTCAGATCGCCCTCGGGGAAGTCGATCTCGCCGTGCTGCGGCCAGATGCCGTCGTCCGGCCAGAGCAGCCACGCCATCTTGTAGCCGGCGGCCGAGGTCGCCTTCCAGGTCACCTCGAAGCGCCCGTACTGGACGCCGCTCGCCCCGGCGGCGGCCGGGAGCTTGGGCACCGGTGCGGAGACCCAGGTGCCGGAGGCGTCCCGGTTGAGGTGGAGGTTCATCTGGCCGTTGGCGATGGACATCGTCTTCGACGGCGAGTAGGTGCCGTTCTTGCTGGTGTCCTTCCAGCCGTCCGGGTAGGCCCACCACTTGCTGTCCACCGCGGCCGGCAGCCCGGAGCAGTGACTGGTGGCGATGGTCGAGCCGTTCGAGCAGCCCGTCCAGCTGCCGAGCGGCACGTTCACGCCGTCGAAGTCGTCCGACCAGGTCGGCGCACCGGCCGTCGAGGTGGGGGAGGAGCTCGCCGACGGGGAGGCGGAGAGGCTCGGCGCCGGCGCGGACGGGGTCGCGGAGGCCGTGGTGGAGGGTGTCGCCGTGGGGGAGGCGCTCGGCGCGACCGGGGCCGTGGTCGGGCTCGGGGCCGGTGCCGGGGTGCCGGTGCTGCGGACGTTCAGCGTCTGCGCCGGGAGGTCGTGCCAGCGCCGGTCGGCGTCCTGCCAGGTGCCGAAGGCGGTGTAGGTGCCGGACGGCAGGGTACGGGTGCCGGTCGTGACGGTGACCCCGTCGGGGCATATCCGCAGGTTGCGGGCGGAACCGGGGAAGTCCAGCCGGTTCCCGGCGGCGTCGCGGACGGCGACGCCGATCTTCCGGGCGGTGAAGCAGGCGGAGGAGTGGACGGAGAGGGAGGCGGCTGCCGCGGTGTCCGCGGCCATGGCGACCGGCGTGAGCCGGTCCTGGGTCACCTCGGGCACGCTGGCGGCCTCGGCGCTACCCAGGAAGGGGACGGCCAGCAGGCCGAGCCCGGCGACCGCGCCCACCTTGAGGGCAATGGCGGAAACAGGCATGGAGTTGTTCCTCGACGACGCCTGCGAGGTGAGCTGTCGGATTCGGGCCGTCAGGTGGCCCGGCCGCCGGGAGGGCGGCTTCACCCCAAGCCCTGGCCGTCCCGCGAGCATGCAAAGCGGGGCCAGGGCGACTTACCTGGTTCCCCCGCTCCCGTCCGTGTCGCATCTCGCGTTGCCGTCACCGGGCGGACGGGACTCGGCGGTCCCGGGACGGAGCCCACATGGCGTGGGCGTCCGAGCACCTTAGCAGTGTCTTTCCGGAGGACAAGGACGCCGGGTCGCCGATGTCAGGTCCATCACATTCGGGCGTGCCGCAGCCCCCGGACCCTCGCCGTGGGTCCGGGGGCTGTGCTCCGTACGGCCGTCGGCCCGTGGGGGCCGGTGCCACGGAGTCCGGGTGGCGTACCGTCCCTGGTACGGCCCGGAGTCCGGGGGAGGGTCAGACGCGGGAGGCGAGCTCCTTGGCGGCGCGGGCGCAGGCCAGCGCGATCCGGTCCTCGTCGACCGTGGTCAGCACGCCCTTCTCGACCACCGCGTTGCCGTTGACGAAAAGCACCGCCAGCGGCGGTAGGGCGCCCATGGTGAGCGCGGCCACCGGGTCGGCGATCGAGGAGTGCATGATGCCGTCGACCTTCCAGAGCGCCAGGTCGGCCAGCTTGCCCGCCTCGACGGAGCCGATCTCGTTCTGCCGGCCGAGCACCCGGGCGCCGCCCATGGTGCCCAGACGAAGCGCCTGACGGGCGGTCAGCGCGTCCGGGCGGCCGTGCAGGCGGTTGATCAGCAGGGCGTTGCGCAGCTCGGTGCCGAGCTCGCCGGACTCGTTGGAGGCGGTGCCGTCCACGCCGAGGCCCACCGGCACGCCGGCCTTCAGCATGTCCGGGACGCGGGCGATGCCGGCCGCCAGACGGGCGTTGGAGGACGGGCAGTGCGCGACACCGGTGCCGGTCTCGGCGAACTTGGCGATGTCGGAGTCGTTCATGTGGACGCAGTGCGCCATCCACACGTCCTCGCCGAGCCAGCCGGTGGACTCGAAGTAGTCGGTCGGGCCCATGCCGAACAGCTCCTTGCAGAACTGCTCCTCCTCGGCCGTCTCGGAGCCGTGCGTGTGCAGGCGCACGCCCTTACGGCGGGCCAACTCGGCCGACTCCTTGAGGAGTTCGGTGGAGACCGAGAAGGGCGAGCAGGGCGCGAGCGCCACGTGCAGCATGGAGCCGAACGAGGCGTCGTGCCAGCGGTCGACGGCCTCCTCGGAGGCGATCAGGATGTCCTCGGTCCGCTCCACCGCGTGGTCCGGCGGCAGGCCGCCGTCCTTCTTGCTGCGGTCCATCGAGCCGCGCAGCGCGGTGAAGCGCAGGCCGAGCTCCTGGACGCCCTCGATGGAGGCGCCGAGCACGTCGCCGCCGCCCTGCGGGAAGACGTAGTGGTGGTCGGAGGCGGTGGTGCAGCCGGACTTGAGCAGTGCGGCGGCCGAGCCCTGGGTGGCGGCGTGCACCAGCTTCTCGTCGATCCGGGCCCAGGTCGGGTAGAGGGCGACCAGCCAGTCGAAGAGGATGCTGTCCTGGGCGAGGCCGCGGGTGATCCACTGGTAGAAGTGGTGGTGGGTGTTGACCAGGCCCGGGGTGACCAGGTGGCCCTCGCCGTTGATGCGACGCACCACGTTGTCCAGCCACTGCGGGGCGGGGCCCTCGCCGACCGACTCGATCCGGTTGCCGAGGATCACCACGTGGCCGCGGGCGTACTCGGTGTCGTTTGCGTCCACCGTCGCGACGGCGACGTTCTCGATCACGATCCGCCGGTCGGCGGGTGGGGGCTGGACTGCCATGGCGTGAACTCCTAGGGGCGAGGGCTGAGGGTGGGGCGGGCCGGCCGGCGGGGTGCGGGCCGCCGCGGGGAGGCACAGGGGCCCCGCGGCGACCGCCGTCCGGCCCGTGGCGGGCGGGTGGCGGCCCGGTCAGGCGACGGGTATGACCGGGACGACGCCCTCGCGGTGCACAGTGCCCTCGATCAGGCCGTACATCCGGTCGGCGGCGTAGTACACCTCGTTCTCGTTCTTGAGGCCGAAGGGCTCCAGGTCGACGAGGAAGTGGTGCTTGTTGGGGAGCTCCAGGCGGACCTCGTCCACCTCGGAGCGGTTGTTGAGCACCCGGGTGCCCATCGCGTGCAGGGTCTGCTGCAGCGAGTACGAGTACGTCTCGGCGAACGCCTCCAGCATGTGGCGCTTCACGTGGTTGTACGAGCGGTTCCAGTTCGGCTGGGGCTCGTCGTCGCGGCCGGTGTAGCCGTACTTCCAGCGGGCCGTCACCTGGGTGGCCAGGATGCGGTCGTAGGCCTCCTGGAGGGTGGTGTACCTGTCCTTGATGTAGCCCCAGAACTCCGAGTTGGTCGTGTTCATCACGATCAGGTCCTTGAGGCCGGAGATCACCTGCACGGACTCGCCGTCGAAGACGATCTCGGAGGTGCGTACCTCCTGGCCGTTGCGGACGAAGGAGTGGCCGACCTCCTCGGAGCCGATGAAGCGGGCCGAGCTGTCCGGGGTCCGGATCCGGTCCCAGGTGTACTCCTCGATCCGGATGCGGGCGCTGTGCACCACGCCGCGCTCGGTGTTCTCGACGAAGTGGCGGGCCAGCGTGATGCCGAAGGCCTCCGCCGACTCGATGCCGTACTCCTTGGCGAAGGCGTAGACGGTGTTCTTCGTCGTGTCGGTGGGCAGGCAGTTGGCGTTGGAGCCGGTGAGGTGGACGTCCTCGAACTCGCCCTGCAGGGAGACCGAGACGTTCAGGTCCTTGATCTCGTGCCGGGTGGAGTCGCGGTAGACCCGCACGATGCGGTTCTCCGCCTTGCCGTACTGGTTCTGACCGAGCACATGGGCCATGGCATGGCTCCTAAGCTTCCAGGTCGGTCTACTAGCTTCCGCGGTAGACCGAGTAGCCGAACGGGTTGAGCAGCAGCGGCACGTGGTAGTGGTGCTGCGCGGGCGCGACCGTGAAGACGATCGATACCTCGGGGAAGAACGGCGCCGCCTCGTTCCGGGCCGCGTAGTACGCGGTGGTGTCGAAGAGCAGCCGGACGACCGAGCCCGCCTCCACGGCCGGCAGGTCCTTGGCCCGGCCGTCGGAGTCCGTGGCGGAGGTGCCGAGCACCTTCCAGCCACCCTCGGTGTGCAGTGCCAGCTCGACCGGGACGCCTTCGGCCGGGCGGCCGAGGCTGGTGTCGAGCACGTGCGTGGAGATGCCAGTCATGGGTTGAAAGACCTTACTGATGGCAGGAATTGACCGGCCGCCGGAGTCTAGGACCCGTCGAGCAGCCGGTTGATGCGGATGTCGTTGATCTTGCGCAGCTCACCGCGGACGATCTCGCGCTCGGTGGCGGCGTCGTTGGGGAAGCGCTCGCGCAGCGAGGCGAGCATGGTGGCGGCCGTCCGGCCGGTCGCGCAGATCAGGAACACGTGGCCGAACTTCGCCTCGTAGGCGGCGTTGGCCTCGTGCAGGTCGTCGAGGAGCGCGGTGTCGGCTCCCCGGATGCCGGCCTGCTCGCGTTCGGAGGTGGCGTCGCCGGCCTTCGGCGTGCCGATCCGGGCGTGGCCGGCCATCGCGTCGGCGAGGTCCCCGGCGGTGAGGGCGGCCATCGCGGCGGCGTTGGCGTCGAGCAGCGCGGTGCGGTCCGGCCACGGCCGGGCGGCCGCGACCGCCTCGGCCCAGCGGGGGCTGGAGCAGACCTCCAGCAGTGTCTCCCGCAGCTCGGCGGCCGGGGCTGCCGCCAGGGTCTCAAGCGCCCTGGTGTCCGCGGCGGTGGATTCGTTGGTCACGGGTGGACCTCCTGAAGAGTGGTGCCACTCGCACAAGCTAGATCCACCACCGCAGACCGTCAACACTTTGTTGAACGGTTGGTGGTTACGTTTCGCGGCGGGCCGTGTTGCCGGGGGATGTCGTGTGGGATCCGCCAATGGGCCCGGGCCCGGCCGCGGGGGAAGACTCGGCTCGGGCGGCGTCAGCCCTTGCGGGAGCCTTCCTGCCGGTTCAGGTAGTTGTAGACGGTGAAGCGGCTGACGCCGAGCGCCGAGGCCACCGTCTCCACCCCGTGCCGGACGGTGAACGCCCCGCGCTCCTCCAACAGGGCCACCACCTGCTGCTTCTCGGCCCGGTCCAGCTCGGTCAGCGGGCGCCCGTCGAACTGGCGGGCCATCTCGGCCAGCAGCCGGTCGAGCGCGCTGCTGAGGTGCGGCAGCCGGACGGCCAGCGCCGCCCGGCCGTCCCACTCGAGGACGACGTCGTCCGGTCGGGCCTCGGCCGGCTCGACCGCGGTGGCGCCCACCGCGTCCAGCAGCGGCTTTATCGCCGCGGTGAGCGGGTGTTCCAGGGCATTGCTCACGGCGTACCCACTCCTTCCGGGGACGGCTCGTCGCCGAGCACGCTGATCTGGACGGAGATCCGGGTGGCCCCGGCCTCCAGGGTCTCGCGCAGCAGGCGCGTGACCGCGGTCAGGGTCTGCTCGGCCTCGCCCTCGGCGCTGGTGCCGAAGGGCCCGACCGAGACCTCGAGGCCGGCTTCGTCCACGACCCGGCGGGCAGCCTTGGCGTGGTCCGGGAAGCTGTCCAGCTCGAACGGTTCTGTCGTGAACTCCACCATCAATCGCACGCGCTCACTCTAGACGGCCCGCGCAAGGGCCGGACGGGCGCACGGGTGCGCGGGGCGGCTGGGTGATCGGACAGGCCGCGGGCGGTGTGACCGGCGGCGTTCGGCCACTTCAACAAATTGTTGCGGCGGCCTTGACGGCCGGAAGGTCCTCGGAGAAGCTTCCACCAGACAGAATCCCCCTTCCGGATCGTGGAAGTCGGGAACGGAAGAGAGGGAAGGTGAGCACGTGACTGCCGCCGCCGCGCACAGCTACACGGTCAACCTGTCGATCCTGTTCAACGAGCTCCCGCTGCTGGAGCGCCCGGCCGCCGCAGCCGCGGCCGGCTTCACCGCCGCCGAGCTCTGGTGGCCCTTCGGCGAGAACCACGACCCGTCCCAGGCCGAGCTGGACGCACTCCGCAAGGCCTTCACCGACGCGGGCGTGCGGCTCACCGGCCTCAACTTCCTCGACGACCTCGTCAAGGGCGCCCGCGGCACCGCCTCGGCGCCCGCCGAGAGCGAGCGCTTCCGGGCCAACGTGCCGGTGGCCGCCGCCCTCGCCGAGTCCCTCGGCACCAAGGCGCTGAACGCCCTCTACGGCAACCGGGCGACGGGCGTCGACCCCGCCGAGCAGGACGCCCTGGCGCTGGAGAACCTGGTGATCGCCGCCCGGGCCGCGCACTCCGTCGGCGCGATCCTGCTGATCGAGACCCTCAACCGGGTCGAGTCCCCGGACTACGCCCTGCTCACCGCCGAGGCGGCGATCGAGGTGGTGGACAAGGTCAACGCGGCCACCGGCCTCGACAACGCCAGGTTCCTCTGCGACCTCTACCACCTCGCGAAGAACGGCGAGGACCTCGCCGCCGTGATCGAGAAGTACGCCGACCGGATCGGCCACGTGCAGATCGCCGACGTGCCGGCCCGCAACGAGCCCGGCACCGGCGAGCTCGACTTCGAGGACCTCTTCGCCCGCCTGACCGCCGCCGGCTACCGCGGCCGGATCGGCCTGGAGTACAAGCCCTCCACCGGCGTCAGCGCCGACAGCTTCGCGTGGCTCCCGCGCGACCTGCGCGCCAAGTGAGCCACCCCCTCCCCGCACTCCCCAACGTAAGGAACACGACGCGATGAGCCGCAAGATCGCCTTCATCGGCCTCGGCATCATGGGCAGCCCGATGGCCGCCAACCTGGTCAAGGCCGGCCACCACGTCACCGGGTACAACCTGACCCAGCCGCAGATCGACGCCCTGGTCGCCGCGGGCGGCCACGGTGCCACCAGCATCGCCGACGCGGTGAAGGACGCCGAGGTCGTCATCACCATGGTCCCGGCCGACCCGCACGTCGAGCAGGCCGTCCTCGGCGAGGGCGGCGTGCTGGAGAACGCCCAGCCCGGCACCCTCCTGATCGACATGTCCTCGATCACCCCGCAGACCTCGATCAAGGTCGAGGCCGCGGCCAGGGAGAAGGGCGTCCGCGCCCTGGACGCCCCGGTCTCCGGCGGCGAGGCCGGCGCGATCGAGGCCGTTCTGTCGATCATGGTCGGCGGCGCGGCGGAGGACTTCGCCGAGGCCAAGCCGCTGTTCGACGCCCTCGGCACCACGGTCGTCCACGTCGGCCCGGCCGGCGCCGGCCAGACCGTCAAGGCCGCCAACCAGCTCATCGTGGCCGTCAACATCCAGGTGCTCGCCGAGGCCGTGGTCTTCCTGGAGAACGCGGGCGTCGACCTGCAGGCCGCGCTGGACGTGCTCGGCGGCGGCCTGGCCGGCTCCACCGTGCTCAACCGCAAGAAGGCGAACATGCTGAACCGCGAGTTCGCCCCCGGCTTCCGGATCGACCTGCACCACAAGGACATGGGCATCGTCACCGACGCCGCCCGCGCGGTCGGCGCCGCCCTGCCGGTCGGTGCCGTGGTCGCCCAGCTGGTCGCCTCCGCCCGCGCCAACGGTGACGGCTCGCTCGACCACTCCGCCCTGCTGCGCGGCGTCGAGCGCCTCTCCGGCCGGACGGTCTGACCGGGCGCACCCCCGACTCCTCCTGGCGGCGTGTACCTGTCCGGTCGTGCCCGCGCCGCCAGGAGGCTGTACCCGACCGGCAGCGGGCCGCGGCCCTGCCCGCCCACTGCCGGTCGTCCCAGACCGGCGGCGCGCAACCCTCCCGGAGGCACTTCGGTCGTGCCCACGCGCGCCGCCCCGGCCCCCTTCTCTGCCGAGGGGAGCCTCTCGAACGTCGGAAGCGGGACGAGAGGACGGCGAGAAGGGGGCCCACCACCGGCACTCGCGCGAGCAACACCGCGCAGTGCCCCGCGCTCCTGGGTAGTGCCAGTACGTAGACGTTTCCGAAGAAAGGCCACCACCATGCCCGCCACCCCCGCTCAGGGTCATGTGGTCGTCGCGCCCGACAAGTTCAAGGGCTCCCTGGAGGGCGCCGAGGTCGCCGCGCGGATCGCCGCCGGCGTCCGCCGCGCCGCCCCCGGCACCGAGGTGCGCGAGCTCCCCGTCGCCGACGGCGGCGAGGGCACCCTGGCCGCCGCGCTGGCGGCCGGCTTCGAGCGGGTCGCCGTCAAGGTGGCCGGGCCGACCGGCCTGCCGGTGGACGCGGCGATCGCCGTCCGCGGCGACACCGCCGTGGTCGAGCTTGCGCAGGCCTCCGGCCTGGCCCGGCTCCCCGGCGGGCGGACCGCGCCGCTCGCGGCCGGCTCCTACGGGGTGGGCCAGCTGATCTCCCGGGCGGTCTCGCTCGGCGTCTCGCGGATCGTGCTCGGCCTCGGCGGCAGCGCCTGCACCGACGGCGGCGCCGGCATGGTCCAGGCGCTCGGCGTCGGCCTGTACGACGCGGACGACACCGAACTGCCGCCCGGCGGCGCGGCCCTGCGCCGCCTCGCCCGGATCGACCTCGGCCCGCTCGCGGACCTGCTCGCCGGGGTGGACGTGGTGGTCGCCTGCGACGTCGACAACCCGCTGCTCGGGCCGCGCGGCGCCACCGCCGTGTACGGCCCGCAGAAGGGCGCGGACGGCGACGACCTGGTGGTCCTGGAGGAAGGACTGACCCGGTGGGCGGACGCCGTCCGCACCGTCACCGGGCGGGACGTCCGCGACGCCCCCGGCGCCGGGGCGGCAGGAGGGGTCGGCTTCGCCGCCCTGGCCCTGCTCGGCGCCACCATGCGGCCCGGGATCGAGCTCCTCCTCGATCTCCTGGGCTTCGACGAGGCTGTGCGTGGGGCGCGCCTCGTCGTCACCGGTGAGGGATGCCTGGACGCGCAGACGCTCCACGGCAAGGCCCCCGCCGGCGTCGCCGCGGCAGCCACCCGGGCGGGGGTTCGGGTGGCTGCCGTGGCCGGACGGCTGGAACTGTCCGAACCCGAGTGGCGGGCGGCGGGCTTCGCCGCGGCCGTGGCCCTCACCGATCTGGCCGAACGGCCGGGCGAGAGCATGACCAGGGCCGGCGAGCTGGCCGAGACCGCGGGGGAGCGGCTGGCCGCCCAATTGCTGGGGCGTTAAGACCCTGTTCCCTCATAGGTTCCTACATTGACGTTTTGTTGAAGGCGGGCCTAGGCTCCGAGCACTCGCAGCCGTCCGGGCCCGAACCGCCGCCCCAACTCCCGTGCGCGCCTTCGGCACTCCCCACTCGTACCCTCGTTTCGGAGGTCCCGATGCCCCTCAGCGACAGGCCGGCCGCCCCGGCGGTGATCCGCTCCCGCCGGGTCGTCCTGCCGGACGGCGAGCGCCCGGCCGACGTCCTCGTCCAGGACGGGCGGATCGCCCAGATCGCCGCGCACGGCTCGCTGCTCGCGGGGGACCGCCTGCTCACCGACCTCGGCGACACCGCCCTGTTGCCCGGCCTGGTCGACACCCACGTGCACGTCAACGAGCCCGGCCGCACCGAGTGGGAGGGCTTCGCCACCGCCACCCGGGCGGCCGCGGCCGGCGGCGTCACCACGATCGTCGACATGCCGCTGAACTCCGTCCCGCCGACCACCACGCTCGCCGGGCTGGAGGCCAAGCGGAAGACCGCCGAGGGCCAGGCCTGGGTCGACCTCGGCTTCTGGGGCGGCGCGGTGCCCGGCAACACCGGCGATCTGGCGGCGCTGCACGAGGCCGGCGTCTTCGGCTTCAAGAGCTTCCTCGCCCCGTCCGGCGTGGACGAGTTCCCGCACCTGGGCACCCCGGAGGAGCTGGAGTCGGCGCTCGCCGAGCAGGCCCGGCTCGGCGCGCTCGCCATCATCCACGCCGAGGACCCGGCCGTCCTGGACGCCGCCCCGCAGCATCCCGGCGTGCACTACCGCGACTTCCTGGCCTCCCGGCCGGACGACGCCGAGGCCGCCGCGGTGGCCCGGCTGCTCGACACCGCCCGCCGCACCGGCACCCGGGTGCACATCCTGCACGTCTCATCGGCCGCCGTGCTGCCGCTGCTGCGCCGGGCCCGGGAGGACGGCGTGCAGGTGACCGCCGAGACCTGCCCGCACTACCTCACCCTCACCGCGGAGGAGGTGCCGGACGGCGACACCGCCTTCAAGTGCTGCCCGCCGATCCGCTCCGAGTCCAACCGGGACGCCCTGTGGGCGGCGCTCGCGGCCGGCGAGTTCGCCGCCGTGGTCTCCGACCACTCGCCGTCGACCCCGGACCTGAAACTCCTTCAGCGGTACGGCGGCAGCGGCGACTTCGCCGCGGCCTGGGGCGGCATCGCCTCCCTGCAGCTAGGCCTGCCCGCGATCTGGACCGAGGCCCGGCGCCGCGGCCACACCCTCGCCGACGTCGTCCGCTGGATGGCCGCCGGCCCGGCCGCACTGGTCGGCCTCATCGGCACCAAGGGGGCCATCGCCCCCGGCCACGACGCCGACCTGGTCGCCTTCGACCCGGACGCCGACTTCGCGGTGCACGCCGAGGAACTGCACCACCGCAACCCCGTCACCCCGTACGCCGGCCGCACGCTCACCGGCGCGGTGCGCACCACCTGGCTCCGCGGCCGGGTGGTCGACACCGCCGGCGCGCCGTTCGGCCGTCAGATCACCCGTCCTTGAGGAGAGTCGAGTTGAGCACCGAGAAGACCGCGGCCGCGCCCTTCACCGAGCTGGTCGACCTGGCCTCCCGCCGGCTGGGCGCGGGCGTGGTCGCCACCAACGAGGACACCTTCGCCGACGCCGAGAACCTGCTGGTCGCCAGGCCCGCCGAGTTCCGCCCGCACACCTTCGGCCACAAGGGCCAGATCATGGACGGCTGGGAGTCCCGCCGCCGCCGCGGCGCCTCCGCCGACCAGCCGCACCCCACCGACGAGGACCACGACTGGGCGATCGTCCGGCTCGGCGCGGCCGGCCTGGTCCGCGGCGTGGTCGTGGACACCGCGCACTTCACCGGCAACTACCCGGAGAGCGCCTCCGTCCAGGCCGCGTCCGTACCCGGCCACCCCTCGCCCGCCGAGGTCGAGGCCGCCGAGTGGACCGACCTGGTGCCCCGCACGCCGCTGCAGGGCGACACCGCCCACGAGTTCGCCGTCGACAACGCCACCCGCTGGACGCACGTCCGCCTGAACATCTGGCCGGACGGCGGCGTCGCCCGGCTGCGCGTCCACGGCGAGGTGCTGCCCGACCCGCGCGAGCTCGACGGCCTCACCTTCGACCTCGCCGCGCAGGAGACCGGCGGCGTCGCCGAGGCCGCCTCGGACCGCTACTTCTCCTCCCCGCACAACCTGAACGCTCCCGGCCGCGCCACCGTCATGGGCGAGGGCTGGGAGACCCGGCGTCGGCGCGACAAGGCCAACGACTGGGTCCGGATCGCCCTGGCCGGGGGCGGCGAGGTCCTGGCCGCCGAGGTGGACACCACCCACTTCGTCGCCAACGCCCCCGGCTGGGCCGACCTGGCGGGCTACGACGCCTCCGCCGGCGGCGACCCCGCCACCGACACCGCGGGCTGGTTCCCGCTGCTGGCCCGCACCCGGCTGCAGCCCGACACCCGGCACCGATTCCGGCTCGACACCGGACGCCCCGTCACCCACGTGACGATCAACGTCTACCCGGACGGCGGCCTCGCCCGGCTCCGGCTCACCGGCCGCCTCACCGAGGCCGGCCGCGCCGCCCTCGCGCTGCGCTGGTTCGACGCGCTGCCCGCCGCCGAGGCAGGGGCCGCGCTCACCGCGGCCGGCCTGACCACCGAGGAGGCCGCCGGGCTGACCGCCGCCCGGCCGCTCCGGGACGCCGACGCGGCCGCCGCCGCGGTGGCCGCCCTCAGGCCCTCCGACGGCCCCGACGGCGAGCACACCTCGCGCCGCCGTGCCGCCGTCTGGCGCCTCCTCGGCGTCTGACCCCAGACCTCACCCGCACCGCACCGCTGCTACTGAAGGACCCTCATGCCGAAGATCCTGACCACCGAGTCCGGCGCGCCCGTCGCCGACAACCAGAACTCCGCCTCGGCCGGCGAGTACGGCCCGCTGCTGATCCAGGACCAGCAGCTGCTGGAGAAGCTCGCCCGCTTCAACCGCGAGCGCATCCCGGAGCGCGTGGTGCACGCCCGCGGCTCCGGCGCCTACGGCTACTTCGAGGTCACCGACGAGGTGTCGCAGTACACCAAGGCGGACTTCCTCGCCGCGGTCGGCCGGCGCACCGAGGTCTTCCTGCGCTTCTCCACGGTGGCCGGCAACCTGGGCGCCTCCGACGCGGTGCGCGACCCGCGCGGCTTCGCGCTGAAGTTCTACACCGAGCAGGGCAACTACGACCTGGTCGGCAACAACACCCCGGTGTTCTTCATCAAGGACCCGATCAAGTTCCCCGACTTCATCCACTCGCAGAAGCGCGACCCGCACACCGGCATCACCGAGGCCGACAACGTCTGGGACTTCTGGGCGCACGCCCCCGAGGCCACCCACCAGATCACCTGGCTGTTCGGCGACCGCGGCATCCCGGCCTCCTACCGGCACATGAACGGCTACGGCTCGCACACCTACCAGTGGGTCAACGAGCAGGGCGACGCATACTGGGTGAAGTACCACTTCAAGACCAACCAGGGCATCCGCTCGCTGGACGGCGCGCAGGCCGCCGAGGTGGTCGGCGGCGACGCGGACAGCCACCAGCGCGACCTCCACCAGGCCATCGAGCGCGGCGTGTTCCCGTCCTGGACGCTCTACGTCCAGCTGATGCCCGTCGCCGAGGCCGCCACCTACCGCTTCAACCCCTTCGACCTCACCAAGGTCTGGCCGCACGCCGACTACCCGCTGGTCAAGGTCGGCCGCCTGGTGCTCAACAAGAACCCGGAGAACGTCTTCGCCGAGGTCGAGCAGGCCGCGTTCTCGCCGAACAACTTCGTCCCCGGCATCGGCCCCTCCCCGGACAAGATGCTCCAGGGCCGCCTGTTCGCCTACGCCGACGCCCAGCGCTACCGCCTCGGCGTCAACCACACCCAGCTGCCGGTGAACGCCCCGCGCGCCACCGAGGCGAACAACTACGGCCGGGACGGGTACAGCGCCCTCAACACGTCCGGCCGCGCCAAGAACTACGAGCCGAACTCCTTCGACGGCCCGGCGCAGACCGACAGCGCCCTGGCCGCCCCCGTCCGGGTCGAGGGCCACACCGGCACCTACACCACCCCGGCGCACACCAAGGACGACGACTTCTTCCAGGCCGGCGAGCTCTACCGGC
Organism: Kitasatospora sp. NPDC085879; assembly: GCF_040686255.1. NCBI lineage: Bacteria > Bacillati > Actinomycetota > Actinomycetes > Kitasatosporales > Streptomycetaceae > Kitasatospora > Kitasatospora sp. NPDC085879. Next base: position 154,842 of record NZ_JBFBJZ010000009.1, on the reverse strand, counting down.
TGATGTCGGACGGCGAGAAGGCCCGCCTGATCGCCAACCTGGCCGGCTTCCTCGCCCAGGTCAGCCGCGAGGACATCGTGGAGAGGAACCTCGCCCACTTCCACGCGGCCGACGAGGAGTACGGCAGCCGCCTGGAGGCCGCGGTGAAGAAGCTCCGCGCCGGCGACGACGCCTGACCGGCACCCCGACCGGGCCTCTCCCCCCTGGGCAGTGGGGGAGGGGCCCCTCGCCGTCCCGCCGCCCGGCCCCGCGCCTGACGGACACTCACCGACCGTGCCGTATCCGGGCGTACGACCGCCCAACCCGGTGCCGCCACGGCTACGCTGGAGGGGCGCGGCCGCGCCGCGTGCTCGCCCGAGCGGAAGGGGACACCCATGCCGGCACCGAGCCGGGGTCGCCGGACCGGCCCCGCCCACAACCCGAACCCGTACGGGCCGCTGCACCGCGCGCTGCGCCTGCTGGAGGCCGTCGACCGGCACCCGCACGGCGTCGACACCGCCCGGCTCGCCCGCGAACTCGGCCTGCAGGCCGCCGCCGTACGGGAGTTGGCCGAAGCGCTGGAGTGCGAGGGCTATCTGCTCTTCGACGACGGCGTCTGGCTGCTCGGCGGCGCCCTCACCGTGCTCGGCCAGCAGAACCGCGAACAGCTCGTTCGGGCCCGGTTGCACCGCCGGCTCGCCGACCTGCGCGAAGAACTCGGCGCCGCCGTCTACTTCACCCGCTACCACGACGGCGAACTCAGCGTGGAGGCGGTCTCCGCGACCGACCGGACACCCGCCGTCCAGGAGTGGGTGGACTTCCGGGCGACCGCGCACGCCAGCGCCATGGGCAAGTGCCTGCTCAGCCAGCTCGACCACGACGGCCGACGCGACCACCTGGCCCGCCACCCCGTCGCCCGGCTCACCTCCCGCACCATCACCGACCCCGAGCAGCTCCTGCACCGGCTGGAGCGGCAGCCCGCCACCGTCCCCGTGCTCGACCTCCAGGAGTACGCGCTGGGCACGGTGTGCGCCGCCGTCCCCGTCATCGCCGGCGCCACCGTCGGCTGCCTGGCCACCTCGCTGCCCGCCGCCGAGACCCACCGCCTGCGCGCCGCCGCCGAACTCCTCTCACTGCGGGCGGCCCCGCTGATGCTGGCGATGGCGGTCTAGGGCGAGTGGCCCCGCCCGCGCCCGGGCAGGATGCCGGCGTGACCGGCGTCGTCGGAGGGGGTGCCGTGGCCGGCAGGGCCTCGCTGTTCGGCAGGCTGTGCGTCGCGGCGGGCCTGGCGACGGCCACCCCGCCCGCCGCGGTGCTCGCCTACTCCTTCGGCGTCGACTGGCAGCTGCGCCCGACCGCGCCGTCGGCGTCCCTGCTGCTCGCGGGCCTGGCGCTGGCGCTCCTCGGCGGTCTTGTGGCCGGGGCCGACGTGTTCGTCGGCTGCCTCGCGGTGCTGTTCTTCCTGGCCGTGCTCTGCATCGGCAGCGAGCTGGCCGGCCGCGCGGTGGAGCGGACCAGGGACTGGTACCGCACACCGCAGGCGGTCACCGTGACCCTGACCGAGTGCCAGGTGTACCGGGAGACCGGCGGGCCGTTCGACAACCTCTACGGCTGCCTGCACACCTGGAGCTTCGACGGCCGGCAGCTGTCCGAGCGGCGCATCGCCGGGGACCACCCGGACGGCCACCGGATCCGGCTCTGGATGGACCCCGACGACGGCTCGCTCGACGACCACGCCTGGTTCACCGTCGTCGCCGCGAGCGCCTTCGGCCTCTTCGCCTGTGCGCTCGCGGTCCTGATGGCCCGGCTCGCCGTCGAGGACTTCGTGACGACGATCCGCACGGCGGTCCGCCGACCCGCACCGGCGCCGGACTGAGCGGCGGCCACCTCGCATCCAGGCCGTGCGCGGCGCGGAAACTTATTAGACTCAATGTCGATAAGCCCCTTGCCGGGCCTGCTACCCGCGAGTACGTTGCCAGAGCCGAAGCCGCCACCGCAGGCCAGGAGGCTGCCCCATGCCCAGCACCACCCCGCCCCCGCGCATCCACGACAGCCTCGTCCTGGAGCCCCGCGACGTGCAGTTCGACTGGTCGAGCCTGCCGCTGCACTGGATCCCCGACGAGCCGTTCGCCACCCACACGATCAACGTGCTGCACCTGCTCCTCCCGGAGGGCGAACGCTGGTTCGTCCGGGTCTTCTCCGAGGCACTGCCGATGATCACCGACGAGCAGCTCCGCGAGGAGGTCCTCGGCTTCATCGGCCAGGAGGCGATCCACGCCGAGGCCCACCAGGAGGTGCTCGACCACCTGCTCCGCCAGGGCCTCGACCCGAGGCCGTACATCCGTCAGATCGGCTGGCTCTTCCACCGCGTCCTCGGCGACAAGCCCGGCCTGAGCGGCCGTCGGCGCCGGGAGAACATCATCGAGCGAGTCGCGTTCGTCGCGGCGATCGAGCACTTCACCGCCTTCCTCGGCAACTGGGCACTCAACTCGCCCGGCCTGGACCGCGCCCAGGCCGACCCCACCATGCTCGACCTGCTGCGCTGGCACGGCGCCGAGGAGGTCGAGCACCGCAGCGTCGCCTACGACCTGCTCGTCCACCTCGACCCGGGCTACCTGCGCCGGATGCGCGGCATGCTCGTCTCCGGCCCGCTGCTCGTTCACCTGTGGGTCCGCGGGGTGCGCTTCCTGCTCGCCGCCGACCCGGAACTCCGCGGCCGGATCCGGCCGACCTGGCGGGACGCGCAGATCCAGGCCCGCCGCGGCCTGCTGCCCGACCCGAGGGCGATGGCCCGCTCCGCCGCGCGGTACTTCAGGCCCGGCTACCACCCCACCCAGGAGGGCTCCTCCAGCCAGGCCCTCGGCTACCTGGCGACATCCCCGGCCGCCCGCGCGGCCGCCACCCGCTAGGAAGGGCCACCCCCCAGCGCCCCCGGGAATGCCGATGCCCCCATGTACAGATCCCGACCGCCACGGAGCCGCCACCGATGGACCTCGCCACTCCGCCTCCCGACCTCTACGGCCGTCCCCGGGACGACCGGTTCATGCGCTGGCTCACCGCCTTCGGCGACCACTACAGCCCGGCTCTGGGCAGCCCCGGGTTGCGCCGCAGCCCCCGCAGGCCCGCCCCCGCGCCCGTCCCGCCGCTGCGCCTGGTCGTCACCGGCCACCGTTCCGTCGCCGACGGCGTTGCCGCCCTCCACCTCGCCGAGCCGTCCGGCGGCCGACTGCCCGCCTGGCAGCCCGGCGCCAGGCTGCACCTCACCCTGCCCTCCGGCCGGCAGCGCCACTACTCGCTCTGCGGGGACCCGGCCGACCGGCACCGCTACCGGATCGCGGTACGCCGGATCGCCGACGGCGGCGGCGGGTCCGTCGAACTCCACGACGGGGTGGCGGTCGGCGACCTGCTGACCGCCGCCCGCCCGCGCAACGGCTTCGCGTTCTGCGCCGAGCCCGCCGTGCTGCTGCTGGCCGGCGGCATCGGCATCACCCCGCTGCTGCCGATGGCCCGTCAGGCCCACGCGCTCGGCCTGGACTGGCGGCTTGTGCACACCGGCCGCACCGCCGCCGCACTGCCCTTCGCCGACGAGCTGCGCGCCCTCGACCCGGCCCGGGTGGAGATCCGCACCGACGACCGCGACGGTCCGCCGGACGCCGCCGAGCTGCTCGCCCGGGCCCCGCGCGGCGCCGCCGTCTACTGCTGCGGCCCGGCCCCGATGCTCGCCGCTGTCCAGCGGGCCCTGGACGCCTCGCCCGCCCGCGCCCTGCACTTCGAGCGGTTCGGCGCCGCCCCCGTCACCGGCGGGCACCCGTTCACCGTCCGGCTCGGCGCCGACGGGCCCGAACTCGCCGTCCCCGCCGACCGGTCCGCACTCGACGTCGTCCGCGAGCTGCGCCCGGACCTCCCGTACTCCTGCAAGCAGGGCTTCTGCGGCACCTGCCGGGTGCGGGTGCTCGACGGCACGCCCGAGCACCGCGACCGCCGGCTCACCCCCGACGAGCGGGCCGGCGGCGCGCTGCTGCCCTGTGTCTCCCGCGCCGCCGAGGGCGAGACCCTCGTCCTGGACCTCTGAGGAGCCGTCCCGTGACCTTCCCCTACGACGAGCACGACCTCGCGCGCTTCCGAGAGACCCAGCAGCTCGCCTACCACTGCGCCGAACAGGTCGCCGCCTGGATCGAACCCGGCGTCACCGAGCGCCAGGCCACGGCGGAGCTGCGCCGGTGCCTGGAACGGGCCGGGGTGCAGGACTACTTCCACGTGCCGTTCGCCTGGTTCGGCGACCGCACCGCGTTCCGGCACTTCCACACCCCGCTGCAGTTCTTCGCCGGCAGCCGCCGCCTGGAGGAGGGCATGCCGTACGTGCTGGACTGCGCGCCCGTGGTCGACGGCTACACCGCCGACATCGGCTACGGCGGCAAGGTCGGCGAGAACCCGATCTGGGACCGCCTCGCCGCCGACCTGAAGGTCTACCGGGAGCTGATCCTCGCCGAGGTCAAGGCCCGCAAGCCGCTGAACCAGGTGTACGCGGCCGTCGACGCCCAGCTCGCCGTGCACGGCTACGACAACCGGCACCGGGTCTACCCCGGCCGGGTGATCGGCCACCGGGTGACCAGGACCACCGCCCGCGGCCCGGCCGGCGTCACCCTCTTCGGCTTCGGCGTGCGTACACTCCAGACGCTCGGCCGGGAGCTGATCGGCGAGCGGCTGCACGGCCGCTCCCCGCTCTGGGCGGACGGCCGGTCCTCCCGGCACGCCCCCACCCCGGGCCTGTGGGCGGTCGAGCCGCACATCGGCTTCCGGGACGTGGGCATCAAGTTCGAGGAGCTGCTCGTCGTCACGGAGGACGACGCGTTCTGGCTCGACGACGACCTGCCGCACGTGCGGCGCTGGACGCTCCAGGAGGAGGCCGCATGACCATCCGCCGCCGCACCGTCCACTCCGGCGGCCTGCCGCTGGCCGTGTACGAGCAGGGCGACCCGGCCCGTCCGACCGTCCTGCTGGTGCACGGTTACCCGGACACCCACGCCGTCTGGGACGACGTCGCCGCCGACCTCGCCACCGACCACCACGTGGTGCGCTACGACGTCCGCGGCTCCGGCGGTTCCGGCGTGCCCGCCGCCCGGGACGGCTACCGGCTGGCGCAGCTCGGCGCCGACCTGTTCGCCGTCGCCGACGCCGTCAGCCCCGACGAGCCGGTGCACGTGGTCGCCCACGACTGGGGCTCCATCCAGTCCTGGGAGGCCGTCACCGAGCCCGGCGCACACCGGCGGATCGCCTCCTACACCACCGTCTCCGGCCCCTCGCTGGACCACATCGGCCACTGGATCCGGCACCGGATGCGCCGTCCCACCCCGCGGCACCTGCGCCAGCTCCTCGTCCAGGGCGTGCACTCCTGGTACATCACCGCCTTCCAACTGCCCTGGCTGGCACCGGCCGTCTGGCGGCTCTTCCTGGCCCGCGCGTGGCCGACGGTGCTGCACCGGATGGAGGCCGTCACCCCGCGGCCCGGCCACCCGCAGCCCACCCTCGGCCGCGACGCCGTCCGCGGCATCGAGCTGTACCGGGCCAACTTCCGGCCCACGCTGCGCAGTCCGCGGGAGCGGCCGACCGAGGTCCCGGTCCAGCTGATCACCCTGGAGCGGGACCGCTACGTCTCCACCTTCCTCTCCGAGGGCCTGGAGCGCTGGGTGCCCCACCTCACCCGCCGCACCCTCGACGCCGGCCACTGGTCGGCCCTGCTGGAGAAGGGCGCCACCGTGGCCCACCTCGTCCGCGAGCACGTCACCCGGGTCGCCGCCGGACACGTCCAGGGGCCGCCGGACGGCGGCCGGCTCGCCGTGGTCACCGGCGGCGGCAGCGGCATCGGCCGCGCCACCGCGGTGGCCTTCGCCGAGCAGGGCGACCGGGTCGTGGTCTGCGACCTCGACCTCGCCGCCGCCGAACGCACCGCCGAACTCTGCGCACTGGTCGGCCCGCGCGCCCACGCCTACCGGGTGGACGTCTCCGACGGCGCCGCCGTCGACGCCTTCGCCCAGCAGGTCGCGGCCGCCCACGGGGTGCCCGACGTGGTGGTCAACAACGCCGGCATCGGTCACGCCGGCACCTTCCTGCAGACCACCGAGAAGGAGTGGCAGCGCGTCCTGGACGTCAACCTCTGGGGCGTCATCCACGGCTGCCGGGCCTTCGGCAACCTGATGGTCGCCCGCGGCGAGGGCGGACACATCGTCAACCTGGCCTCCGCGGCGGCCTACCTGCCGGCGAAGTCGCTGGCCGCGTACGCCACCAGCAAGGCCGGGGTGCTGATGCTCTCCGACTGCCTGCGGGCCGAACTCGCCCCGCACCGGATCGGCGTCTCGGCGATCTGCCCCGGCATCGTGGCGACCAACATCACCAACACCACCACCTTCTCCGGTACAGACCCCGACCAGCAGGCCGCCAAGCAGGCCAAGGCCACCAAGGCCTATGCCCGCCGCGGCTTCCCGCCCGAGAAGGTCGCCGCCGAGATCCTCCGCGCCGTCCGCACCGGCAAGCCCGTCGTCCCCGTCACCCTCGAGTCCAAGGCCGCCCGCCTCCTCGGCCGCCTCAGCCCCGCCCTCCTCCGCCGCCTCGCCCGCCTCGACATCGGCTGACGCCCCCGGGCCGTGATATCGGATAGCGTGGAATTCGATATCACGGCCCCCGGAGGCTGCCATGACGCGCACGGTGATAGACGTCGACGACGGTCTGCTGGCCGAGGCCGCGGAGATCTTCGGCACCACCACGAAGGTGGCCACGGTGAACGCCGCGCTCGCCGATGCGATCAAGCGGCGGAAGCGGGAGTCCTTCCTGAACTGGCTGGCCGAAGGCGGCCTGCCGGACCTCACCGGCCCGGTGGAGGGCGACACGGGGCACCGGGCGGTATGACGGAACGCTTCCTGATCGACACCTCGGCACTCGCCCGGTTCCCCGAGCAGGCCGTCCGCAGGGCGGTGGCGCCGCTCCACAACGCCGGTCTGCTGGCCGTCTGCGCGGCGGTCGAGCTGGAGGTCCTGCGCAGCGCCCGGTCCAAGGCCGAGGCCGAGCGCATCCGGGACGAGATGCGCGGCTTCGACGTGCTGCCGACGACGGACGAGATCTGGGACCGTGCGCTGGACGTCCAGGTGCTGTTGGTCGGCACGGGCAACTGGCGGGCGGTGTCGACGGCCGACCTGGTGATCGCCGCGACCGCCGAACGGCACGGCCTGACCGTGCTGCACTACGACGGGGGCTACGACATGATCGCGCGGGTCACCGGACAGCCGACACGGTGGGTGGTGCCGGCCGGTGAGGTCGACTGAGGGCCGGGGCCGGTCGGTTCAGGACTGGGCGGCCAGGCGGCCGAGGCCGGTGCGGAGTTCGTCGGCGTTGACGCAGGGGACGACCTCGATGTCGGCGCCGAGCTGGACCCAGAGCGGTTCGATCATGGTGATCAGGGAGGCCTCGTCGGGGAGGTCCACGACCATGGTGAACCCGCGGCGGCCGTGCAGCGCGTAGAAGTACGAGGCCTCGGGCTTCAGCAGGCCGAGCAACTGCTCCAGCACCTCGGGCATCTTCCCGTCGGTGATCATCCGGTTGGAGATCTCGGTGTCGATCGACGCCTGCAGCAGCATGCGCATGGCGGTGATCCCTTCGAAGGGGCCGGTACTCGTTCCAGCGTCCCGCCGGTGCGGTGGCTCCGCACCTGGAACACCGGGGGTCAGGCGGCGTGCGGCCGGGGCTTGCGCTTCGGCGCGACGGCCGCGAGGTCGTGGTGGATGGGGCCGTCGCCGGTGGAGAGCGGGAGACAGCTGCCGCCGCGGCGGTGGGCGACGATTTCCGCGGCGACGGAGACCGCGGTCTCTTCGGGGGTGCGGGCGCCGAGGTCGAGGCCGATGGGGGAGCGGAGGCGGGCGATCTCGGCGTCGGTGAGGCCGACCTCGCGCAGGCGGGCGTTGCGGTCGCGGTGGGTGCGGCGGGATCCCATGGCGCCGACGTAGCCGACGGGCAGGCGCAGGGCGCGCTCCAGCAGCGGGATGTCGAACTTGGCGTCGTGGGTGAGGACGCAGAGGACAGTGCGGCCGTCGATGCGGTCGAGCTGGGAGTCGAGGTAGCGGTGCGGCCAGTCGACGACGACCTCGTGGGCGTCGGGGAAGCGGCGGGCTGTGGCGAAGACGGGGCGGGCGTCGCAGACGGTGACGTGGTAGCCGAGGAAGCGGCCGATCCGGACGACGGCGGCGGCGAAGTCGATCGCGCCGAAGACGATCATGCGGGGGGCGGGGACGTTGGATTCGACGAAGACGGTGACGGTGCCCTGGTCGGTGGGGTCGCAGGGGCGGCCGTCGAGGGCGAGGACGACGGTGCCGGTGCGGCCGGCGTCGAGCATGGCGCGGGCCTCGGCGACCACCGAGCGCTCCAGCGACATGGTGGTGGGCGCGGGCATGGCGGCCGGGGCGGCGGAGAGCGAGCCGTGGTGGTTGTCGGCGGTGACGGCGACGGCCGCACCGACCAGTGCGTCCGGGCCGGCGATGATCCGGGCGAGCGCGACGGGGGTGCCGGAGGCGGTGTAGGCGATGCCGGCGTCGATCGCCGGGTCCGCGCCGGGCACCACCGGCTGGACGAAGACGTCCAGGACACCGCCGCAGGTCAGACCGACGGCGAAGGCGTCCTCGTCGCTGAATCCGAAGCGCTCCAGCACGGGGACACCGGTGGCGATGGCCTGCTGGCACAGCTCGTACACCACGCCCTCCACGCAGCCGCCGGAGACCGAGCCGATCGCCTCGCCGGACTCGTCCACGGCGAGGGCGGCGCCCGGGTCGCGCGGGGCACTGCCGGAGACGCCGACGACGGTGGCCACGGCGAAGGAGCGCCCGGACGCGTGCCAGGCGTTCAGCTGCGCGGCGATGTCCTGCATGGGGAGCTCCTTACGACGAGGGTAACCGGGGTGTGGGGCCGCCGTACGGAAGCGGGGCTTCCGTACGGCGGCCGGGGGCTCAGTGCACGCCGAGCCACGCCTTGACGGGCGTGAGGGCGAAGTAGACGACGAAGACCGCGGTGAGGATCCACATCAGCGGGCCGGGCTCGCGCCACTTGCCGGTGCCGGCCTTGATGGCCGTGTAGGAGATGACACCGGCGGCGACACCGGCCGTGATGCTGTAGGTGAACGGCATCAGCACGCAGGTGAGGAAGGCCGGGATGGCGACCTCGCGGTCGGACCAGTCGATGTGCCGGGCCTGGCTCATCATCATCGAGCCGATGACGACGAGGGCGGCGGCGGCGACCTCGACCGGGACGATGCCGGCGATCGGCGAGAAGAACAGCATCGCGGCGAAGAAGAGGCCGGTCACGGCGGAGGCGAGGCCGGTGCGGGCGCCGTCGCCGACGCCGGTGGCGGACTCCACGAAGACGGTCTGGCCGGAGGCGCCGGCGAGACCGCCGACCGCGCCGCCGGCGCCGTCGATGAACAGCGCCTTGGACAGGCCGGGCATCCGGCCCTTCTTGTCGGCCAGGCCGGCCTCGGTGCCGACGCCGATGATGGTGGCCATCGCGTCGAAGAAGCCGGCCAGCACCAGGGTGAAGACGGCCACGGAGGCGCTGATCGCGCCCATGCCCTTGCCGGAGAAGGCGCCGAACAGGTCGACGTTGCCGAAGAGCCCGAAGTCGGGGGCGGAGACGGGGCTGCCGGGCCACACCGGGGCCGAGCTGGCCCAGGTCTTGGCGGGCAGGTCGGCGACCGCGTTGACGATCATGGCGACGACGGTGCCGCCGGCGATGCCGATCAGGATGGCGCCGCGGACGTTGCGGGCCATCAGCACGAAGATCGTCAGCAGGGTGAGCGAGAAGATCAGCACGGGCCAGCCGGCGAGCTCGCCGAACGGGCCGAGCGACAGCGGGGTGGGGCCGCCGGTGTGCACGAAGCCGGCCTTGTAGAGGCCGATGATGGCGACGAACAGGCCGATGCCGATGGTGATGGCGTGCTTGAGCGGCAGCGGAATGCCGTTCATGATCTTCTCGCGGAGTCCGGAGACCACCAGCAGGACGATCAGCAGGCCGTAGATCACGCACAGGCCGAAGGCCTGCGGCCAGGTGGTGTGCGGCACGACGAGTGCGGAGATGGCACCGGAGACGCTGAGTCCGGCGGCGAGGGCCAGTGGCACGTTGCCGACCACGCCCATGAGGATCGTGGTGACCGCGGCGGCCAGGGCGGTCGCGGTGGTCAGCTGTGCGTGGTCGAGCCTGACGCCGTTGACGTCGGCCCCGCTCAGGATGATCGGGTTGAGCAGGACGATGTAGGCCATCGCCATGAAGGTGGTGACGCCGCCCCGGAGCTCGGTGGCCAGGGTGGAACCCCGGGCCGAGATCTTGAAGTACGCGTCCAGCGGGTTCTTCGGGGTGACGACCGGCGGCGTGAGGGCGTCGCCGGTGGCAGGTCTGTCTTCAGTGGTACCGGGCTCTGTGGGGATCCGGGTCATGTCCACTCCCAAGGTTCAAAGGGGATTGGGGTGGGCGAGCCGACCTGAATGCCAGGTTGTGGGAGTTAGGCACTGAGGGGGACTGTTCGACTCACGGTCGGCACGCGGCGGGTCCGCGTACCGGATGGGGTGGTGCGCCCGCTGCCGGTCCCCGGCGTGGGTGGGACAGCGGGTGGAGCACATCCGGTGTGTGGAGTTGTGGTGCGCCCCCGGGGCGGCGGGGAAGACGTGGCGCCGCCCCGGGGAGGTCCTGCGCGGTGTGGCTAGAGCGTCCCGGTGAGGTGCTCCGGCCGGACCGGCACCCGGTTGAGGGCGAGGCCGGTGGCGTTGCGGATCGCCGCGACGATCGAGGGGGTGGCCGACACGGTGGGGGCCTCGCCGACGCCGCGCAGTCCGTACGGGGCGTGCGGGTCGGGGAGCTCCAGCATGTCCACCGGGATCGGCGGGGTGTCCAGGATGGTGGGGATCAGGTAGTCGGTGAAGGAGGCGTTGCGGACCTTGCCGTCCTTGACGACGATCTCCTCCATGACGGCGAGGCCGAGGGCCTGGGTGCAGCCGCCCTGGATCTGGCCGACGACCGAGAGCGGGTTGAGCGCCCTGCCGACGTCCTGGGCCGCGGTCAGCTCGACCACCTTGACCAGGCCGAGCTCCACGTCCACGTCGACCACCGCGCGGTTGGCGCAGAAGGTGTACTGGACGTGGCCGAAGCCCTGGCCGGTCTCCTTGTCGAAGGGCACGGTCGGCCGGTGGTGGTGCTCGCGGGTCAGGTCGATCGCCTCGTCGCCGAGCAGGTCGACCATGGAGACCAGCACGCCGCCGGTCTCGGAGACGACCTTGCCGCCGACCAGGGTGATGTCCTTGTGCTCCCAGCCGTAGCGGCGCCGGCCCTTGTCGATCAGCGCCTGCTTGACCGCCTCGGCGGCCAGCTTCACCGCACCGCCGGTCATGTACGTCTGCCGGGAGGCGGAGGTGGAACCGGCCGAGCCGACCTCGGTGTTCGCCGGGTGGATGGTGACCTGCTCGACGCCGAGCTCGGTGCGGGCGATCTGGGCGTGCACGGTGACGCCGCCCTGGCCGACCTCGGCCATCGCGGTGTGCACCATGGCGACCGGCTCGCCGCCGATCACCTCCAGCCGTACCCGGGCGGTGGAGTAGTCGTCGAAGCCCTCGGAGAAGCCGACGTTCTTGATGCCGACCGAGTAGCCGATGCCGCGGACGATGCCCTCGCCGTGCGAGGTGTTGGACAGCGCGCCGGGCAGGGTGCGGATGTCCAGGTGCTCCAGGTCCAGCGGCGGCGGCAGCGGCATGTCCTTGACCCGCTGCAGCAGCTCGGCGACCGGCGCCGGCGCGTCGATCTCCTGGCCGGTCGGCATGAAGTCGCCCTGGGTGACGGCGTTCAGCTGGCGGAGCTCCACCGGGTCCATGCCCAGCTCGGCGGCGAGCCGGTCCATCTGGGTCTCGTAGCCGAAGCAGGCCTGCACCGCGCCGAAGCCGCGCATCGCACCGCAGCTCGGGTTGTTTGAGTAGAGGGCGATCGCCTCCATCCGCACGTTCGGGATGACGTACGGGCCGTGGCCGAGCGAGGCCGCGTTGCCGACCACCGCGGGGGAGGCCGAGGCGTACGCGCCGCCGTCCAGCACGATCCGGCAGTCGGCGAAGACCAGCTTGCCGTCCCGGGTGGCGCCGTGCTCGTAGGTCATCTTCGCCGGGTGCCGGTGCACGTGGCCGAAGAAGGACTCGTCCCGGGCGTAGACGATCTTGACGGGCTTGCCGGTGTGCAGCGCCAGCAGGCAGGCGTGGATCTGCATCGACAGGTCCTCGCGGCCGCCGAAGGCGCCGCCGACGCCGGCCAGGGTGAGCCGGACCTTCTCCTCCGGCAGGGCCAGCACCGGCGCCATCTGCTGGCGGTCCACGTGCAGCCACTGGGTGGCGATGTACAGGTCGACGCCGCCGTCCTCGGCCGGGACGGCCAGGCCGGACTCCGGGCCGAGGAAGGCCTGGTCCTGCATGCCGACCTCGTACGTGCCCTTGACGATCACATCGGCCAGCGCCCGGATCTCGTCGGTCACACCGCCGCCGGAGACCAGCTTCTGGCTGTGGCAGATGTTGCCCGAGCCGTGCGACTTGTACTCGTGCGGCTCGTGCACGTAGCCGTACGTCTCCGGGTCGAGGCACTGCTCCTCGGTGGTGATCGGGGTGAGCACCTCGTACTCGACCTTGATCTTCTTCACCGCGCGGCGGGCCGTCTCCGGGTGGTCGGCGGCGACCAGGGCGATCGCCTCGCCGTGGTAGCGGACCTTGTCGATGGCCAGCGCCGGCTGGTCCTGGATCTCCAGGCCGTAGTACTTGGAGCCGGGGATGTCCTGGTGGGTCAGCACGGCGTACACGCCGGGCACCTTGAGCGCCTCGGAGATGTCCACCGAGAGGATGTTGGCCCGCGGGTGCGGCGAGCGCAGCGCCATGCCCCAGAGCATGTCCTCGTGCCACATGTCCGACGAGTACGCGAACTCGCCCTTGACCTTCAGGTTGCCGTCCGGGCGCAGCGGGGAGCCGCCGATGCCGTCCTTGCTCGCCTGGTGGATGTTCTGCAGGTTCTTCTGGCCCTGGATGGTGCGGGTGCCGCTCATTCGGAGACCGCCTTCGCGCACGTGCGGGCGGAGGCGAGCCGCACCGCGTCCATGATCTTCTCGTAGCCCGTGCAGCGGCACAGGTTGCCGGACAGCGCCTCGCGGATGTCGGTGTCGCTGGGCTGCGGGTCCTGGGCGAGCAGCGCGTCGGTCTGCACCAGCAGGCCGGGGGTGCAGAAGCCGCACTGCACGGCGCCCGCGTCCACGAAGGCCTGCTGGACGAGGCCCAGCTCGCCGTTCTCCTCGGAGAGTCCCTCGACGGTGCGGACCTCGCGGTCCTGCACCTGGCCGGCCGCGACCAGACAGGAACAGACCGGCAGGCCGTCCAGGTAGACGGTGCAGGAGCCGCACTCGCCCTGCTCGCAGGCGTTCTTGGAGCCGGGCAGGCCGACCCGCTCGCGCAGCACGTACAGGAGGCTCTCGCCCTCCCAGACGTCGTCGGCCTCGACGGGCTTGCCGTTGGCGGTGAACGTGACCCTCATGCCGCGCTCCTGATCTGCTTGCTGTAGTCGTTCCAGGTCCAGGTCAGCGTCCGGCGGGCCATCACGGCCAGCGCGTGCCGCCGGTACTCGGCGGTGCCGCGGACGTCGTCGATCGGGGAGGCGGCGGCGCGGACCAGCTCGCCGAACCGCTGTACCACCTCGGCGCCCAGCAGGCCGCCGGACTCCCACAGGCCGCGCTCGGCGAGCACGCCCTGCAGGTACTCCTCGGCCTCCACCGCGCGGCGCGGGGTGGGGGCGGCCGAGCCGATGCCGGTGCCGACCGTGCCGGTCCGCGGGTGCAGCGCGAAACCGAACGCGCAGACCGCGATCACCATGGCGTTGCGGGTGCCGATCTTGGAGAACTGCTGCGGGCCGTCCGCCACCGGGATGTGCACGGCGCGGATCAGCTCGTCCGGCTCCAGGCTGTTGCGCTTGACGCCCACATAGAAGTCGTCGATCCGGATCAACCGGGTGCCGCGCACCGAGGACGCCTCCACGAGGACGTCCCGGCCGGCGGCCAGCAGCGCCGGGTGCGAGTCGCCGGCGGGCGAGGCGGCACCCAGGTTGCCGCCCACGGACCCCCGGTTGCGGATCTGCGGCGAGCCGACGGTGTGCGCCGCCAGCGCCAGGCCCGGCAGCGGGCCGGACAGCTCGTCGATGATCCGGCTGTAGGGGACCGCGGCGCCCAGCCTCACGGTGTCGCCGTCGATCGACCAGGTCGTGAGGTCGCCGATGCGGTTCAGGTCGAGAATCGCGGATGGCCGGTGCACGTCGAAGTTCATCTCGACCATGACGTCCGTGCCCCCGGAGATGGGCAGCGCGGTCGGGTACTCAGCCTTCGCCGCGAGCGCCTCGTCCCACGTAGCGGGCCGAAGGAACTCCATGCGGGTGTCTCCTCAAGTCGTCGCCAACCGGACAGTGGGCACAGTGCCCCGAACTCGGTGTTCGGACCTTGCTACCGCTTCGTTGCCTCGGCGTTGAGCTCCGGTCACCGGGGTGTTCCGGTGGCGTGTGGCCAGTGAACCGCTGTGACGGGGCCCACTGGCAGTCACCGATGGCATGAAGCCCGCGCGCCGGTCCCGCCCGGCATCCTGTACGTTCCTCTAAGGCTGACAAGTGCCCAGCCCAGCGGTTTCCCTACCGCCATCTACGACCGTAATCCGGCCGTGACGGCGAGGCTACGGGCCCGTGACCGGCGGGCCGTCCGGGACGTTCCGCCGAGGGCCGCCGACCTGGTGCAGACTGTGAGGCCCCCACACCCACCCGACCCCCACCCTCCAGCACGAAGGAGTTGCGGATGCGTGTCCGCGACCTGCTCGCCCCCGGCGCCCCGCGGCTGCGGCTGCTCGCCGCCGAGGAAGAGCTCGACCGGCAGGTCAGCGGTGTGATGACCACCGACCTCCAGGACCCGGGCCGCTACCTGCACGGCGGCGAGCTGGTACTCACCGGCATGCTCTGGCGCACCGGGCCGGACGACTCCGAGCGCTTCGTCCGCACCCTCGCGGCCGGCGGGGCCGTCGCGCTCGCCGCCGGCGAGGCCGAGGTCGGGCCCGTCCCCGAGGACCTGGTGGAGGCCTGCCGCCGGCACCGGATGCCGCTGCTCGCGGTGCCCGACGACATCGCGTTCGGCACCGTCACCGAGTTCATCGGCCGGCAGGTCTCCGCCGACCGGGCCGCCGACCTCGCCGCCCTCGTCGACCGGCACCGGCTGCTGGTCTCCGCCGCCGGCGCCGGCGGTCTCGACGCCGTCCTCGACCTGCTCGGCGGCGACCTCGACCTCGACTGCTGGGTGCTCACCCCCACCGGCCGGGTGGTCGCAGGACCCGCCGACCGGCTCTCCGCCGAGGACCGCGACCAGCTGGTCCGCGCCCACCTCGCCGCCCAGCGCCAGCGCCGCCGCCCCCCGCACCGGGCCCGGCTCGCCGTCGGCAACTACTCGCTGCTGCCCGCCGCCGTCGAC
Source organism: Kitasatospora sp. NPDC085879 (assembly GCF_040686255.1). Taxonomy (NCBI): domain Bacteria; kingdom Bacillati; phylum Actinomycetota; class Actinomycetes; order Kitasatosporales; family Streptomycetaceae; genus Kitasatospora; species Kitasatospora sp. NPDC085879. The sequence goes on along the minus strand of NZ_JBFBJZ010000009.1, from coordinate 139,328 downwards.
CCCGGCGCCGAGGCCCCGCTCGCCGACTGGCTGCTCGTGGTCGCCGGCGACGTCACCGAGTGGACCGCCAAGCGCCAGCAGCTCGCCGAGAACCTCGCCCGACTGGTCGCCGCCGAGCGAACCCGCCGCGACGAGGGCCGCCGGCTGCGCCGCCGGATCGCCGACGAGGTGCTCGCCCTGCTCCAGCGGGACGCCGACCCGCTGGAGATCTCCCGCGCCCTGCAGGCCTCCACCACGATGGCCACCACGTACGAGGGCGGCCACGCCGAGTCCGTCGACGCCTGGCTGATCCTCTCCGCCGAGGGCACCGGCCTGCCCGAGGGCACGGTGCGCGCCGTCCTGGAGGAGGCGCTCACCGACACCACCGACCGGGCCCTGGTCGCCGGCGCCGGCAGCGGAGCCGTCGTGGTGCTGCCCGCCCCCGGCACCGCCGTGCCCGCGGACGCGCTGCGCGACCTGCTCGCCCCGCTGGAGGCCGGGCTCGGCTCCGAGGGCCGGATCACCGTCGGCGTCTCCGCGCCCGCCAGCGAGGCCGACGGCCTGCGCGGCGCCCTGGAGGAGGCCCGGCACGCCCGCCGGATCGCCGCCGCCCGGGTCGGCCGGGTCTGCGTGGCCGGCCCGGAGGAGCTCGCCTCGCACGTGCTGCTGCTCGCCGCCGTGCCGGACGAGGTCCGCCGCGCCTTCCGCAGCCGCCTCCTCGACAAGGTCATCGCCTACGACCTGGAGCACCAGGCCGACCTGGTGCGCACCCTGGAGGCCTTCCTGCGCTCCGACGGCTCCTGGACGCGCTGCGCCGCCCAGCTGCACGTGCACGTCAACACGCTGCGCTACCGGATCGGCCGGATCGAGGAGCTGACCGGCCGTGACCTGTCCCGGCTGGAGGACCGGGTGGACTTCTACCTGGCGCTGGAACTCGCCTGACGGGCCGTCGGCCCGCGAAGCCGCCGCCCGGAACGCCGACGGGCCGTCCGCTCCCGAGGGGGAGCGGACGGCCCGTCCGTGGTACGGGGCTCAGTGCTTGGCGGGGATGATCCCGGTGAGCCAGGTGAAGGCCTTCGGCAGCAGCGGCTTCCACACGTCGACCGCGTGCGGGCCGGTGGTCTCCACCACGGTGACGGCGGTCGGCGCCTTGGCGGCCTGCTGGAGGGCCAGGCCGCTCTCGTATCCGTCGCCCTTGTTGCCGCTGACGAACAGTGAGGTCTTCGGCGGCTGGGCGGCCTTGCGGAGGATGTTCAGCGGGTTCGAGGCCTCGCGCAGCTGCGGGTTCTTGGCGGTCAGCGAGTCCGGCTCGGCGGCCGGGTCGTTGTAGCCGGAGAGGCTGATGCCGGCCCGGTAGCGGTCCGGGTGCTCCAGGGCGAGCTTGGCGGCGCAGTGCCCGCCGGCCGAGTAGCCGGCCACCGCCCAGCGGTCGGGCGAGGAGTCGGCGCGGAAGTTGTCGAGGACCATCTTCGGCACGTCCCGGGAGAGCCAGGTGTCGGCGTTCACCCTGCCGGCCACGTCGGCGCAGCCGGTGTCGGTGCTGCGGCCGAGCAGCAGGGTGCGCGGCGAGACCAGGATGAACGGCGCGACCTTGCCCTCCTTCATCAGCGGCTTGAGCTGCTCGGAGACCTTGAGGGTGCCGTACCAGGTGCTGGAGGAGCCGGGGAAGCCGGGGATCAGCTCCACCACCGGGAAGGTCTTGTCCTTGTAGGCCGGCTCGTTGTACTGCGGCGGCAGCCAGACCAGCACCTCGCCGTCGACGCCGGAGAGCTGCCCCTTGAGGTCGGTGCGCTGCACGTCCTTGGGCACCATCGGGTCGTCCACGCCCTTGAACTGCTGGAGCACCTTGGGCCCCGACTTGGCGTCGTTCCCCGGGCCGTCGGCCGGCACCTGGGGCACTGCCCGCACGTGGTCGCCGGTGCCCAGCAGGTCGTCCCAGTTGCCGTAGATCAGGTTGGCGTTGTTGACCATGACGAACACCATGGTGACGGCCGTCACCTGGCACATCAGCAGCATGACCAGTCTGGACAGCACCTGGACCGGCTTCGGCCCCCGCACCCTGCCCCACAGCAGCAGCGCCGCCGCGATGGAGAGCGGCACGAGCACGATCGTGACGATCAGGAAGGGTGTTCCGGTCAGTTGCATTGAGGTTCTCGTATCCGGGTCGCAGGCCGCGCGGGCCCCCGCTCGCCCGTGCTCGTTCCGATGTGATCAGACAGAAGGAAACCGCGGTTCGGTTCCGCCTCGAACTGAGCGGAACCTGAGAGGAACATCACGTTTGCATGTGAATCCCCCGCGCGGCTCAGCCCAGTTTGCCAGCCCCCTGACCGAATCCCTCGAACGGGGCAGCAGCTGCGGTCATTCGGATGAGGATTTCCCGCCAGTCGCGGCCGAGCCGGGACCGGGCCCCGCGCGCCCGCCCGGACGCGGGAGGATGGCGGGGAGCCGGCCACCGCACCGGCCGTCCGACCCGAAGGAGCCACCGCCCCCGTGACCAGCCCGCAGAGCACCCAGCGGCCGGCCGTCCTGCCCACCCTGTTCGGCCTCGGCCCGCGCAGCGCCGACCGCCGCCGGCGGGCCCTGCCGGCCGGCGTGCTGCGGCTGCCCACCATCGGCGTGGACATCGGCGGCACCAAGGTCGTGGCCGGCGTGGTCGACGGCGAGGGCCGGGTGGTGGACCGCGTCCGCACCGAGACCCCGCACAAGAGCAAGAGCCCCCAGGTGGTCGAGGACGTCATCGTCGACCTGGTGCTGCAGCTCGCCGACAAGCACGACGTGCACGCGGTCGGCGTCGGCGCGGCCGGCTGGGTGGACGCCGAACGGTCCAAGGTCCTCTTCGCGCCGCACCTGAACTGGCGCAACGAGCCGCTGCGGGAGGCACTCAGCGAGCGGCTGCGCTTCCCGGTGGTGGTGGAGAACGACGCCAACGCCGCCGCCTGGGCCGAGTGGCGGTTCGGCGCCGGCCGCGGCGAGGACCACATGGTGATGATCACCCTGGGCACCGGCATCGGCGGCGCGGTCGTCCGGGACGGCTTCGTCGACCGCGGCAAGTACGGCCTGGCGGGCGAGTTCGGCCACATGCAGGTGGTGCCCGGCGGACACCGCTGCCCGTGCGGCAACCGCGGCTGCTGGGAGCAGTACTCCTCCGGCAACGCGCTGGTCCGCGAGGCCCGCGGGCTGGTCGCCGAGGAGTCGCCCGTCGTCCAGCCGCTGCTGGCCCGGGCCGGCGGCACCGCGGAGGGCATCACCGGGCCGCTGGTCACCGAGGCCGCCCAGGAGGGCGACCCCGTCGCCGTCGAACTGCTCTACGAGGTCGGCCACTGGCTGGGCGTCGGCATCGCCAACCTGGCCGCCGCCCTCGACCCGGGCCGCTTCGTCGTCGGCGGCGGCGTCTCCGAGGCCGGCGAACTGCTGCTCGGCCCGGCCCAGGACGCCTTCAGGCGCACCCTGACCGGCCGCGGCTTCCGCCCCGAGGCCGGCATCGTGCACGCCGCCCTCGGCAACGAGGCGGGCCTGGTCGGCGCCGCCGACCTGGCCCGCCAGGTCGCCCGCCGCTTCCGCACCGTCAAGCGCCGGAAGAGGTTCTCCTAGGCACCTGCTGGGTTCGCCCTCCTACTTCAGCGGCACGGAGACCCAGGACGGGTCGTCCGCGGCCGAGCCGAAGGTGAGCGTGGCGAAGGCCGGGTTGTGGGTGATGTACAGCGGGTCGACGCCGTCCACCACCAGGGCCAGCCGGTGGCCGGCCGGGACGTCGTAGGCGGTGGCCTGCATCCGGATGTCGGCGGTGAACCGCTGCCCGTGGGCGCGGCCGAGGAAGGTGTACGGGGCGTGGGCGACCAGCCGGCCGACGCCGAGGGCGTCCACGTCGTACAGGTAGGCGACCAGGCTGCCGCGCTCCGCCGACGGGGTCACCCCGAGGTGCAGCCGGACGGAGCCGCGGACCCGCTGCGCGGAGCCGTACGGCTCGGACTGCCAGACCGCCGCGACGGGTCGCGGCAGCAGCGGCACCGAGACGGTCGGCGGCAGCTTGAGGAACTGCTCGGCCAGGTTGGAGAGGAAGATCACCCCGCCGTCGGCGCCGGAGTCCAGCGCGGTGGAGATCGGGGTGGTCCAGCCCGTCCGCGGTGCGCCGCCGGAGAGCGAGCCGGTGCCGAGCCAGTCCCGGCCGCCGAGGTTCAGCGTCCGGGTCGAGCCGGTGACGGACCGCCAGTCGGGGTAGTCCTCGTAGCCGTCCTGGAGCTGGGGTCTGATGTGCACGGGCGGCAGCCGGTCGACGCCGTTGTCGAGGCCCTTGAGGTGGTGGTCCAGCCAGGCCCGGGTGTCCGTCCAGACGTCGTTGGGCAGGCCGGCCAGCCCGGTGGCCTCGGCGGTGGCGTGGTCGCCTGGCCGCAGTTCGAGCCGCTTCGGGCCGGTGAGCCGCTCGTAGAAGTCGGTGAGCTGGTCGGGTGGGAAGATCGAGTCGCCCCAGGCGTTGGCGAGCATCACGGCGGTGCCGTTGGAGTTGAGCCGGTCCACGTAGGTGGCGGCGGAGCGCTGTGCGGCCCAGGCGCGGATGGCCGGTTCGTTCTCCCAGTCGCTGCCGAAGTAGCGGGTGAGGGTGGTCTTCAGTTCGTCGCCCGGACGGCCGGTCAGGTATCCGGCCACGGCGAGCAGTCCGGCGGACTGCAGGTGCTGGGTCTCGTCGCTGAACAGCGAGTCCGCGAGGTCGGCCCAGCCGCTGAGCGCGGCGACGGTGGTGATCCGCGGGTCGAAGGCGGCGCCGAGCAGGCTGATCCCGGCACCGTAGGAGATGCCGGCCATGCCGATCCGCTGCGGGTCGGCGGTGGTGTGGGCGAGTGCCCAGTCGACGACCCGGGAGACGTCGGCGACGTCGGGCGGGCCGGCCACCTCGATCTCGCCGCCCGAACCCCAGAAGCCGCGCGGGGTGTAGGAGACGACGACGTACCCCTGGGCGGCGAAGGCGCGGGCCTGGGCCAGGTACTCGAGGTCGTTGAGGCTCCAGCTGGACGGCAGGACAAGCAGCGGGTGGTGGTCGGCGCCGTCGCCGGGCTCGTACACGTTGCCCTTGAGGACGACGCCGCCCTCGCCGGGGATGTCGGTGAAGCGGAGCACCGGCGAGGCGCTCTGTGCGGCGAGGGCGGCGGGGGCGAGCGGGGCGAGGGCGATCGGTGCGGTGGTCAGCAGGGCGGTGGCCAGCGTGAGGGCGGCGGCACCGCGGCGTGCGCGTGCAGGCATGGGGGCACTCCAAGGGACCGGTCTGCGGGGTGGGGGTGGGGGTGCAGGACCGAGCTGGTTCACCGGACGGTAGCTTGTTGGACGCGATGTCAGTAACGGGTCGGACGGTATCGGAGCGATAACGAAACTACTGGCAAGTAGTGGCCTGAGGCGCTGTTGTCCTGTCCACCGCACCTGTGGCAGAACGGAGAGCTGACGACGCCTCAGGAGGCCCCGCAATGAGAGCTCTGGCCCGAATCGCCCCGCCGATCGCCCTCACCGGCTGCCTGGTCCTGGGTGCCGTCGCACCCGCCGGCGCCGCACCCGCGGGGGCCTTACCGAAGACTCCGGAGGCGGTCGGCCGGGGCGGCGCGGTCGCCAGCGTCGACGCCGACGCCACCGCCGCCGGCATCGAGGTGCTGCGCCGCGGCGGAAACGCCGTCGACGCGGCCGTCGCCACCGCCGCCGCCCTCGGCGTGACCGAGCCCTACTCGGCCGGCATCGGCGGCGGGGGCTACTTCGTCGTCTACAACGCCCGCACCGGCCGGGTCTCCACCCTCGACGGCCGGGAGACCGCCTCCCGCACCGCCGCCACCTCGCTCTTCCTGGATGCCGACGGCAAACCGCTGCCCTTCGCCGACGCCGTCACCAGCGGCCTCTCCGTGGGCGTCCCCGGCACCGCCGCCACCTGGGAGAAGGCACTGCGGCTCTGGGGCACCCGCCCGCTCGCCGAGGTACTGCGCCCGGCCGAGCGGATCGCCGACCGCGGCTTCACCGTCGACCAGACCTTCCGCGACCAGACCGCCGCCAACGAGGCCCGGTTCCGTGACTTCCCGGCCACCCGCGCGCTCTTCCTGCCCGGCGGCGCACTGCCGGCGGTCGGCTCGACGCTGCGCAACCCCGACCTCGCCGCCACCTACCGCCAGCTCGGCCGGGACGGCACCGGGGCCCTCTACCGCGGCCCGATCGGCGCCGACATCGTGAACACCCTGCAGCACCCGCCGGTCGACCCGGCCTCCGGCCGCACCGCCCGCCCCGGCAAGGTCGACCGCACCGACCTCGCCGCCTACCGGGCGCTGGAGCAGAAGCCCACCGAGGTGGCCTACCGGGGCACCGAGGTGTACTCCATCGCGCCGTCCTCCAGCGGCGGCACCACCGTCGGCGAGGCGCTCGGCATCCTCGCCCACTCCGACCTTGCCCACCTGGACGCCACCCAGTACTACCACCGCTTCCTGGAGGCCTCCCGGATCGCCTTCGCCGACCGCAACCGCTGGGTCGGCGACCCGGCCGCGCAGCCCGTCCCCACCGACCGGCTGCTCTCGCCCGCCTTCGCCGCCGCCCGCGCCTGCCTGCTCGACCCGGGCCGCGCGCTGACCAGCCCGCTCGCCCCCGGCGACCCGTACCACCCCGCCGCCTGCGGCTCGGCGGGCCCGGCCGTCACCGAGGCGTACGAGGGCCCGAGCACCACCCACCTGACGGTCGCCGACCGCTGGGGCAACGTCGTCTCCTACACCCTGACCATCGAGCAGACCGGCGGCAGCGGCATCACCGTGCCCGGCCGCGGCTTCCTGCTCAACAACGAGCTGACCGACTTCTCGTTCACCCCGGTGACCCCGGGCGTGCCCGACCCCAACCTGCCCGGGCCCGGCAAGCGGCCGCGCTCCTCGATGTCGCCGACGATCGTGCTGCGCGACGGCCGGCCGCTGTTCGCCGCGGGCTCGCCCGGCGGGGCGACCATCATCACCACCGTGCTGCAGGTGCTGCTCGGCCGGCTCGACCGCGGGCTGACCCTGGAGCAGGCGATCGCCGCACCGCGGGCCAGCCAGCGCAACGCCGCGACCACCGCCGCGGAGGCCGGCTTCCTGGCGCTGCCCGAGCGGGCCGGCCTGGAGGCGCTCGGTCAGGTGCTCGCGCCCTCCGCGGAGATCGGCGCCGCCACCGGCGTGGAACGGCTGCCGGACGGCCGCTGGCGGGCGGCCGCCGAACCGGTCCGCCGCGGCGGCGGCTCGGCGGCGGTGGTGCGGCCCGGCCGCTGACCGCCCGGAGTTGTCGGTGCCTGGCGGTATGTTCGGGGTGGGCGTCTGCCGGGCGCCCGCCCCGTTCGCGCGCACCCGCCCGAACGGCCGTACCACCGGGGAGGCCGCCCGCCGTGACCGTCCGCATCGCCACCTGGAACATCAACTCCGTCACCGCGCGGCTGCCCAAGCTCCTGGAGTGGCTGGAGAGCGCCGCCCCCGACGTGCTCTGCCTGCAGGAGCTCAAGTGCGCGGCCGACGCCTTCCCGTACGAGGAGGTCCGGGCGCTCGGCTACGAGACCGCCGCGCACGGCAGCGGCCGGTGGAACGGTGTCGCGGTGCTGTCCAGGCTCGGCCTGGAGGACGTCGTCCGCGGCCTGCCCGAGCAGCCCGGCTACCAGGCCGACGACGCGCTGCTGCCCGAGGTCGAGCCGCGCGCCGTCGGCGCCACCTGCGGCCCCGTCCGGGTCTGGTCGGTGTACGTGCCGAACGGCCGCGAGGTCGACCACGCGCACTACCGCTACAAGCTGGCCTGGCTGGAGACACTGCGGCAGACCGTCCTGGAGGACGCGGCCGGCCCCCGCCCGTTCGCGGTGCTCGGCGACTTCAACATCGCCCCGACCGACGAGGACGTCTTCGACCCCGCGGCCTTCGTCGGCCTCACCCACGTCACCGAGCCCGAGCGGGCCGCCCTCGCCGCCCTCCACGAGGCCGGCCTGCAGGACGTGATGCCCCGCCCGCTCAAGTACGACCACCCCTACACCTACTGGGACTACCGCCAGCTCGCCTTCCCGAAGAACCGCGGCATGCGGATCGACCTGACGCTCGGCAACAAGGCCTTCGCCGACGCGGTCACCGACAGCTACGTGGACCGCGAGGCGCGCAAGGGCAAGGGCACCTCGGACCACGCGCCGGTCGTCGTCGACCTGGAGGTCTGAGCGCGGCCGTGCACCCGCGGTGACCGTCCGGACCCGAACGGTCGCGTGCGGTGGCCGGGTGCGGCGGTGCTGCCTAGCGTCGGGCGTGACCGGGTGCAGCCGACCGACCACGGGGCGACCCCGCCCCCGGCCGCATCCGAGAACCTGGAGGTCAGGCATGCGCATCCCGCGTACCGCCGCCGCCGCGCTCGGCACGACCGCCCTGCTCGTCCTCGCCGCGCCGACCGCGCACGCGGCGCCCGCCGCACCCGCTGCACCGGCGAAGGGGCCGGAACCGGCCAAGGTCACCCCGGCCCAGGCCGCCCCGGGTGAGAAGGTCACCGTCAACGTGGTCTGCCCCGCCAGCACGACGAAGACCATCACCGCCACCTCGAAGGCGTTCACCGGCGGCTCCGTCACCCTGACCTCGGGCCCGAACGGCACCTACACCGGCAGCATCGCGCTGCTCTCGGCGACCGAGCTCACCCTCTCCGAGCAGGTGACCGAGAAGCCCGCCTCCTGGGGCATCGACGGCAAGTGCCCCAACGGCGACCCGTTCAGCGGCACCGTCGGCGTGCTGGCCCCGCTGACCCCGGCCGGCTCCGGCCACGGAACCACCGCGCCCGAGCCGCACGGCAGCGTGGCCACCGGCGTCGGCGGCTCGGTCACCGGCACCGGCCCCCGGGAGCTGGCCACCGGCGGGGCGCTGGTCGCCGCCGGACTCGGCGGCTTCTGGCTGCTGCGGCGCCGCGCCCCGCAGTCCTGATGCCCGCTCGTCCGCTCGGCGCCCCGCCCGCTCAGGCCGGGGCGCCGAGTCGCGTCCCGGCGGCCTCGTCCGCCACCTGCGGCGCCGTCCGGGCCTCCTCGGCCCGCAGCGCACCCCGCGCCAGCAGGTACTGCGCCGCGATGTAGGTGGCCATGACCAGCACGTTGTGGCCGGGCAGCAGCCTCCAGCCGGCCAGCCGGACGGCGATCAGGCTGTCCGAGAGCAGGAACAGGCCGCCGCCGATCCCGGTCGCGAGCCCGAGACCGGCCGAGGAGACCGCGGTGGACGCCAGCAGCAGGCTGTACACCGCCACCGGGATCTGCAGCGAGCCGAGGTCCGGCCACAGCTGGGTGATCACCGCCGCCCAGGCCGCCGCGTAGCCCGCCGCCACGAGCAGGGTGCGCCGCCCGTCCGAGAAGGCGCCCTGCCGGGCGAACATCGTCACGTAGGCCACGTGAGCCGCCGCGAAGGAGCCCATTCCGGCCAGGAAGGCGGTGTCCCCGCCGAGCTGCAGCAGCACGTCGCCCGCGGTGCTCGCCAGCAGGGCCGGCGCCAGCAGCTTCGGCGCACGCTCCGCGGAGGCCAGGCTGTGCGCGGCCAGCAGCGGCATCAGGGCCGGCTTGGTGGCGTTCTGCAGCACGGTCGAGCCGGTCGCGATCGCCCCCAGGTGGGCCGCCGAGGTCGCGGCGAAGGCGGTGACGAGGCCGCGCGCGGCGCGCAGTCGTGCGGAGACGGTCATACGAGGGTGCCCTCCGGGCTCTCGGTGCGGGCGGGCTGCCAGCCCGGCCCCTTGGTGAGGTGGCGGAGGCGGTCGCCCCAACTGCCGGCCGCGGCCACGTCGCGGGCGATCGCCGCGTACTCGTGGGTCGCCACCCGCAGCGGGTTGTAGCTCTCCAGGTTCTTCGTCAGGCCGTAGACCGGCCGCTCCGTCTCCGGCGTGAACGAGCCGAACAGCCGGTCGAAGACGATCAGGATGCCACCGAAGTTGCGGTCCAGGTAGCCGCCCTGCGAGGCGTGGTGCACCCGGTGGTGGGAGGGCGTGTTGAACAGGAACTCGACCGGGCGCGGCAGCCGGTCGATCCGCTCGGTGTGGATCCAGAACTGGTACACCAGGCTGACCGAGGAGCAGAACGCCAGCGCCGCCGGGTGCACGCCGAGCGCGATCATCGGCAGGTAGAACACCCAGGAGGTGGCGCCCGTCCAGGGCTGGCGCAGCGCCGTCGACAGGTTGAACCGGCGGCTGGAGTGGTGCACCACGTGGCAGGCCCACAGGAGCCGCACGACGTGGTGGCCGCGGTGCGACCAGTAGTAGAAGAAGTCCTGCGCCAGCAGCATCAGCGGCACCGTCCACCACAGCACCGGCACCCGCAGCGGGGTCAGCTCGTACAGCGCCGAGTAGGCCGCCACGATCGGGATCTTCCAGCCGGCGTCGAACAGCAGGCTGCCGAGGCCCATGGAGAGGCTCGCCGCGGTGTCCTTCGGGGAGTACCCCTGTTCGTCCTCGTCCGGGTGGAACCGGTAGGAGACCGCCTCCAGGACGGTGAGCAGCACGAAGGCGGGTATGGACCACCGCACGACGTCGGGCAGGTTCGGCATGCCAGGACCTTAGGGGACACCGGGCGCACACGGAAGAGGTGAGGTTACCCGCCCGTAGCGGCGGTCCCGGACCGACCGGCGGAGGCGTGCCGTCCGGCCCCGGGCACCGTCTAGGCTGGGACGCGACATGGAGCAGCACGAGTACGCGACCGGCGCCCGCGGGGCGGCCGGGGGCGCGGCGGACGGGCGCTTGGGCGGGGCGGGGCAGCTCACGGCCCACGCGCGCACCGGCGCGTACCCGCAGGCCGAGCTCCTCGCGCGGCGCTTCGCCGACGCCGACGAGGCGGCCGCGCACCGACTGTTCACCGCCCTGTTCGGGCTGTACCCAGCCCGGCACCTCGGCGGCCGCCCCGCCGACTCGCACGGCCCCGCCGCCGCCGTCAGCTGGTGGCACGGGCCGACCGTGCACCGGGCCGCCGCCGCGGCCGCCCGCTCCCGCGGTCTGCGCCGGGCCCGCCCCGAGACCCCGCCCGGCCGGGTGCCGGCGCCCGCCGCCCCCGGCCGGCACCGCCGCCCCGACCGCACCCGGGGCCCGGGGCAGAGCGCGGCGGCCGGTGAGCGCCGCACCGCCGCCCGGCTGCTGCTCGCCCACCCGCTGGTCACCCCCGCCGGGCCGCACGGTGCCGGCTTCCCGCTGATCCACCGTCACGCCGACTGGCTGACAAGGCGATTCGGTGAACTCCTCGGCTACCCCCTCACCGTGGGCCCCGGCCACGCCCGCCTGCACAAGGCCCCGCTCGCCGGCCGCACCCAGCCCGGCTTCCGGCCCGAGGGGTACGCCGCCCTCGTGCTCGCCCTCGGCGCGATCGCCGACGGGCGCGTGCCCGACCTCGAACGGCCCGAGCTGCCCGCCCTGCTGACGGACTGGCAGGTCGTCACCACCGAGCCGGACGGCGGAATCGCACTCGACCGCGACCTCGCCCGCACGCTGCTCACCGCGCCCGCCCCGGTGCCGACCGGCCCCGCCGACGGCACGGCCGTGGCGGTCCGCCGGCTGCTCGCCGAGAACCCGGTCGTCCTCACCGACGAGCTCGCCGCCCCCGAACGCGCCTGGCTGCTCGGCCGGCTGCCCGCCGAGGCCGAGCTCTTCGCCGACTTCCTCGGGCTGGAGGCGGAGATCCGGGCCGAGGGCATAGCCCTGGTCGACCCCGCCGACGAACTCTCCGACCTCGCCTCCGCCAGTGCCGGGCCGCTCGCCCACACCGCCCTGCTGCTCGCCGAGCGCCTGGTGGAGGAGCTCCGACCGCTGCCGGAGGAGGCCGCCCCGCCCGCCGTCCTCGTCCCCGACGCCCTGATAGACGGCGCCCTCGGCGACATCACCGACGACTACGGGCTGCCCGAGAAGCCCGAGTGCGACTACCTCGCGGACCGCACCGCACTCCGCCGGGACGTCCTGGACCTGCTGCACCGCATGCAGCTGATCGCCGAGGCCGGCCGCAACTGGGTGCTCCGCGCCCCCGCCGCCCGCTACGCCCCGCAGGCCGAACTCCACCCGGCCCCGGGCACCGGCCGCCACTCCCGCGGCGCCTGAAACCCGGACCGCAGAACCTTGTGCGGCTCACTCCACGGCGCGGACCCGCTCGGCGACCTCCCGGAACTCCTGGACGGTGGCGTCGTACTCCACGCGCTGCCCGTCGGCCAGCACGTGCCCGGGCGCGTCCACGATGGAGTCGTAGTAGACGGTCAGTTCCGGCCCGCCGTCGTCGGGCTTGATGTAGCCGTAGCCGTGGCCCGGGTAGTACGTCCTGACAGTGCCGGTGGCCATGTGACCACCCCCTCGCTCAGGTGCCTGTGTCGATGACGGCAGTATCGGCCGCGGGCCGGACCGGCACCACTCGATCGGCTCAGCGGGCCGCCTGGACCGCCGCGTCGCGCCGGTGGTCCCCGAAGGTCTCCGCGGTGACGCCCACCCCGAGGCCGCCGAGCGCGACGGCGGCGGCGACGGCGGCGCAGGCCAGCCAGCGGCGGTGCCGGCGGGGGAGCGGGAAACGCGGATGCGGCGGGGCGATCGGTGTGATCGGGGCGATCGGTGTGATCGGGGCGGATGGTTCGACCATGCCCCGGATCGTGCCAGGCCGGTGTGAAAGGACGGCTACGCGCGGATGAAGTCCCGGCGGAAGATCGGCATCGACTCCGTCACCGCAGGTCAGGCCAGGTGCGGCGGGCGGCTGTCGTCACCCGGTCGGCCGTACTACCGTGGAGCCGTGCCTCCCGGGACGCCCTCGGCAGGAGGCGGTGGCATCGCCAAGCCGCTGCCCCCGCAGTGGTTCCTGCGCCACGGCGGCAACGCCGAGATGCGCTGGGACACGCTCGCCGGCACCGGCCTGCACACCCCGAACGAGCGGTTCTTCGTCCGCAACCACACCCGCACCCCACGGATCGACCAGGAGACCTGGCGGCTGCGGGTGCACGGCAGCGGGCTGCGCGGCCCGGGGGCGGTCTTCTCCCTCGCCGAGCTGCGCGCCCTGCCCGCGGTGACCCTGGACGCCGTCCTGGAGTGCGCCGGGAACGGGCGCCGGTACTGGTCCGAGCAGCAGGGCACGCCCGCGCCCGGCACCGCCTGGGGGCTGGGCGGTGTCGGCATGGCGGCCTGGCGCGGGGTGCCGCTCGGCGAACTGCTGGAGCGGGCCGGCCTCGGCCCGGCGGCGGTGGACGTGCTGCCCGGCGGCCTCGACCCCGAGTACCGGGCGGCCGGCCGGAACCTCGGCCGGGTGCGCCGCCCGCTGCCGATCGGCAAGGCGCTGGACGACGTGCTGGTCGCGTACGAGATGAACGGGCAGCCGCTGCCGCCCGACCACGGGGGCCCGGCCCGGCTGGTGGTGCCCGGCTGGGTGGGGGTGGCCTCGATCAAGTGGCTGGGGTCGGTCGAGGTCGCCGACCGGCCGCTGGAGTCGCCGTGGACCACCGCGTACTACCGGCTGTTCGGCCCGGGGCAGCCGGCCGGCGGCGGCCCGGCGCTCACCCGGCAGACCGTCAAGAGCGCCTTCGAACTGGCCCCGGGCGCGGTGCTGGCCGCCGGCCGCACCCACCGGCTGCGCGGCCGCTCCTGGTCAGGGGCGGCCGCCGTCCGCGCGGTCGAGGTGAGCACCGACGGCGGCCGCGACTGGTACCCGGCCGAGCTGCTGGACCCGCCGAGCCGGTACGGATGGCGGCGGTGGGCGGTGGACTGGCGGCCCGCCGAGCCCGGCCGGTACGGGCTGCGTGCCCGCGCCACCGACCTGCTCGGCCGCACCCAGCCGGCCGAGGCGCCGTTCAACCGCGAGGGCTACCTCTTCGACGCGGTCGTGGTGCACCCGGTGACGGTGGTGTGAGACACCGGACGCCAGGCCCGGCACCGGTACTGGCACCGGCTCAGGCGATCGCGATCCGGTCCAGGCGGGGTGCCCCGGCCGCGCCGACGGCGGTGACCCGGACGGTGTTGGCGCCCGTGCGCAGCGTGATCGGCATCGCGACCGTCGCCCAGTCGTCCCAGCCGCCGGTGGGGCGGAAGGCCCGCCCGGCGACCACCCGGCTGCCGTTGACCGCGATGTCCATCGGCCGGTCGACGGGGTCGCCGTTGGCGTACCGCACGGCGAGGGTGGCGCTCGCCGGCGTGCCCGCGTCGACCGTCCACTCGGCGCCGGCCCCGGGGCCGCCGTCGAAGGCCGCGAAGCGCGTCCCGGCCGTGTCGGTCTCGACCCGCCCCTGCCGGAGCAGGGCCTCCTCGGCCCGGTAGATCCCGGACGCCCCGGAGACCAGCTGGTAGCCGCGCATCGAACGGATCAGCAGGTGGCAGTCCTGCAGCGAGCCGGAGGTGTCGCCGAGCGAGCGGTAGATGCCCCACTTGGGCCGGACCCGGTCGGCGAGGAAGGTGTCCACGCCGTCCTTGGTGGCGTCGACCAGGGTGGTGCCGCCGCTGCGCAGGATCCAGCGCACCATGCCCTTCGACCCGTCGCCGATCCGGATCCGGAAGTCGACGTCGACCCAGCGGTCGTGCAGCGGGGCCAGGTCGGTGCGGCCGACCAGGGTGTCGGACTGCGGGAGGGCGAGTTCGATCGTCTCCTTGCCGCCGACCCGCCGCAGCGACTGCACGACGATCGGGGAGGTGCCGTTGCCGGGCTGCTTCATCTGCATGATGTGGGTGAACGTGGTGGTCGCGCGGAGCGAGGACGGGATGTGGACGGCGTAGGTGGTGCGCCAGGTCTCGCCGGGCCGCCACTCCAGGAAGGGGCCGCCGGCGGGGCTGCGCATGCCGGTGACCTCGTGGCGCTGCCGGTCGGTGGCGGTGTCCCGGTCGACGGTGTGCATGGTCCAGCGGTAGGCGTCGCCGTCGGTGGTGATGTGCGGCCGGGCGGAGGGGTGCGAGCCGGCCCGGTCGTCCTCGACGGTCTCGAAGGCGCGCAGGCCGTCGAAGGAGGCCGAGGGCGACCAGCGCAGCTGCCAGCTGGAGACGACCGGGGCGGCGGCCGGGGTGTCGCCGCGGGCGACCATCTGGAGTCCGGCGGAGGCGGCGCCGCCGAGTGCGGCACCGAGCAGCAGGCGGCGTGAGGGCGTGTTCATGACAGGCCTTCTCGTGGTCGGGGGCAGGACGAGGGGTTCCGGGGGTCTGCGAGGTTCCGGGGGCGGAGTCCGTCCAGCGTCGGGGCCTGCCGGGCCGCGGTCAAGGAACGTCAGGAACGCTTACGGCCGATTTAAGACTGGCCGTTCCGGACCGGCCGTCAGGCCGCCGGATCGGCCGCCTCGTACGGTGTCAGCACCAGGCGCACCACGTCCTCCAGCCGGCGCCGGGCGTCGTCCAGGGTGGTGCGGCCGGTCACCCAGGCCGTCAGCTCGCCCTGCCAGGCGTGGCCGACGATGTGCCGCACCACGTCGCCCTGGCTGGGCGGTACCTCGGTCATCACCGCGCGCAGCGCCACGCCGTCCGCCCGGGCCATCGCCTGCAGCGCCTCGCTGGCGAACGGGTCGGTGGACGCCGCGACCGACACCCGCAGCCGGGCGAGCTCGGGCTGTCGCTGGTAGGCGCGCATGCCGTGCCGGACGAACCGCACCATCCGGTCGCTGGCGGTGAGCCCGGCGCGCCGGCCGCGCACCTCGCCCACCAGGTCGGTCAGCAGCGAGCGGTGCCACTCGGCGATCGCGGCCGCGAGCAGGTGGTCCTTGGACGAGAAGTAGCGGTAGGTCGTCCCGAGGGCGACCCCGGAGCGCTCGGACACCTGGCGCATCTGCAGCCGCTCGACGCCGATCTCGGTCACCAGTGAGAGGGCGGCCGCGATCAGGTTTCCGCGCCGTTCGAGCTGACGGGGCGACATCGCCTCCACCGGACGGGGTGACAGGTCAACCTTGGTCACCCTCGCCATGATAGGGCCCGGGGTGCCGCACGGGTATGACGCGATCGGTCACGGACGGGTCGCGCGTGCCTCCCGCAGCAGCGTCTCCTGCACCGCCGAGGCCACCAGCAGGCCGTCCCGGTTGTAGAACTCGCCGAGCGCCAGACCCCGCCCGTCCGAGGCCGACGGGCTGCGCTGGGCGAACAGCAGCCACTCGTCGGCCCGGAACGGCCGGTGGAACCACATCGCGTGGTCCAGCGATGCCAGCATCGTCCGCCGCGGCTCCTTGCGCCCGAAACGGTGCGGCTCCAGGTGCAGCGCCGTGGTGGAGGCGAGCGTCAGGTCGGAGAGGTAGGTGAGCGCGCAGACCTGCAGCAGCGGGTCGTCGTCCGGCAGCGGGGTACCCGTTCGCAGCCAGACGAACTGCTGCGGGACCCCGGGCAGTTCCGCCGGCATCCCGGGCGCGTCGGCGGGCAGGAAGCGCATCTCCAGCGCGCGGAACCCGGTCGACTTGGCGAAGTCCTCCGGGTTCGCGCGCTCCCAGTCCACGAACGGGTCCGGCAGCTCCTCCGGCCCCGGCACCGGCGGCATCGTGCGCTGCCGCTCGGACGAGGCCTCCGGGCGCTTGAACGAGGCCGACATGGTGAAGATCGCCTCGCCGCGCTGGACCGCCGTCACCCGGCGGGTCGCGTACGAGGAGCCGTCCCGGATCCGGTCCACCTGGTAGACGATCGGCCGGGTCGGGTCGCCCGGGCGCAGGAAGTAGCCGTGCAGCGAGTGCACCGCACGCTCCGCACCGATCGTCCGCCCGGCCGAGATCAGCGCCTGCGCGGCCACCTGGCCGCCGAAGGCGCGCATCGGCGCGCCGGCATGGCAGCGACCACGGAACAGGTTCTCGTCCAGTTCCTCGATCCGCAGCAGTTCGACGAACGGGGCCACCTGGTCGTCGGCCGGCTCTCCCTGCTCCATGGCGTCGTTCACCGCTCCATACTGGCAGATCGCCCCAGCGCCACGGTGTGACCTGGGTTACCCGTGGTGCGCCGGGAGAGTAGAACCTGTTCCAGAAGCGACGCCCTGTCAGTCCCCGCCCCTAGCGTCCTCGACATGACGCAAGCCGTGCAGACGTACGCCTACCTGCGCCCCTCCGCGGTGCACGAGAGCACCGCCGGGCGCGACCTCGCCCTGCAGACCTCCGGCGGCGCCGGCCCGCTCGGGGCGGTGGCCAACCCGCAGTTCTTCAGCGGCTTCCTCACCTCGCCCGCGGCCGCCGCGGCCGCCCTCCTCGCGGTGGCCGACGTCGCCGCCGCCCGCTACTACCAGCCGCAGCTGCGCGCCTCCCTCGACCCGGTGGTCACCGCCGGCGGCGACCGGCTGCGCTTCGAGTCCTTCTCCGGCTGCTGCGGCGTGCACGCCCGCCTCGACGTCCTCGCCGAGGGCCTGGACGGCGGCGAGCTCGGCCACGGCACCACCAACGTCGACGTCAACAACCCGCTCCGCGAGGGGCTCGGCCGGATCGGCACCGGCGAACCGCTGCACCTGGCGGTCGGCCCGGAAGCCCTGGAGGTCACCACCCTCGACGGCCCGATGGTCGAGAAGAAGGTGCCGCTGCCCGAGCGCTGGCTGCGCGGCTTCGCCGAGACCCAGGTGATCGCCGCCGGCTTCGACCTGCGCGCCGAACTCCCCGCCGCCGAGGCCGTCCGCTTCCTCCGCGCCCTGCCCCGCACCGGCGGCCGCACCTCCACCACCGGCTGGGTCGTGCCCGCCGGCCGCACCCTGCGCCCCACCAGCCGCCCGGTGCCCGGCGCGGTCTGCCTGCCCGGCCCCGAACGGCTGGCCGCCCTGCAGCGGGTGCTGCGCCACGCCCTCGCCCTGCGGGTGTACGGCCCGGCCGCCGCCACCGCGCCCACCGCCTCCGCCTGGGAGGTCGTGCTGCCCGGCATGCGGCTCACCCTCACGCTCTCCCCGGACGCCTCGCGCGGCTTCTCCGGCGAGGGCGGTGTGCTCACCGCGCTCGCCGCCGAGGGCTCCGCCGAGGACGCCGAGCTGATCGCCACCCTGCTCGCCTGGGAACCGCGGATCGACCCGGCCGAGCTCGCCGCCCAGTCCGGGCTGAGCGCCGACCGGGTCCGCGCCGCGCTCACCCGGCTCGGCACCGCCGGCCAGATCGGCTATGACCCGGCCGACGCCGCCTACTTCCACCGCGTGCTGCCGTACGCGGCCGGGCGCGCCGAGGCCCACAACCCCCGGCTCCGCGCGGCCCGGGCGCTGGCCGCCGCGGGTGCCGTCCGGCTCGCCGACGGCCTCGCCGAGGTCACCGTCGACGACCACGTGCAGCGGGTCCGCACCGGCGCCGACGGACAGCTCGGCTGCACCTGCCTCTGGTGGGCGAAGTACCGAGGCGGGCGCGGGCCGTGCAAGCACGTCCTCGCGGTCGGCCTGGTCCGTGCCGGGCAGCCGGAGGCCGCGCGATGAGCCTCGCCGACCTCGTCCGCAAGGGCGACACCGCCGGTGTCGCCGCCGCCCTCGCCGGGCTGACCCCGGAGCAGCGCCGGGCCGAGGTGCCCGCACTGCGCGAGCATCGCAAGGAGATGCGGGACAGCTGGTCCGGCTCCCCCGACCGGTGGACGGCCCTGCTGGTCGCCGGCGCCGGCTGCCTCACCTCGCCCACCGCGGCCGCCGAATGGATCGGCAGCCGGGCCTTCGAGGACCGCGCCGGATGGCGCAACCCGCTGCTCGTCGAGGTGATCGACCGCCAGCCGCTCGCGTGGCGGCAGGTCGTCACCGCCCGGCTCGCGGAGCGGCGCGCCCCCGGCTGGGGCTGGTCCGAGCACTTCCCGCTGCTGGAGTACCTGGTGCGCTCCACCGGCTGCCCGGTGCCGACGAGCGACTCCTTCACCACCCAGTGGGTGCGCGAGCGCTCCCGACCGGAGCCGCGGCACGCCGCCTTCGGCACCCTGCCGCCCGGCCGCGACCTGTTCGCCCGGCTGGCCTCCGACCCGTTCACCCCGGTGCTCGCCCCGCGGGTCTTCGACGTGCCCGACATCGCCGGCGAACTGGAGGGCCCCTGGGCCGCCCACGACGACTCCCAGCGCTGGCCCGCCGTGCTGGCCCGGCTCGCCGCCGAGGGCGTCCTCGACCGGGCCGACGTGCTCGACCGCTGCCTCGCCCGGCTGCTGCGCGGCGGCGGCCGGCCCAACGACCACCGGATCTTCCTGACGGTCCTGCAGGCGCTCGCGCCCACCGAGGACGAGTACGCGGCCCGGGTGCGCACCCTGCTCGCCCTGCTCGCCGGCCCGTCCACCACCGCCGGCCTGGCCCAGCAGGCGCTCGCCGCGCTGGACACCGCCGGACGGCTCGACCCCGAGGTGCTCGACGAGGCGAGCCCCACCGTGCTCTTCCGTACCGAGAAGAAGCTCGTCCGCGCCCAGCTCGGCTGGCTGGACCGGGCCGCCCGCACCGCCCCCGACCGCGCAGGTCCGGCGGTACTGGCCGCCGCCGGAGCGTTCGGCCACCCCGACCGCGGCCTCCAGGAGCAGGCGCTCAAGGTGGTCGGCAGGCACCTGGCCGCCGCGGGCCCTGCCGTCCTCCCGGAGCTGCGGGCCGCCGCCGAGCAGCTCGACCCGGCCCACCACCGCCGCGCCGCCGAGCTGCTCGGCGCCGAGGTGCGGGCCGAGGAGTACCGGGAACTGCTGCCTCCGGTGCCGCGGCCCCGCCCGGTGCCCGAGCCGATCGGCACCCCGGCCGAACTCGCCGAGGAGCTGGCCGCCGCGCTAGCCGGCGACACCGGCCTGGTGCCCTGGGAGCGCGTCCTGGACGGCCTCGTCCGGCACGCCGCGGCCGACCGCACCGCCCTCGCCGAGGCCCTGGACCCGGTGCTGCGGGCCCACCACCCGCAGGAGCTCGGGCTGGTCGCCCAGGCCGCCGTCGGCCGGATGACCCTGCGCCAGGCCCAACAGGCGGCCGACGTCGCGCACCGGCGAGGCGTGTTCCGCACCTCGTGGTCCACCGCGTTCGACTCCCAGATCGCCTCCCGGCTGGAGGAGGCGGTGCTCCGGCTGGTCGCCCGCCCGCTGCCGTACCTGCTGGCCACCCCGACCGATGCCACCGGCGCGATCGACCCCGCCGCGCTGGTCGCCCGGCTCGCCGGGTACGCGCGGCTCGGCGCCGAGCCCGGTCCGGCGGACCTCGGACAGGCCCTGCTGCGGGTGACGCCGACGGCCGACCCCGCGGTGATCGCGGCGGCCGCGGCGATCGGCACCCCGGCCGGCAAGCGGCTCGCCGCCTGGTTGCGCGACGGCGGCCTGCCGCGCCCGCCGTCCACCGTCCGCGCGCCGTCCGCCGAGCGCGGACCGAACGGCCGCCGGCTCTCCACCACACGCCGCCTGGTCCACCAGCCGGCCGCCGGCACCGCCGGGCTGCCCGTCGACGCCGACCGCCTGCTCGACTCCACTGACCGTCACCTCGCACGGCACGACAGCTGGTGGACCCCGCCGGCCTCCGAGCGGTGGGCGGCGATCCTGCCGCACCACCGGGAGGAGACCGCTGCCCGCCTGATGGAGCGGTTCGCCGCCGCCGCGGACGCCGACCAGCGCGGCGGCCCGCAGCTCCTCCCCGCCCTCGCCGAGGCCGGCGGCCCCGCCGGGCCCGCGATGCACCTCGCGGTCGCCTACGGCCTCGGAGCCCGGCACCCCGAGGACCGCACCGCCGCGGTGGACGCCCTGCTCGTCCTGGCCGCCCGCGGCGACCTCGACGGCGCACTGCTCGGCCGGGAGAGCGCCGAACTGCTCGCCCTCGGCTCGGTCAAGCCCAACCGCCTCGCGGAGTCACTGCGCGCCGCGGCCGACACCGGCGCCCACGGCACCGTCTGGTCGGTCCTGGCCGCAGCCCTACCGCAGCTGCTCGCCGGCGACCCGCCGCGCGGCGCGGGCGACCTGCTCGCGGTCGCCGCGGACTGCGCCCGCCGCAGCAACGCCCGCGGTCCGATCCCGGAGATCACCACCCTCGCCACCCGCGGCGGCGCCTCCCGCGCCGTGCGCGAGGCCGCCGCCCTGCGGGAGGTGCTGGCGGGCTGATGCACCGCGCGGCGCGATCGCCGAGGTGGCCGGACGCCCCTTGTGTGCTGCCGGCGGTGTTGTTGAACGATCGTTCTTGACTGATCGTTCTTCAACTCGCTACGGTTCCGCCCATGGGACGACCACGCGCCTTCGACGAGGACGAGGCCGTCGAGGCCGCTGCCCGGCTGTTCGCCGTGCACGGCTTCGAGGGCACGTCGGTGGACGACCTGGTGGGCGCGCTCGGCGTGCACCGGGGCAGCCTGTACAAGGTGTTCGGCAGCAAGCGGGGCCTCTACCTGGCCGCGCTCCGCCGCCACCTCGACCGGGACGTGCTGCCGCTCGCCCGGGCCGTCGCCGAGGCCGCGGCGCTGCCCGCCGCCCTCGCGCAGGCCGCCGCCGCGTACGACGGCGGACCGGCCGCCGGGCTGCTGCTGCTCGCCGCCGCCGAGCGCGCCCCGCTCGACCCGGAGACCGCCGCCCTGGTCGAGGAGGGCCTCGTCGCCCTGGACGCCGCCTTCACCGAGGTGCTCGGCCCGGACGCCGCGCCGGCGCTCGCCGAGGCGCTGGCCGC
This sequence comes from Kitasatospora sp. NPDC085879, assembly GCF_040686255.1. NCBI lineage: Bacteria > Bacillati > Actinomycetota > Actinomycetes > Kitasatosporales > Streptomycetaceae > Kitasatospora > Kitasatospora sp. NPDC085879. The sequence continues at coordinate 117,910 of NZ_JBFBJZ010000009.1, read as the reverse complement.
CACCGTGCTCGGGGTGCGGCTGCGCGGCCGCGCCGACGCGGACCGCCCGGGCGCGGCCGCCGTCCTGGCGCTCGCCGACCGCCTCGGCCCGTGAGCACCTGCCCGACCATCCGGAACACCCCACCTCCGCACCCCCACCCGAGGAGCCATCAGATGGCACAGCTGTCCGTCGTGGACGACACCCTGATCGTCGAGGTCGAGGGCCTCGACAAGCTCTGGGCCCTGAGGAGCCGGCTGGAGATCCCGCTGGCCAACGTCCGCGGCGCCACGGCCGACCCCGGCATCGTCCACGAGTCCAAGGGCATCCGGATGGGCGGCACCCACCTGCCCGGCGTGATCACCGCGGGCACCTTCCGCTCCCAGGGCGAGTGGGTCTTCTGGGACGTCCACAACCCCGCCGGGGCGGTGGTCGTGGAGCTCGCCGACGAGCGCTACAGCCGGCTGGTGGTCGAGGTCGCCGACCCGCGCGCCGCGGTCGCCCTGGTCGAGGCAGCCATGCGCGCCCACGCCGCGGGCCGCCCCGACCCGGTCTGACCGCAGGCCCTATGGTGGGTGCGGGCGACGTCGCACAGCGTCACGTCGCCCGCGGGGGGTCGGGCCGGAGTTCGGGCCGCTGGCCGGCCTGTGTGTGGCCCTCGTCGAGCGCCGGGGCCGGCCGGCCGTGCGGTCGCTCGACGCGCTGCTCGTCGGCTTCGCCGTCGCGATGGTGCTCACGGTCGGCTTCTGCCTGCTGATGGACCAGTGAGGGCTGTTCACCAAGGGGAGGCGAGCAAGCCGAACACCTCGTTCATCCGGAAGCCGGACGCCACGTCCTTCGTGGTGACCCTGCTGGCCGGTGTCGCCGGACTGCTCACGCTCACCTCGGCGAGAGCCGGGGCCTTGGTCGGCGTCGCCACCCTGCCGGTGCAGAACGTCGCCTGGAAGGCCGTCCGGGCACGGGGCTGAGCCCGTGCCCGCTGCCCGGCCGTCAGACGGTGATCCCGTCGTCGTCCGCGGTAGCCGCAGGACCGGTGGCCGCCGGCCCGGTCGCCGCGGGCCGCGGCCGGGCCGCCGAGGCGTGCGCGGCCGGCTCGGTCGGGACGGCCGGTCCGCCGTCCCCGGGCACCCGGGCGACGGCGCGCCACCACAGGGTCGGCGCAGGCGGATCGGACGGTTCGAACGGTGCGCCCGGCCGGGGCACCGCGAACCGCACGCCCAGCGCCTGCGCCGCCGTCACCGTCCGCTCGGCCGGCTCCTCCCAGGGATGCGGCGCGAGGTCGAAGGTGCACCAGTGGATCGGCAGCATCACCCCGCCGTCCAGGTCCAGGTGCGCCCGCACGCCCTCCTCGGGCGTCATGTGCACCTCGGGCCAGAAGTCGCTGTACGCGCCGATCTGCACCATCGTCGCGTCGAACGGCCCGAACCGGCCGCCGATCTCGGCGAAACCGGGGAAGTAGCCGGTGTCCCCGCTGTGGAACACCCGGTGCTCGGGGCCCGCCACCACCCAGGACGCCCACAGCGCGTACGGATGGGTGCGCGGCCCGCGGCTGCAGTAGTGCCGGGCCGGCGTGGCGGTCAGCGTCAGCCCGGCGACCTCGGCCTTCTCCCACCAGTCCAGCTCCACGATCCGCTCCGTGGGCACGCCCCAGTGCTCGAGGTGCGCGCCCACCCCGAGCGGGACGGCGAACACCGCGCCGCTCGCGTCCAGCGCCCGGATCGTCGACATGTCGAGATGGTCGTAGTGGTCGTGCGAGACCACCACCAGGTCCACCGGGCCGAGTTCGGCCAGGCCGATCGGCATCGGGTGGAGCCGCTTGGGGCCCGTCCAGGAGAACGGCGAGCAGCGCTCGCCCCAGACCGGGTCGAAGAGCACCCGGCGGCCGTCCAGTTCGGCGAGCACCGTGGCGTGGCAGAGCCAGGTGAGCCGCAGCCCGGAGGCGGGCGGCGCGGCCAGGTCGATCGGGCGCAGCCGGTGCAGCGGCACCGGGGCGGCCGGCGCCCGGCGGGTCCGGTCACCGGTGAGCTGGGCCCGGCTGACCGCGAACGGCGAGTACCCGTCGGCGAGCCGCCGGGTGGGGACGGGGTTGCGGAAGGCCCCGTCGCGGAACTGCGGCGAGCGCCGGACGCGCTCCAGCCGCTCGCCCGTGGGATCGGCACCGAAGGCGTCCGTGCGGATCCGGTGCCAGGTGCGGCGCGGCAGCCGCCCGATGCCGCCGCTGTCGGTGAGTGCGGTGCCGAACTGTGCGGCGAGGGCGGCTGCGCGGGAGATCCAGGGGACGGAGCTGGGCACGGCACCTCCACGTCGGGACATCCGTACGGCGGTGGCCGTCCGGCGTCCGCGGTCGCGACACGCCGGCAGGCCGGACGCGTACGGTGGGTGGCGCTGTGGCTCCGCTGCCGTACGACGACCGTCAACCGGACACTACCCCTCCTGGCCCGCACGGGCCCGGCCGAAACATGATCGGGCGAGCCGTTCGGCGGACCGTCCGGCCGGGCCCGGACACGCGCGGACGGGCCCGCCGCAGAGCGGGCCCGTCCGGGTGCGGAGGATCAGGCCGCGTAGAAGCGCGTGATCGTCTCGGCGACGCAGTGCGGCTTGGCGCTGCCCTCGCTGGTGATGGTGAACCGCACGAGGGCCTGCACGCCGCCGGGGACCTCGTCGGCCGACACCAGCTCGGCGGTGGCCCGCACGGCCGTGCCGACCGGCACCGGCGACGGGAAGCGGACCTTCTCCGACCCGTAGTTGAGCGCCATCGCGATGCCCTCGACGCCGTAGCACTCCTTCGCCAGCACCGGGATCAGCGACAGCGTGAGGTAGCCGTGCGCGATCGTCCCACCGAACGGGCTCGCCTGCGCGCGCTCCGGGTCGACGTGGATCCACTGGTGGTCGCCGGTGGCCTCGGCGAACAGGTTCACCTGCTCCTGCCCGATGGTGTGCCACTCACTGGTGCCGAGCTCGGTGCCGACCGCGGCTTTCAGGTCGGCCAGCGAGGCGAAGGTCGTCAAGATGCGCTCCAGGTGGGGTCGGGGCTCCGGTCCCCACGGGTGCGTCCTGCGGGGACAGTCGGAGAGTATGCCTACCGACCGGTCACGTGTCAGCGGGGGGCCGGCGTGCCGGGGCCGCGCTCACCGCCGGGGCCGCCACCCCCACCGCACGCAGCCGCCGCCCGCCCACCAGCTCCGGGGTCAGCGCCACGTACACCGGCCGCGGACCGCCCACCCACGGCCGCAGCCCGGCCTCGAACAGGCCGTCCTGGGCGAGATGGTCCCGGACCACCTCGGCGTGCCCGTGCACCAGCACGCTCCAGCCGGACCTCGTCTCCGGGTCGAGCACATCGGCCTGGAAGGCGGCGACCGTGCCGTCCAGGGCCCGCGCGGTCGAGCTGTCGGCGCGCAGCGCCAGCACCAGCCGGCCGTCCTGCGCCACCTCGAACGCCACCGGCAGCACCGCCGGCAGCGCGTGCTCGGTGTACACCACCCGCCCGACGGGCACGGTGCCGAGCAGACGGCGGCACTCGGCCTCGCTCAGCTCCTCCACAGGGTCCTCGTACTCCATGGCACGATGCTCGGACCGCAGCCCGGCGGCCGGTAGGGCCGATGGTCCCTGCCCGAAGGGTCCTCCGGCGGTAACTTGTCGCCGAGGCACGGAGGCGGAAGGGGGCTGGTGCGGGGTGGGCGGCGGCATCGAACTGGTGGTGATCGGCGCGGACGGGGGGCCGGACCGCAGCTGGTCGGGCTCGGCGCAGGCCGGCGACGGCGCCCGCGCCCTCGCCGCGACCCTGCCCGGCCGGACCTTCGACGCCGGAGCCCGCGGCTGCCGGGTCGACCTGCTGCCGCCGGACGCCGACGCCAACACCATGCTCACCGCGCTGCGCGCCGCCGCCGCGAGACCCGCCCGGTGGCTGGTGGTCTGCCTGCTCGGCCAGTTGACGGCCGACCCCAGAGGACGGCGGATCGCCCTGGTCACCGCGGGCTCCACCCCCGACAACGCCTACCGGCGCGGCCTCGCCTGGGACTGGGTGGTCAGCGCCATGGCGCACGGCGGCCAGGAGGAGACCCTGCTGCTCGTCGACGCCGTCGCCGACCGCGACACCTGGGCCGCCCTGGCCCGCGAGGACGCCGCCGGCGAACTGCTCAGCCACTCCCGCGTCCCGCTCTGGGGGCGGATCGGTAGGCACCAGACGGGCCGACGCGGCCGGGACGCCGTCCGGCCCGGCGGTGACGGATCGTTCAGCCGCCTCCTCGTCCAGGTCCTCGACCAAGGACTGCCCGGCGCACCCGCGGCCCTCGGCCCGCAGGAACTCGCACCCGCCCTCGCGTACGAACTCGCGCTGCGGGACGGCGGCGCGGCGGCGGCCGGGCAGGCCGTCGAACTGGTTCCGGCCGACGGAGGACGGCTGCTGATGCGCAATCGGGCCGCCGTGCGGGGCGCATTGGCCGGATTGTCGCTTTCCGACGAACTGTTGGCCGTTCTCTGGCGGGAAAACTCCCCAACCGATCCGCCCAACGCGTAAGGTCGGACCGCCCGAGGTGTTGCTGTGCCGGGGTGGGTGGCGAAGAATCGATGCCCCCGCGGCGGCATCGAGGGACGGCGGAAGATTTTTGCGACCATGGCCGCGGACGAGGTCTGGCGCTAAGAGGTGGGGCGATGCGGCAGCGCGGAAATGTGTTGCGCCCTGGGGCGGTTGGGATCGGTGGGGTGGCACTGCTGTTGGCGCTCGGTGCCTGTTCCGCCGCCGGATCCAGTGGTTCTGCGGACCGTCTGGGTACTCCTGTGACAGCTGTTCCCGGTGGGACGGCTGTAACTCCTTCGAGTGGTTCGGGTACCGGCACGACCGCCCCGACCGAAGGCTCCGACGGTGCCGTCGCCCGACTGGTTCTGAACACCTATCAGGCCTGGTGGGACGCGCAGGCCGAGGCCTTCGGGCGATCGGATTCGGACGGTTCGCAACTGCGCGCGTACTCCACCGGACACGCGTTGAGCGAAGCGCTCGCCAGTCTCCACCAACTGCACGACGCAAAGCTCGTGATGACCGGGAGTCCGCGCAACTCGGCATCGGTGAAGAAGGTCGATCTCACCGCCGATCCGCAGACGGCCGTCGTGAAGGATTGCCTCGACGTGACCGATTGGCACCAGGCGGACGCAACGACCGGAGCGGTAAAGGATCCCCGGCAGCGGCTCACCCGCTATCCGGCGACCGTTTCGCTGCGGAGGAACGACAGCCGTTGGATCATCGTGGACTTCGAACGCGAGGTGGACCGCACGTGCTGAAGACCATCGTTCGTGCACTGCTGCTGTCGGCATTGCTGCTCGCACCGGCAGCCCCGGCCTCGGCCGGCGAGCCCGGCGGCGGCGTCAACCCCTGTGCCGTCCGCGACATCTGCGTGGTCGTCACCGAGCCCGGGAGTACCGCGGATCCCGGGAACGGGGGCGGCGGGTCGTCGGGCGGGTCCGACGGCGGGGTGCAGATGTGCAGTTGGAACGGGCAGCAGTGGCCGTGCTGGGACGACGACCTCGGGTGGTTCTCCACCGCGGACGGCTGCTACTACCACCGCTCCGAGCCGCAGCCGCCCGCGAGCGACCCGGCCTGGGACGGGCACGGCCCGTCCGACGGGGCGGTGTACGAGGTCAACTGCCGCGGTGTGGGGGGCCAGCTGACACCCAAGCCGCCGATGTTCTTCGCCCAGCCGCCCGGCGGCCCGCCGCCGCCGGACCGCCCGTACGACCTGGGCATGAAGGCGCTCGGAATGATCCACTTCGACTCGCCGCAGCTGCACGCCGCCCCGGCCGCGACCGCCGTGGTCGGGGTGCCGGTCTGGCTCTGGTACACGTCGACCGAGACCACCGCGGGGCCGCAGAGCGCCACCGCGAAGGGCCGGACGATGAGCGTCACCGCCACCGCCCGGCTGACCAAGGTGCACTGGGACACCGGTGACGGCTCGCCCGGCGCCGAATGCACCGGCCCCGGCACCCCGTACCGCGCGGGTGCCGGTACCACGCCGCCCTGCGGATACACCTACCGGACGTCCTCCGCCGGGCAGCAGGACCGGACCTTCTACCTGACGGCCACGCTGACCTGGCGGGTCGAGGCCGTCCGGTCCGACACCGGGGCGCGGGTGTTCGCGGTCGACTACCGCGTCACCACGGACGACCCGCTGCCGCTGAAGGTCGCCGAGGTGCAGGCGCTCAACTGACCGCCCGCCACGCTCCCGACCACTGACGAACCACCAGTTCCGGAAAGGCCGAAGCCCGGTGGAAACCCGCAACGTCCCGACGCCGAGCGCCGGCACCGCCGCCCTCGCCCCCGACCCGGTCCGGCCGGCCCCGCACGTCCCGCCGCGCACCCTGCGGGCCCGGCGGCGCCGGCCCGCCGTGCTGGCCATGGCGGTCGCGCTGATCGCCGCCGGCGGCCTCGGCGGCGCCGCCCTCTACACCAGTTCGGGGCAGCGGATCGCCGTGCTCGCGATCGCCCGCGACGTCCCGATGGGCCAGACCATCACCGCCGACGACCTGGTGGTCGCACACATCGCCGGCGACCCGGTGCTGCGCCCGCTGGACGCCCGCGACCGGGCCCGGACCATCGGCCTGCGGGCCACCACCGACCTCAGGCGCGGCGCCCTGCTGCTCAAGGCGGACGTCACCGCCGACCCGGCGCTCCAGCCCGGCCAGCAGATCGTCGGCCTCGCTGCCAAGCGCACCCAGCTGCCGGCCGCCCGCCTCCAGCCGGGGCTGCAGGTGCTGGTGGTGTACACCCCGGACGCCAAGTCCGACCAGGCGGCGGCCTCCCGCACACCGGAGACGCTCTCCGCGACGGTGGTCACCGTCGGCCGGGTCGACACCGACGGCAGCCAGGTGGTGGACGTCGCCGTCCCCGCGGCCGACGGCCCGCGGCTCGCCGTCTGGGTGGCCACCGGCCGCTTCCAGGTGATCCTCGCGCCGCGGACGGGCGCCGCGCCCGCCCCGGCACCGTCCGCGGGCGACACCGCCGCCGACGGTCAGGGCACCGCGTCCGGCACCCCGACGGGCGGCGCCCCGTCCGGCAGGGCCACCGGCAGTCCCAAGAGCGGTACGGGAGGGGGCACCTGATGGCGGTCGTCGCCGTGACCGGCGGCCCGGGCGCCCCCGGGGCCACCACCACCGCGCTCGCCCTGCTGCTCAGCTGGCCGCTGCAGTCGGGCCGCAGGGTGCTGCTGGCCGAGTGCGACCCGGACGGCGGCGCGGTGCTGGCCGGCGCCCTGGAGGGCCGCATCGAGGCCGTGTACGGGCTGCGCAACCTGGCGGTCGCGGACCGCCGCGGCCTGCTCGTCCAGAGCATGTGGGAGCAACTCGTCGACCTCTCGCCCGAGGGCACCGCCGACCGGCTGCTGCTGCCCGGCCTCACCGACCCGGCGCAGGCATCCGGCCTCGCCTACACCTGGGAGCCGCTCGCCGACACCTTCCAGGCACTGGACGGCCAGGGCTACGACGTGATCGTGGACCTCGGCCGCTCCGGTGCGGCCGGCCCGGGTGCGGTGCTGGCCCGGCGGGCCGACGTGGTCGCGGCCACCGTGCGGACCACGCTGCGCGGCCTGTCCGCCGCCCGGCCGCGGCTCGCGGCGCTCCGGGACGACCTGGAGAACGCCGGTTCGGGTGCCGACGCGCTCGGCCTGCTGCCGATCGCCGAGGGCCCCTACCCGCTGGCCGAGGCCGCCCGCGAACTCGGCGTCTCCGCGCTGGGCCTGCTGCCGTTCGCGCCGCGCACCGCCAAGGTGCTCTCCGACGGCGGGGACACCGCCGACCGGCGGTTCGTCCGTTCCGAGCTGATGCGGACGGCGCGCAGCGCCGCCGACCGGATCCAGGAGGTCGCGGCCCGCCGCCGGCAGCGGCTCGCCCCGCAGCCGCAGCCGTACCAGCAGCAGCCCGTGCCCCAGCCGCCCGCCCCGCAGCCGATACCGCAGCCGCAGTACGGCCAGCAGCCGCAGTACGGCCAGTCCGGCCCCGTGCCCGGCCCGGTTCTCGGCCCGGTGGCGCCGCGGCAGCCGTGGGCACCGGCGCCCGAGCCGCACCCGCTCGCCTTCCCGCAGCACATCGCGCCGCCGGCCGTCCCGCAGCCGCCCGCACCCGCGTCCTTCCCGCCGCCGCCGCCGGACCGGCGGCAGCCGCACAACGGGTACGGGGAGGTGCTCCGTGCGCGGTAGCCCGCTCCAGCAGGGGCCGTCCTCGCTGCCCTGGCAGGTGCCCGCGGCCGGCCCCTCCGCCGGGATCGTCCCGGGCCCCGTCCGGCCGACCGGGCCCGCGGCACCGGTCGCGGCGGTGCCCGCGCTGCAGCCGGTCGGCGTCCGGCCGGCCGTCGACCCGCAGGTCGCGCGCGAACTCAAGCGCCAGGTGGCGTCCGAACTCCACCAGCAGCTGTCCAAGTTGGAGGGGTCGGGCGAGGTCGACCGGGCCACCCGGCGGCAGCGCGGCCGGGCGCTGATCGAGGAGGCGGTCGCCCGCTGGTCCGACGCGTACGCGCAGACCCACGGCATCCCGCCCACCCGCGACCAGGACCGCGCGCTCGCCGAGGCCGTCTACGACCTGCTGTTCCGGGCCGGCCGGCTGCAGCCCTACCTGGACGACCCGGAGATCGAGAACATCCTGGTCAACGGCTGCGACGACGTGTGGGTGTCGCGGGCCAACGAGCCGCTGCGGCAGGTGCCGCCGATCGCCGACGACGACGCCGAACTCGTCGAGCTGCTCCAGGACCTGGCCCGCCAGCACGGCGGTGGCGAGCGCAGCCTCTCGACCGCCAGCCCCACCCTCGCCCTGCGCCTGGAGGGCGGGATGCGTCTGCAGGCGCTGACCGAGGTCACCCCGCGCCCGTACGTGGCGATCCGCCGGCACCGGGTCGCCTCGGCGACACTCGGCGACCTGGTCGGGCTCGGCACTCTCGACGCGACGCTGGCCGCCTTCCTGGCGGCGGCGATCCGGGGCAAGAAGAACGTGATGATCACCGGCACCCAGGGCGTCGGCAAGACCAGCCTGCTGCGCGCGATGGCCGCCGAGATCCCGCCGGACGAGCGGGTCGGCACCCTGGAGACCGAGTTCGAGCTGTGGCTGCACACCCTCGGCCACCTCCGCCAGGTGGTGCCGATGGAGGCCCGCGAGGGCAACGGCGAACGGGTCGACGGCCGGGTCGCCGGCGAGCTGACGATCGGTGAACTCATCCCCGCCGCGCTGCGGATGACGCTCTCGCGGATCATCGTCGGTGAGGTCCGCTCGGCCGAGGTGGTGCCCATGCTGCGGGTGATGACCAACGGCGAGGGCGGCTCGATGTGCACCCTGCACGCCCGGGCCCCGCACATGGTCGTCGACCGCATCGCCGAGCTCTGCCTGGAGTACGGCGCCCACATGACCGACAGCCTCGCCTACCGGCTCACCGCGAACGCCGTCGACTTCGTGGTGCACGTCACCATGGTCGACGAGACCGCGGTCGGCGGCCGCCGGCACCGCTTCGTCTCGCACGTCCTGGAGGTCACCGGCCTCGGCGAGAGCGGACGCCCGGCGATGAACCAGGTCTTCGCCCCGCGCCCCGAGCAGGGCGAGCCGCGGGCCGTCCCGCACACCCCGCCGCAGTGCCTGGACGACCTGCGCCGGGCCGGCTTCGACGCCGGCCTGCTGCAGTCCCCGTACGGCAGTTGGGGCGCGCCGCTGGCGCTGCGGATCGGCGGTGGCCGCTGATGCTGCTCCTCGTGCTCTGCGGCCTCGCCGTCGCCGGCGGCCTGGTCGCCCTGGTGGCCGGCCTCGTCGGCTCCCGGGAGGAACGGCCGGAGACCCGGCCGGGCACCGGCCGGCTGCACACCTTCTGGTACGGCGCGCCCGGCGCGGCCGCCCCCGGCCGGGCCCGGATGCGGCAGGTCCAGTCGGTGCTCGCGGCGGCCGGCGGCGCCGGCGCCTGGCTGTTCACCGGCATCCCGCTGACCGCGCTGCTGCTGCCGCTCGCCGTCTTCGGCCTGCCCTGGCTGTACGACGCCACCCGCTCCGACACGCACCGGATCGAACGCCTGGAGGCGCTCGCCGAGTGGACCCAGCGCCTGGCCGACGTGCTGCTGCTCGGCGTCGGCCTCAACCAGGCCATCGTCACCAGCCGCCGTACCGCTCCGCCCGCCCTGGAGACCGAGATCGGCGACCTCGCCGCCCGGCTGCAGTCCCGCTGGCGGCCGGAGGACGCGCTGCGCGCCTTCGGCGACGAACTCGCCGACGCCACCGCCGACAAGGTGCTGGCCGCGCTGCTGCTGCGCGCCGGCGACAGCGGGCCCGGCCTGGCCCGGGCGCTCGCCGACATCGCCGGATCGGTGCGCGAGGAGGTCCGCCAGCGCCGCACCATCGAGGCCGACCGGGCCAAGCACCGCACCACCGTGCGCTGGCTGGTCGGCATCATCCTGGTCGTCGTCCTGGTCGGCGCCCTCAACTCCCGCTACACCGCGCCCTATGCGAGCTTCGCCGGCCAGGTGGTGCTCGCCGTGGTCGCGGCCGCGTTCGTCGGCGTGATCGCCTGGATGCGCTCGCTCGCCGCGCACACCCCGCTGCCCCGCCTGATCGAGGCCGACAGGCGCAGCAAGGCCGGCCGGCTGCCCGGCGACCCGGCCGAGGCCGAGCCGGAGCCCGCGGCGGCCGCCGCGGCCAAGGAGGTCCGATGATCTCGCCCTGGGCCGTGCTCGCGGGGGCCGCCGCGGCGGGCGGCGTCGCCCTGCTGCTCGCCGAGCTCCGCCCCGCCCCACCGGACCTCGGCCAGGCGCTGGGCCGGCTGCACCGCACCCCCGACCCGCGGCCCGCCGACGAGAGCCGGCCCGCCTGGTACGACCGGATCGGCGCCGACACGCTGCGGCTGCCCGGCGCCCGGATCCCGCACCAGCAACTCGCCCTGATCGGCCGCACCCCGGCCCGGTTCATGGCGCACAAGCTGCTGTTCGCGCTGATCGGCCTGGTGCTGCCCGGCTACCTGGTGGCGATGGCCGCGGTGGTCGGGATCGGCCTGCCGATCGCCGTACCGCTGGTCGCCGGGCCGCTGCTGGCGGTGCTGCTCTGGCTCGTCCCGGACGGCATCGTGGCCGGCGAGGCCAAGGAGGCCCGCACCGAGTACCTGCACGGCATCGCCGCCTACCTGGAACTCGTCGCCCTGGAGCGGGCCGCCGACTGCGGGCCCGCGGAGGCGCTGCGCCGGGCCGCCGCGGTCGGCCGCGGCACCGTCTTCCGCCGGATCAGGGACGCCCTGGAACGCGCCGCCACCGACCGGCTGCCGCCCTGGGACGGCCTCGACGGGCTCGCCGTCGAACTCGGACTGACCCCCCTTCAGGACCTCGCGGACATCATGCGGATCTCCGGCACCGACGGCGCCGCCGTGTACGACACCCTGCGCGCCCGCGCCCAGAGCCTCCGCGGTGAACTCCTCGCCGAGGAACTGGCGCAGGCCAACACCGACAGCGAGCGGATGGTCGCGCCCGGCGCGGCCCTCACCCTGCTCATGACGGTGCTGATCGTCTTCCCCGCGCTGTACCAGATGCTCGACGTCAGCTGAGCAGCCGACGCCCACCGACCACCGTCCTGGAGACCACACCATGACCCCGATCACGGCCAGGCTCAAGCCCCTGATGACCGCCCTGCTGCTGCCCGTGCTGCTGCCGCTGCACCTGGGCATGCCCTACCTGCACGTCCGCCTCGGCAGACTGCGGGCGGCCCGCGCGTCCGGCGACCGCGGCGCGATCAGCATCGAACTCGCGCTCACCATCATCGTCCTGGTCGCGATCGCCGGAGCGGTGCTGGCCGCGGTCAAGCTGCTCGCCGGCAAGGCCGAGCAGAAGATCCCCACCGACGTCCCGGACGCGGTGAAGTGATCCGTCGCCCGTGCGTCCCTGCCGCGCTGCGCCCCGCTGCACCGCGCGACCGCGGGGCGGTCGTCCTCGGCCTGGCCATCGTCTTCCCGATCGTGCTGACCGCCGTCATGCTCGTGGTGCAGGCCTCGCTCTGGTGGTACGCCGACCAGGCCGCCCTCACCGCGCTGCGCGAGGGCGTCGACGCGGGCCGGGTGCGCGGTGCCACCGCCGAGGACGGGGACGTCCGGGTGAAGGAGTGCCTGGGCCGCTTCGGCCGGCTCGCCGAACTCGAGAGCGTCGACCACTACGGCTCCGACGCCGACACCCAGCAGATGACGGTGACGGTCCGTCCGCAGTCCGTCGTCCCGTTCTTCGACGCGCTGACCATCACCGAGACGCTCAGCGCACCCCGGGAGCGCTTCGTACCGCAGGGCGGGCCGCGGTGAAGCGCCCCGCGGCCCGGCCGCGGCCGACCGGCGGCCCCGACCGCGGCGCCGTGCCCGTCGAGGCGGCGCTGCTGCTGCCGGTGGTGCTCGCCTTCGTGCTGATCGTGGTCGCCGCCGGAAGGGTGCAGAGCACCGGCGCCGTCGTCGACGCGGCCGCCCGGGCCGGCGCCCGCGCCGCCTCGCTCGCCCGCACCGAGGACGGCGCCCGGCAGGCCGCCGCCGACGCCGTGCAGGACGTGCTCGGCCGGCGCAGCGTCCGCTGCTCGCAGGACCCGGTCAGCCCGGTCTCCTTCGGCACCCTGCAGACCCCCGGCGGCGACCTCGACACCGTCACCGTGCGGGTGCGCTGCTCGGTGCCGCTGCGCGACCTGCTGGGTGTGGACGCGCTCCAGGGGGACAAGACCATGACGGGGGAGTTCACCTCGGTCGTCGACCGGTACCGCGGCGACTGAGCAGGAGAGGGGGGCCGGTGGCACACCGGACAACACCGCCGCGGCGCGGCCGCGGACCGGACGACGGCGCACTGTCGCTGTACGTGGCGATCTGCGCGGCCGCCCTGGTCATTCTGGTCGGCATCGTGCTCGACCTCGGCGGACGGCTGCGCGCCATCGAACGCGCCGACGCCCGCGCCCAGGAGGCCGCCCGCGTCGCCAGCCAGCAACTCGACGTCGAGGCCGTGCTGCAGGGCCGCGGCTACCGCATCCTCAGCGAGGAGGCCGCCGCCCGCGCCGCCGACGACTACCTGCAGGCCTACAACCTCACCGGCAGGACCCGGCTGGTCGACGACCACACCGTCGAGGTACGGACCAGCGGCACCTACACCACCGCCCTGATCGGCGCGGTGCTCCCCGACCTCACCCACCTCGAGGTGCACGGGTACGGCAAGGCCACCCTCGTGCACGGCATCACGGAAGCGGAGAACGGCTGATGGCCGCGCGACGAGCCGACGACCCCGCCCGCACCGGCGCCCCCGGCGCCCCGGCACCCGCCGGCGGCGTCCGGCGGCCGGTACCCGTCCGGCCCCGCCGGCGCCGCTCCGCCGGCTCGGTGGTGGCCGCCCTCGCCTCGCTGGCCGCGCTGCTCGCCCTGCTCGCCGGCCTCCCCGCCCTGCTCGGCTACGGCACCCTGGCCGTCGCCTCGATGGGCGAACCCGCCACCGGCGGCGGTCTGGTGGGCATCCTGACCAGCCCCGACGACGGCCGGCTCTTCCTCTGGGCGCTGGTCGGCATCGGCTGGATCGCCTGGCTCTGCTTCACCCTCGCCGTCCTGCTGGAGATCCCCGCGCAGCTCCGCGGCCGGGTCGCCCGCCGGATCCCGGCCTTCGGCTGGAGCCAGCGGATCGCGGCCGGCCTGGTCGGCTCCGTCCTCGCCCTGCTCCCGGTGGCCGGCTCGGCCTTCGCCGCCACCCCCGAGCGGGGACCGGCGGCCGTCGCCGCCGCCCTGCCCGCCGCGCCGCAGTACGCCGCGCTGCCCGCGGCCGCACCCGCCGCCGCCCCGGCCGCGCCCGCCCAGGACCACCCGGTCTACACCGTGCGCGACACCCGGCCCGCCGACAGCCTCTGGTCCATCGCCGAGCACCGACTCGGCTCGGGCGAGCGGTGGCAGGAGATCGCCCGGCTCAACGACGGCCGGGTGATGGACGACTCCGGCCGGCGCTTCGACGCCGACCGGCCGATCCACCCGGGCTGGAAGCTGCTGATGCCCGGCGACGCCAAGCCCGACACCGCCTCCGGCACGCCCGCGCCGCAGCAGGCCCCGGCGCCCGCCCCGCAGCACTCCTCGGTCACCGTCGTCCCCGGCGACAGCCTCTCCGCCATCGCCCGGCGGGAGTTGGGCAGCGGCGACGAATGGCCCAAGCTGTTCGAGGCCAACCGCGGCGTCCGCGCCCCCGACGGGGAACGGCTCACCGACCCGGACGTCCTGGTGCCCGGCATGGTGCTCGCCATCCCCGGCGCACCGGCCGCCGACCCCGGCACCCAGCAGCCCGCACCCCAGCAGCCGCAGCCCGAACAGCCGCCCGCGCCGTCCACCCCGGCGCCCGCCACCCCGGCACCCGCCGACTCCGCGCCCGCCACGCCGGCCCCGAGCACCCCCGGTCCGACCGCGCCGTCCAGGAACGTCCCGGCGCCCCCGGCCGTCCCCGCCACCGTCGGCCACGGCGAGCACGCCTCCGGCGACTACACCGCCGCGCTCACCGCCTCCACCGTCGGCGTGCTGCTCGCGGCCGTCATGATCGGCGCGGTCGCCCGCCGCCGCGGCGACCAGCAGCGCGCCCGCAAGCCCCGGCACCGCATCACCATGCCGGAACCGTCCGCCGCCGCCTTCGAGGCCGAGCTGAGGGCCCGGCAGAACGTGCCCGCACTGGAGCTGCTCGACCGGGCGCTGCGCACACTGGCCCGCAACACCGTCCGCACCGGCAAGCGGCTGCCCTCGCTGGTCGCCGCCCGGATCACCCCCGGCCGCACGGTCGAACTCCACCTGTCCGGGCCCGCGGTGCCGATCGCCCCCTTCCGCGCCGCGCATGCCGCGAACGTCTGGTGGTGCCCCGAGGACTCCAACGAACTGCTCTCGCCCGGCCAGGCCGCCAAGTCGGCGGCGCCCTACCCGGCGCTGGTGACCCTCGGCAGCGCGCCCGACGGCTCCGTCGTCCTCGCCGACCTGGAGACCGTCCGACTGGTGCACCTCTCCGGCCACCCGGACGACGCCCGCGACGTGCTGCGCACCCTCGCCCTGGAGCTCGCGCACAGCCCGCTCGCCGACCGCCTCCACCTGCACCTGGTCGGCTTCGCCGACGGCCTGCCGATCGCCGGCCGGGCCGCCGAACGCGTCCACCACTACGAGTCGCTGGAGCAGGCGCTCGGCGCGCTCGGCCCGCGCACCGCCCGGGCCCGGGCCACGCTGGTGGCCGCCGAGGCCACCAGCCCGCGGGACGCCCGCAGCCGCGGCAGGTCCGACGAGTCCTGGGTGCCGGAGATCGTGCTCTCCGCCCAGCCGCCCGACGGCCAGGTGCCCGCCGAACTCGGCCGGCTGCTCGACGCCAAGCCGCGCAGCTGCCTCGCCGTCATCACCCGCGCCCCCGAACGCGGCGCCGGCCCGGCCGCCCGCTGGACGCTGCCCGCCACCGGCGCCGCCACCCTGCCCGGCCTGCACCTCCAGGTCGAACTCCAACGGCTGGACGACACCCAGTACGGCCACCTCGCCGAACTCGTCCGCAGCTCCGGCGACACCACCCAGCACCCGGCCCCCGAGTGGACCCTCGACGGCCCGGGCGGCGACCTCGAACCCGCCGAACTGCCCACCCCCGTACCGGTGCTGGCCGCAGTCGCCGGCGCCGTGGACGGCGGGGCCCAGACCGGTCCGGGCGGTGCCGGACCCCGGCTGATCGCCCGGGTCGTCGGCACCGGCGCCAGCCCGTTCGCGGGCACCGCGCCGACCGCCACCCCGCCGCAGCCGGGTCCCTCCGCCGTCCGCGCGGTCACCCCCGTCACCCCGTCGGCGCCGCCGCTGACCCCGGTGCCGCCCCCCGCGGTCGAACCGACCCCACCGCAGCGGCCCGGCGGGCCCGACGCCGCCGAGCCCCCGGCCGGGCGGCCGCCCCGCCACACCGTCAACGGCATCGGCCGGCACGCCGCCTCCGGGCCGGCCCGTACGCCGCGGCCCACTGTTCCACCGCAGCCGGAGTCCCGTTCCGCGGAGCTTCCGCCGGCCGTCGCACCGGTGCCCGTCCCGGCGCCGGAGCCGACACCGACCCACGACCCGGCACCCGACACCGCCGCCCCGGCGCCCTCCGCGCCCCGTGCGGCCGCCGCCCGCACCGACAGCGCCGAACTGCTCGCCATCCTCCGCTCGCCCGAGGCGCACGCCGGCCGCTCCGCGCCCCGGCTGCGGCTCCTCGGACCGGTCGACGTCACCGGGACGGCCGGAACCACCGAGCCCGCTGCCGTCCCCCGGCTCACCGAACTCGCCGCACTGATCGCGCTGCGGCCCGGCATCGACCACGCCACCCTGGACCGCGAACTCCACCCCGGCGCCGCCCACCTCGCCGACCTGGCGCCCGCCCTCGCCGCCAGCCCGCTGCCCGGCAAACTCACCCGCCTGGCCGCCTGGTTGGGCAGCTCCGCGGACGGCCGCGCCTACCTGCGCACCGACCAGCCGGACGGCTACACCTTCGCACCGACCGTCAGCTGCGACTGGGACGAGTTCCGCGGGCTCTACCGCCGCGGCATGCGGTCCACCAGCTCCACCGCCGACGCCGCGCTCGCCCACGCCCTCGCCCTCGTCCGCGGGGCGCCGTTCGCCGAGGCACCGGCCGACGCCTACGGCTGGGCCGAACCGGAACGGCAGGACATGCTCGCCGCGATCGTCGACACGGCACACGAACTCGCCGTCCGACGCCTGCAGTACGGCGACCACCGGACCGCGGAAGCCGCCATCTTCCGCGCGCTGGCGGTCGCCCCGGACGTCGAACTCCTGCACCGCGACCTGTTCTACGCCTACGCCTCGGCAGGCGCCCGCGACCAGCTCGTCCGGGCCGTCAACCGCCTGGACGCCCTGAGCCGCCGCACCGGCCGCGACCTGGACCCGGACACCGTGGCCCTCCTCCGCGACCTCCTCGCCGCCTGAGGGGGCGGCGAACCGGGTGCCGGGTCCGCGGCTCGACGCGCGGTGTCGGCGGCTCCGGAGCGTGACTGTTCGGGGTCGGGCCGGGTTCGAGATGCGTCAGGAGCCCTTCCTGCCGCCGTGCCTCACCCGCGACCGTGCCCCGCTGAATCCCAGCCGGACGGGCGCAGGGGAGACCTTCGCGTCCAAAGCCAGCTGCGGCTGCACCTTCGACCTCTGCCCGTACCCGCCGAGAAGCCAGCAGCACGGCACCCGGATGGAGTTCAGCGAGGTGTTCTGCCGCAGGCAGATGAGTCTCATCGACGCGCGCCTGGGCGGACACGGCGGCCTGGCGCCGTGGCAGCGGGACGTCGACCGGGAGGCTCTGCGGAGCTTCTGGGAGGAGATGGGCGAACGCGCGCACGACAAGGGCCCCGACAGCCGTCCCGCGGCGCCACGCCTCGCCACGGGCAGGAACCGCTGACCGCGCGGCCGCCCGTTGAAATCGGTCGCGGGGGAGCGGTACCCACGGTTACCGTCCGGCCATGACGAGCGAGTCGAGCAGTACGGAAGCACCCCTGCGCCCCCGGTTGCGGGCGGCCCTCACCGTGGCGATGAAGGCCCGCGACAGGGTCGCCGTCGGCGCCCTGCGGCCGACGCTGGCTGCGCTGGACAACGCCGAGGCGGTGGAACGCCCCGAGGGCATCGACCGGCACCTCGCGGTCGAGTTGATCCCGATCGGTGCGGGGGCGGCCGAGGTGCCGCGCCGCGAGTTGACGGAGGAGCAGATCGTCGACGTCGTCCGGGCGGAGGCCGCCGAGCGGATCGAGGCGGCGGAGACGTACGAGCGGGCCGGGCAGTCGGAGCGCGCCGAGCGGCTCCGGGCCGAGGCCGAGGTGCTGCACTCCCATCTGACCGACGCCGCTTGACCTGAAGTCCGCTTCACCTTGCAGGCTGGAACCCGAGGAGTCCGAGATGTCGGAACGAGCCGGGGAGCGGTCGTGCGCGTGGTGTGGTTGACGGAGTTCGGCGGGCCGGAGGTGCTGGTGGCGGGCGAGGCGCCGGATCCGGTGGCGGGTCCGGGTCAGGTCGTGGTGGAGGTCGCGTACGCCAACACCACCTTCGTGGAGACGCAGTTCCGGGCGAGCGGTCGCGGCCCGTTCGCGGCGGTGCCGCCGCTGGTGCCGGGCAACGGGGTCGGCGGGGTGGTGGCCGAGGTCGGCGAGGGCGTGGACGCCGCGCTGGTCGGCCGTCGCGTGGTGACCTCGACCGGCGGTTCCGGCGGCTACGCCGAGCGGGCCCTCGCGGCGGCGGCCGACCTGGCCGAGGTGCCGGACGGGCTGGCGCTGGACGAGGCGGTCGCGCTGCTCGCGGACGGCCGCACCGCGCTGCTCCAACTGCGCGCGGCCGGGATCGGCGCCGGTGACCGGGTACTTGTGCTGGCGGCCGCCGGCGGCGTGGGCAGCCTGCTCGTACAGCTGGCCACCGCCGCGGGCGCGACCGTGGTCGGGGCGGCGGGCGGCCCGCGCAAGGCGGCCGTGGTGGCCGGCCTCGGCGCGAAGCTCGCGGTGGACTACCGGGAGGCCGGCTGGCCGGAGCAGGTCCGGGCCGGGACCGGCGGGCTGGACGTGGTGTTCGACGGCGTCGGCGGCGACCTCGCCCGGGCCGCCTTCGGCCTGCTCGTCCCCGGCGGCCGGATGGTCAGCTACGGACTGGCGAGCGGGAGTTGGGCGGCAGTCCCGGCGGAGACGGCACAGGCCCGCGGTGTCGAGCTGGTCGCGCCGCGCCGCCCGGACCCGGCGCTGCTGCGGGAGGCCACCGGGGAGGCGCTCGCCGCGGGTGCGGCGGGGCGGCTCCGGCCGCTGATCGGGCAGCGGTTCCCGCTGGAGCGGGCGGCCCAGGCGCATGCCGCGATGGAGTCGCGGGCGGTCACCGGCAAGACCCTGCTGGTGGTCCGCGGGCCGTCCGCGTGACGGCACACCGGCCGGCGGCGGCCATTCACGCTTCCGAACGGAGCCGGGAACCCGCCCGGGCCGCACCTAGGATCGGAGCATGACCGCTCCTTCGTATCCGCCCAAGCCGAAGCCGGGTGACCGGGTCGCCATCCTCTCCCCGTCCGCGGGCCTGCCGGCGGTCCTGCCGCTGCCGTTCGACCTCGGCCTGCGCCGGCTGGTCGAGGAGTTCGGCCTGGAGCCGGTGGAGTACCCGACCACCCGCCGGATGGGCTGCTCGCCGCAGGAGCGGGCGGCCGACCTGCACGCCGCCTTCGCCGACCCGGAGATCAAGGCGGTGATCGCCAGTATCGGCGGCAGCGACCAGCTCACCGTGCTGCCGCACCTGGACGACGGGCTGATCCGCGCCAACCCCAAGCCGTTCTTCGGGTTCAGCGACAACACCAACCTGCTCGTCCACCTGTGGAACCTCGGCATCGTCGGCTTCCACGGGGCGAGCGTGATGACCCAGTTCGGCCGGCAGGGCGCCCTGCATCCGGTCACCGCCGAGTCGGCGCGTGCGGCGCTCTTCACCTCCGGCCCGCACGAGCTGACCGAATCCGCCGACTTCAACGACGTCGACCTGCCCTGGGACGACCCGGCGACGTTCGCCGCCGAGCCGCCGATGCAGCCCGCCGAGGGCTGGACCTGGCACCGGCCCGAGCGGGTGGTCGAGGGGGTGAGCTGGGGCGGCAACCTGGAGACGCTCGCCGGGCTGATGCTCGCCGACCGCGGCATCCGCCGCCCGGAGGCGTACCAGGACTGCGTGCTCTTCCTGGAGACCTCGGAGGAACTCCCGTCCGCGGAGCAGGTGTTCCGGATCCTGCGCGGCATGGGCGAGCGAGGGCTGCTCGCCCGCTTCCCCGCGCTGCTGATGGGCCGGGCGAAGTCCTGGTCCTTCGACCGGCCGAACGACCCGGCGCAGCGTGCCGCGCACCGCGCCGAGCAGCGTACGGCCGTGCTGCGCGCGCTGGAGGCGTACGCGCCGGACACCATGGCGGTCTTCGACGTGGACCTCGGGCACACCGACCCCCAGCAGGTCGTCCCGTACGGTGGCACCGTCCGGGTGGACGGGCCCGCCCGCCGGATCACCGTGACCTACTGACGGACCGACGGCTCCGGGGCGCTCCTCCGCGGCGATCGCCCACCCGGCCTGGAACCGGCCGGGGATCACCCCGTAAGGTGGCGAAATCGTGCGTGGTGGCGGGCATCGCGCAGGCTGGAGCGAGGGCCGCGGCGGGCGGCGGGGCGGGGCGGTGACCGGGCGTGGCGGACGTGACAGCGGCCTCCGGGGGTGGTGAGCGGACACCGTTCGACATGGACGCCCCACCGCGGCCGGCCGTGCACAGACCCGGCGAGGATGCGGCCGAGCCGCCCGCGCCCATGCCGCACACCGGCTGGACGACGACCATGCCGGCCATCGTCCTGCCGCCCGTCCCGCCGCAGCAGCCGCCCGTGCCCCCCGTGTCGCCCGCCCCGGTGCCCCCCGTGTCGCCCGCCCCGGCGCCCGTGGTGGGCCCCGGTCCCGGCCCCGGACCGGCCGCGCCGCCGCAGCTCCGCGGCCTGGGCGCCGGCCAGCGCGGCCGGATCCTGGTCGTCGAGGGCGGTTACGGCAGCACCGGGCGCCGGCTCTTGGGTCGGGGCACCTCGCAGGCGCCGGTGCTGTCCGCGATGCTGGCGGCGGTCTCCCCGCACGTCCTGCTGGCCTCCGACGCGGTCGACGCCGTCCACCTGCCCGGCGCCGGCGACCCGCAGACCGTGCTCGCCCATCTGCGCGCCGCGGCCCGGCACCCGGGCCCGCTGCTCGTCCACATCGGCGGGCACCTGGTCACCGACCGGCGCGGCGAGCAGCTGTTCCTGACGCTCCGTGACACCCGCTCGCACGACACCCTGCCCTGGCAGTCCGTCGCCGCGGAGCTGCGGCACCGGCCGCAGGAGTGGGACACCCTGGTGGTCGGCGACCTGAGCGCCGACCAGACCGCCTGGCCGCTGGTGCAGAGCACGATCTCCCCGCTCACCGACGGGGTGCCGCTGTGGGCCGTCGTCAACCCGGACCCGGACCAGGTCGGCACCTTCACCCGCGCGCTGATCGAGGTGCTGCACGTCGGCGTGCCGGGGGCCGGGCCCGTCCTCGCACCGGAGGAACTGCGCCGCCAGGTGCACTCGGTGCTGCGGCCGGACGCCGCGATCCTGCTCTCGCACGCCCCGGACCGCCCGGTGTTCCGCAACACCTCCCGGCAGATCGGCGACAACTCCACCGAGGCCCGGCTCAACGAGGCGCCGCGGCCCGCGGCCGTCCAGCCGAAGCGGCCCGCGGCCCGGCCGGGCCGGCCCCGCCCGGCCGCGTCGGTGCCGGCCCCGCCGCGGGTCACCCTGGCGAAGGCGCGGCAGCCGGTGGCGCCGCGCGGCCCGGTGTCGCTGCTGAAGCCGGGGGTGCCGCCGACCCCGCCGCGTCCGGCCCGTCCGGTGTCGCTGCGCAAGCGGCTCCCGGGCGATCCGCCCGCGCCGCCGGTGCCGCCGCCGTTGACCCCGGAGCTCGCCGCCGAGATGGCGGAGCTCGCCAGGACGGCGGTGCTCCCCGACCCCATGGGTGCCCCCGCCGAGGTGCCCCGGGTCGAGCCCGGCAAGCCCGCCTCCCGGGTCGAGCTCGGCAAGCCGGTCCCCGCCGGGCCGTCCGAGGAGACGCCTGCGGACGCCCGGAGCGGCGACCCGCTCGCCGACTACCGCGAGGCCGTGGGCCGGATCGTCCGGGCCGCCGACGCGGGTGAGCACGACACCGCCGCCGAGCTCGCGCTGGCGCTGGAGAACGAGGCCGTGGCGGCCTACGGCACGGCCGCGCCGCAGGCCCTGCAGGTCCGTCAGGTCCGTGCGCACGTCTCCCGGCTGGCCGGCCGGACGGTGCTCGCCGCCGACCTCTACCGGGAGGTGGCGCTGGCGCTGCTCGGCTCGGCGGGCGCGGACGACCCGGAGACGCAGCGGGCGGCGACCAACGCCGAGGCCTGCTGGCGGGCGGTGTCCGACCGGGCGGAGGCGATCCGGCTCGCCCCGGAGATCATCGAGCTGCGGGCCCACCTGCCGGGCCCGGAGGGCCGCAAGCTGCGGGCGGCGGAGCGCTACCTCGCCAAGCTGGCCGCGGCGCCCGCCGAGGACTGAGACACGCGGCCGGGCCGCCCCGCCGCCGAGGGCGGGACGGCCCGGGGACGCGCGACGGGGTCAGCGTCCGGCGACCGCGTGCACGAAGCGGGCGCCGTCCACGGTGCCGAGGCCCGAGGCCAGGTCGTAGCCGGTGGCGGCCTGGTAGCCCGTCACCTTGTCCCAGGAGTTGTCGCCCGCGGTGACGTCGGTGATGCCGCTCCACCGGGAGGGCAGCTGCGCCAGGCCGTACATCCGCCAGTTGAGCTGGCCGAGGCGGTGCCCGGCGAGCTGGTCGGCGAGTGCGACCACGCCCGAGAAGATCGGGGTGGCCTCACTGGTGCCACCGGTGAGGTGCCAGCCGACCCGGGTCGGGTCGTAGGACTCGTACGTCCAGGCGGCGCCGTCCACGGCGGCGCTCATCGAGATGTCCGGGGTGCCGCGGTGGTTGCCGGTGACCTTGGCGACGCCGGCCTGGTACCAGGGGCGGTCGAAGATGCCGGAGACACCGCCGCCGGCCGCGCCGTAGTCGTCGTGCCAGACCTTGTCGGGCGCGGTGCGGACGCCCTTCTCGTCGAGGGTGAGCTGGGTGCCGCCGACCGAGGTGACCAGCGGGTCGGAGGACGGCCAGGAGTTGACCCGGTACGGGTACAGGTCGGAGCCGTTCTCCATGGCGTCGGTGGCGCCGGCGTCGCCGGAGGCGGCGAGCACGGTGACGTCCCGGGCCGCGGCCTCCTTGAAGGCGTACCGCAGCTTCTCCACGGACCGGAAGTCGTGCCGGTCGAAGCCGGGGAAGGTGTTCTCGGTGGCGCCGAAGCTCTGCGAGATCACGTCCGCCCGCCCGGCCCGGATCAGGGCCCGCTCGGCGTCCATCATCTCGGGCAGGCCGGTGACGCCCTCGGTCTCGGCGACGCCGGTCTCCACCAGCACGACGTGCGCGTCGGGGGCGATCGCGTGGGCGTACTCCACGTCGAGGGTGGTCTCGCCGGCCCAACCGGTGTGGTCCTCGTTGGTCGGGTCGAACGGCGGCACCTCGCCCCACTTGACCACCTCGACGTTGGTGTCGGGCAGCCCCCACTGCTTGTCGAACACCTCCAGGTCGTGCTGGATCGTCGGCGAGCCGAACGAGTCGACGATGACGATCGTCCGGCCCTTTCCGGTGACGCCCTGCCTGTACAGCGGGTCGAGGTTGTAGGCGGTGCGGTACTGCAGTGGCGAGTAGCAGTGGATGCCGATCTGCGCCACGCACTCGGCGGTCGATATCGGGGCGGTGCGGCCGGCCGCGGTGATGTGGCCGGCGGACGCGGGACGGACGTGGACGGCCGGCCCGCGGAGTGCGGCCCCGGTGGCCGGCCGGGCGACGGCCGTGCCGCCGGTCAGGGCGGTGGCCCCGACGGCGAGCAGCGCGAGCGCCCGGACGGTGGAGCGGGGACCCGCGGTGACGGGATGCGTGCCCATGGGACTCCTCGGAGGAGGGGTGCCGACCGGTCGGTCGGCACCCCACATCCCACCGGCCCGCGGGCCGTTGATCCATAGTCAGCGCGGGGCCGTCGGCATCACCGCGACGGGCCACCGGATCGGGTAAAGAACGCCCCCGGATTCGGTAAGCCCGCCGGTCTCCGTGGCGGTGTCAGCGGGCGCCGCCGTTGATGTACAGCGTCTGGCCGCTGACGTAGGAGGCGTCCTCGCTGGCGAGGAAGGCGACCACGGAGGCGACCTCCTCCGGCTGCCCGACCCGGCGCAGCGGGGTGCGCTCGGCGGCCATCGCCTGGTGGTCCTCGGCGGAGGAGCCGACCCGCTCGGCGGTGGCCGCGGTCATCGCGGTGGCGATGTAGCCGGGGGCGACCGCGTTGACGTTGATGTTGTACGGGCCGAGCTCGATCGCCAGGGTGGCGGTGAGGCCCTGGATGCCGGCCTTGGCGGCGGCGTAGTTGGCCTGGCCGCGGTTGCCGAGCGCGGATCGCGAGCTCAGCGAGACGATCTTGCCGTACTTCTGCTTCACCATGTACGTCTGCGCCACGTGGCTGCAGTTGTAGGCGCTGGTGAGGTTGACGGTCAGCACCGCGTCCCAGTCGTTCTTCGCCATCTTGAAGAACAGGTTGTCGCGGGTGATGCCGGCGTTGTTCACCAGGATGTGCAGCGCCCCGAGGTCCTCGACGATCCGGGCGAAGACGGCCTCCACCGCGTCGTAGTCGGCCACGTCGCAGCCGTACGCGCGGGCGGTGCCGCCCTTGGCGGTGATCGCGTCGGCGGTGGCCTGCGCCCGCTCCGCGGTGAGGTCGACGACGGCCACGGTCGCGCCCTCCTCGGCGAGCCGGACGGCGGTGGCCGCGCCGATGCCCTGGGCGGCGCCGGTCACCACGGCGACCTTGCCTGCGAATCGCGTCATCTGATCTGCCCTCAGTTCTTCTCGACGAGAACGGCGGTGCCCTGACCGACACCGACGCACATGGTGGCCAGGCCGCGCCGGGCGCCGGTGCGGCGCATCCGGTGCAGCAGGGTGGTGAGGATGCGGGCGCCGGAGCCGCCCAGCGGGTGGCCGAGCGCGATGGCGCCGCCGCTCGGGTTGACCAGCTCCGGGTCGAAGCCGAGCTCGTTGACGCAGGCCAGCGCCTGGGCGGCGAAGGCCTCGTTGAACTCGGCCTCCTCGACGTCGCCGAGCTGCCAGCCGGCCCGGGCCAGCACCTTGCGGGTCGCGGGGACGGGGCCGATGCCCATGACGTCCGGGTGGACGCCGGCGGAGGCGCCCGCCACGTACCGGCCGAGCGGCTCCAGGCCGAGCCGGCCCAGCGCCTCCTCGCTGACGAGGAGCAGCGCGGCGGCGCCGTCGTTCATCGGCGAGGCGTTTCCGGCGGTCACGGTGCCGCCGGAGCGGAACACCGGCTTGAGGCCGGCCAGCTTCTCGAGGGTGGTGTCCTCGCGGATCGACTCGTCGGCGGTGACGGTCACACCGTCCGGCCGGACGACGGGCAGCAGCTCGGCGTCGAAGTGGCCGTCCTTGCGGGCCGCGGCGGCCCGCTGGTGGCTGCGCAGGGCGAAGGCGTCCTGCTGCTCGCGGGTGATGCCGAACCGTGCCGCGACCTCCTCGGCGGTCTCGCCCATGGAGAGGACGCCGTGCAGCTCCTTCATCCGCGGGTTGGTGAGCCGCCAGCCGAGGCGGGTGTCGAAGGTCTCCATCCGGTGCGGCATCGCCTCGTCCGGGCGGGGCAGCACGAAGGGGGCGCGGGTCATCGACTCGCAGCCGCCGGCGACGACGACGTCGGCCTCGCCGGAGCCGATCGCGCGGGCGGCGGTGGTGACGGCCTCCAGGCCGGAGGCGCACAGCCGGTTGACGGTGGCGCCGGGGATGCTGTCGGGCAGCCCGGCGAGCAGCACGGCCATCCGGGCGGCGTTGCGGTTGTCCTCGCCGGCCTGGTTGGCGGCGCCCCAGTAGACGTCGTCGATCAGGGCCGGGTCGAGCTGCGGCACGTCGGCCAGCAGTCCGGAGAGGACGGCGGCCGACAGGTCGTCGGGCCGCACCGTGGACAGCGCGCCGCGCAGCCGCCCGATCGGGGTGCGGCGGGCGGCGGCGAAGTAGACGGGACGCACTTCGTCGGGCTCCTTGTCTGAGGGTGGTGACAGGTGGTCAGAACGCGTTGATGCCGGTCAGGGATCGCCCGATCAGCAGCTTGTGGATCTGGCTGGTGCCCTCGTAGAGGGTCATCACCCGCGCGTCGCGCAGGTACTTGCCGACGGGGTACTCGTCGATGAAGCCGTAGCCGCCGAAGACCTGCAGGGCGTTGTTGGCGGCGCGCACCGCCGCCTCGCTCGCGTACAGCTTGGCGGTGGAGGACTCGGTGGCGAACGGCAGCCCGCGGTCGATCAGGTCGGCGACCTTCCAGGTCAGCAGCCGGGACGCCTCGACGTCCACCGCGATGTCGGCGAGCAGCTCCTGCACCAGCTGGTGGGAGGCGATCGGCCGGCCGAACTGCTCGCGCTGGCCTGCGTACGTCACCGCGGCCTCCAGGCAGGCCCGGGCGATGCCGACGCAGCCGGCGGCGACCGACATCCGGCCCTTGGCCAGCGCGGACATCGCGACCCTGAAGCCCTGGCCCTCGGCGCCGAGCCGGGCGCTGTCCGGCACCCGGACGCCGTCCAGGACGAGTTCGGCGGTGGCCTGGCCGCGCAGCCCGAGCTTGCCGTGGATCGTCCGCCGCTCGAAGCCGGGCAGGCCCGTCTCCACCAGGAAGGCGGTGATGCCGCGGTGGCCGGCCTCGCCGGTGCGGGCGAAGACCAGGGCGACCTCGGCCCAGGTGCCGTTGGTGATGAACGTCTTGCTGCCGGTGATCAGCCAGTCGGCGCCGTCCCGGACGGCCCGGGTGGTCAGGTTGGCCGCGTCCGAGCCGGTGCCGGGCTCGGTGAGCGCGAAGCAGCCGAGCGCCTCGCCCGCGGTGAGCCGGGGCAGCCACTCCCGCTTCTGTTCCTCGGTGCCGTACCCGGCGATCGACTTGCCGACCAGGCCGAGCGAGACGGAGACGATGCCGCGCACCGCCGAGTCGCCGCGGCCGAGCTCCTCCAGGACGAGGCAGTAGGCCAGGTGGTCGCCGCCGCTGCCGCCGTACTCCTCCGGGAGGGTCAGGCCGAGGAATCCGAGCTTGCCGAGCGTGCCGACGATCGAGCGGTCGACCGACTCGGCGCGGTCCCAGGCGGCCGCGTGCGGCACGATCTCGCGGTCGGTGAACGCCGCCGCGAGATCGCGGACGGCGGCCTGCTCCTCGGACAGCTCAAGATTCATGGCGGCGGACACTCCATAAACTAGCAGTGCAAGTTTTAAGGTGACTCTAGCCCCACCGTGTCCGCCCGGGGAAGATGCCGCCTGCAAGAATGTGTGACACCCCACCCGATCGGAGGCCGCGACCGCATGGCCCGCCCGCGCACCCCGCTGCTCAGCCGCGAGCGGATCGTCGCCGCCGCGCTCGCCCTGGTCGACGCCGACGGTCTGGACGCGCTCTCCACCCGCCGCCTCGCCACCGAGCTCTCGGTCAGCGGGCCCTCCCTCTACAATCACTTCGCCACCAAGGACGACCTCCTCGACGCCGTCGTCGACAGCGTGATGGGCGAGGTCGACCTCGCCATGTTCGACGCGCCGGAGGACTGGCGAACGGCCCTGCGCGACTGGGCCCGCAGCTACCGCGCCGCGCTCGCCGCCCACCCCAACATCGTCCCCGTCCTCGCCCAGGGCCCCGGCCGCCGCCCCAACGCGCTGCGCCTCGCCGACGCCGTCTTCGGCTGCCTGGTCGACGCCGGCTGGCCGCGCGGCCAGGCCACCCGGATCGGCGCCCTGATGCGCTACTTCATCACCGGCTCCGCCCTCGGCTCCTTCGCCGGCGGCTTCCCCGAGGACGCCGCCGTCTACGCCGCCGACTACCCCCACCTCGGCGAGGCCCACCTGCTCGCCGAACACCGCCGCGCCATCGACGAGGGCGCCTTCGAGACCGGCCTGGCCGCCCTCCTCGACGGCCTCGCCCTGCGCCACCCCGCCGCCGGCTGACCCGGCCCGCACACCCCAACGGGTCACACCCCCGGCCGGGGCGTTTGCCGGAGCCGACGGGCGGTCATCACTGGCTGCTGTCCCGTCGGCCCGCCACCCGGAGGCCCACCGTGCAGCCACCACCCCGCCCGGCCCGCACCCCCCGCCGCCGTCCACTGCGCCCCGCCGCCGCCCTGGCCGCCGCACTCGCCCTGCTCGGTCTCGCCCCCGGCGTCGCCACCGCCGGCGGCCGGCCCGACGACCGGCCCGGCCTCGAACGCGAACTGCGCGAACTGGTCACCGCGCCCGGCGGCCCGCCCGGCGCCATCGCCGTCCTGCGGTACGGCGACCGCACCGAGGTCTACCGGGCCGGCACCGCCGAGATCGGCACCGGCCGACCGCCCCGCAGCACCGACCACATGCGGATCGCCAGCGCCGCCAAGGCCTTCAGCGGAGCCGTCACCCTGCGCCTGGTCGACCGCGGCGCACTCGGCCTCGACGACACCATCGGCGAGCGGCTGCCCGACCTGCCCGCCGCCTGGCACGCGGTGACCCTCCGCCAGCTGCTGCAGCACACCAGCGGCTTGCCCGACTACAGCGCATCAGCGGCCTTCCGGGCCGTCATCACCGCCGACC
Organism: Kitasatospora sp. NPDC085879; assembly: GCF_040686255.1. Lineage (NCBI taxonomy): Bacteria > Bacillati > Actinomycetota > Actinomycetes > Kitasatosporales > Streptomycetaceae > Kitasatospora > Kitasatospora sp. NPDC085879. The sequence goes on along the minus strand of NZ_JBFBJZ010000009.1, from coordinate 89,786 downwards.
CGCACCACGTCTTCGACCCGCACCACCTGCTCGACTACGTCTTCGACCAGGGTCTCGCCTTCACCCCCGGCACCCAGTACCGGTACTCCAACTCCGACAACATCGCCGCCGCCCTGATGGCCGAGGCCGCCACCGGCCGCCCGTACGAGGAACTCCTCGCCCGCCTGGTCTCCCGCCCGCTCGGCCTGCGCGAGACCACCCTGCCGCGCGGCTACGAACTCCCCGAGCCCTACCTGCACGGCTACGAGGTCGTCCCGCCCGACCCGCCGGAGGACGTCTCCACCCTGTTCGGCGCCTCCGGCGCCTGGGCCTCGGGCGGCATCGTCTCCACCCCCGCCGACCTGTCCTCCTTCATCCGCGCCTACGGCGGCGACCGCTTCCTCAAGCCCGCCACCCGGCGCCAACAGGTCGCCTTCGTGCCCGGCGCCTCCGAGCCCGCCGGGCCGGGCACCAATGCCGCCGGGCTCGCCCTCTTCCGGTACACCACCCGCTGCGGCACGGTGTACGGCCACACCGGCAACACCGCCGGCTACACCCAGCTCGCGGCCGCCACCCCGGACGGCCGCCGCGCCCTCACCGTCTCGGTGACCGAGCAGATCAGCCAGTCCACCCGGCCCGCCCTGCTAGCCCGACTGCGCGCCGTCCAGGAGGACTTCGTCTGCCGGCTGCTCACCGGCCCGGGGCACTGAGCCCGGCCGCCGCCGCCCACGCCGCCCGGACCCCCCCCGCCTCCCACGCTCAGGGTGAGCCCTCTCTCGGCAGGAAGGCCGGTCTCACGTCCGGGTCCACCGGGTCGTAGTACCGGTGGTACACCGGCGTCAGTCCGCCCGACACCGGCGGCACGATCCAGCTCCAGTCCGCCGGGGTGGGCCGCCCGTGCCGCTGCTCCCGGGCGACGTGGGAGAGGAAGCGCACGGACTCGGTGTGGTGGTCCGCCATGGTGACCCCGGCCCGTTCGTAGGAGTGCAGCACGGCCACGTTCAGCTCGACGAGCGCCCGGTCCCGCCACAGCGTCCGCTCCGACCCCGTGTCGAGCCCGAGCCGCCGCGCGACCTCGCCGAGCATGTCGTAGCGGTCGGCGTCGGCCAGGTTCCGGGCGCCGATCTCGGTCCCCATGTACCAGCCGTTGAACGGCGCCGCCGGGTACCGGATCCCGCCGATCTCCAGCGTCATGTCGCTGATCGCCGGCACGGCGTACCACCGCAGCCCGAGCCCGGCGAACCAGGCGTGCTCGGGGTGGTGCAGCGGCACCTCCAGCACGGCGTCGTCCGGGAGCTCGTACCAGGAGGGTTCCTCGCCGGGCCGCCGCCGGACGAGCAGCGGCAGGACGTCGAACCGCTCCTCGCCGCTCTTCCAGCCGAGCTCCCGGGCCTTTGCGGCGAGCGCCGCCCCCGCCGGGTCGCCGGTCCAGCCGCCCTCGCCGTCGGGGTAGCCGGCGTACCGGACGAGCTGCTGGTTGAGGATGCGGGGGGTGGGCAGTCCGGGCCGGTCCGGGGCGAAGACGGAGATCACGGGGCGGATCCGGCCGCCGTTGGTGGCGGTCCGCAGGTGGGCGAAGCACTCTTCGGCCATCGCGTCGGGGGTGTCGATGTGCCGCAGGTCGCGGACGACCAGGCTGCGCCAGTAGAGGCGGCCGATGCAGCGGGCGGCGTTGCGCCAGGCGAGCCGGGCCCCGAAGGCGAGTTCCTCGGTGGTGTGCCGGTAGCCGCCGGTGCGTTCGATCTCGGCGAGCACCTGGCGGACCCGCGGTGCCGGGTCGCCGGCAGCGGCGGTCTCGCGGTGGAACTGCCGGACGAACGCGACGGCCTGCCCGGCGAGGCTGCCCGGCACGGGCCCCACCGGGTTCGGCCCGGTCTGCGGCACGTGTTGGTGGGCGTGGGGGCAGGCTCCGGCGGCGGGCCTGCGGGTGCGAATCCGGCTGAAGATCAAGGGCACATCCCTCCCTGCGTCATGGGTACCGGATGTGCCGTGGCGTGCGCGGAGAGTGGGCGATTGTGCCTCCGCCCGCCGCCCGGAACGCTAGGGTGCCCGCGGACCCGCAACGCAGCAGGGGCGCCGGCAACCGTGCGGACGCCCCTGCTCCGGGAAGCGGATGCGGCGATCAGCCCATGTCCTCCAGGCGGACGCCCTTGGTCTCCTTCATGAACTTCGCCACGAAGGGGATCGAGCCGAGCGCGAAGGCCGCGTAGAGCGCATAGGTGGCGGAGAGGTTCCACCGCGACATCGCCGGGAACGAGACGGTGATCGCCCAGTTGGCCAGCCACTGCGCCGAGGCGGCGACCGAGAGCGCGGCGGCCCGGATCCGGTTCGGGAACATCTCGCCGAGCATCACCCAGACGACGACGCCCCAGGAGAGCGCGAAGAACAGCACGAACAGGTTGGCCGCGACGAGGGCGACCGCGCCCTGCAGGTCCGGCAGGGTGACGTCGTCGCCGGTGCCGGTGGCCGAGGAGAACGCCCAGGCGGCCGCGCCGAGGGTGACGGCCATGCCGGCCGAGCCGATCAGCGCGAGCGGCTTGCGGCCGATCCGGTCGACCAGCAGGACGGCGATCGCGGTACCGGCGATGTTGATCACCGAGCCGACGAAGCTGATCATCAGCGAGTTGCTCTGGTCGATACCGACCGACTGCCAGAGGATCGAGGAGTAGTAGAAGATCACGTTGATGCCGACGAGCTGCTGGAACACCGAGAGGCCGATGCCCACCCAGACGATCGGCAGCAGGCCGAGCCGGCCGCCGAGCAGGTCACGGAAGCGCGGCCGGTGGTCGGAGGCGATCAGCGAACGGATCTCGGTGATCCGGGCCTCGGTGTCCGACCCGTCGCCCTCGACCTGGCGCAGCACCGAGCGGGCCTCGTCGAGCCGTCCGGCGGAGATCAGGAAGCGCGGGGACTCCGGGATCATCGCGGCCATCACGAAGTAGAGCACCGCGGGCAGGACGCAGATGCCGAGCATCCACTGCCAGGCCTCCAGGCCGAGCAGGCTGCCGCGGGTGTCGCCGTCCGCGGCCTCCGCGAGCAGCCAGTTCACCAGCTGGGAGACGGCGATGCCGAGCACGATGGCGGCCTGCTGGAAGGAGGCGAGTCGGCCGCGGTACCGGGTCGGCGCGACCTCGGCGATGTAGGTCGGGGCGATCACCGAGGCGATGCCGATCGCGGCCCCGCCGAGGACGCGCCAGGCGGCGAGGTCCCAGGCGGCGAACGGCAGCGCCGAGCCGAGGGCGCTGACCGCGAAGAGCACGGCGGCGACCTTCATCACCCGGATGCGGCCGTACCGGTCGGCGAACCGGCCGGCCACCGCCGCGCCCGCCGCAGAGCCGAGCAGCGCGGAGGAGACGATCAGGCCGGTGACGCCGTCCCCGATCCCGAACCTGCCCTGGATGCCGGAGACGGCGCCGTTGATCACCGAGCTGTCGTAGCCGAACAGGAAGCCGCCGAGCGCGGCCGCCGCCGCGATGAAGACCACGAACCCGAGCCGGTCCGGAGACTGCGCGCGGGCCGCTACGGGCTGTTGGGTGACGCTCACGATCTCTGACTCCTGTGTACTCGACGTTGAGAGAGGCGTCAGGATCGTACCCTCGGTCTGTTCATCACATGTACGCACTATCCGGAAAATGGGGCAAAGCAGTCCGGATTGCCGTTCAAGATCTGAATTGTATGAAGATTTAGACCGGCTCGGAGAGGGACAGCCCGAACCGTCCCGCGCCGTCCGTCCACCAGTGGGTCAGCCGCAGGCCGGCCGCCGCCAGCTCCCGGGCCACCCGCTCGTGCCGGAACTTCGCCGAGACCTCGGTACGCAGCTCCTCGCCGGCGTCGAAGTGCACCGGCAGGTCCAGTGCCGGGATCTTCACCGTCTGGTCGCGCACCGAGCGCAGCCGCATCTCGATCCACTCCTGCTCGGTGTCCCAGAGCGCCACGTGCTCGAAGGCGTCCGGGTCGAAGTCGGCGTCCAGCTCCCGGTCGAGCACGTTCAGCACGTTCTTGTTGAACTCGGCGGTCACCCCGGCCGCGTCGTCGTACGCGGCGACCAGCACCGCCGGGTCCTTCACCAGGTCGGTGCCGAGCAGCAGCGCGTCGCCCGGTTCCAGGGCGGCCCGCAGGGTGCGCAGGAAGCCGGCCCGCTCGGCGGGCACGAAGTTGCCGAGGGTGCCGCCGAGGAAGGCGACCAGCCGCGGCCCGCCGCCGGGCGGCAGCCCGAGCCCCTGGGTGAAGTCGGAGAGCACCGCGTGCACGTCGGTGCCCGGGTAGTCGGCGGCCAGCGCCGCCCCGGCGGCCTCCAGTGCGCTCTCGCTGACGTCCACCGGCACGTACGCCTCCAGGCTGCCGAAGCCGTTCAGCGCGTCCAGCAGCAGCCGGGTCTTCTCGGACGAGCCGGAGCCCAGCTCCACCAGCGTCCGGGCCCGGGTGAGGCCGGCGATCTCGGCGGCCCGGTCGGTGAGGATCTCCCGCTCGGCCCGGGTCGGGTAGTACTCGGGCAGCCGGGTGATCTCCTCGAACAGCTCGCTGCCCCGGGCGTCGTAGAACCACTTGGGCGGCAGCCACTTGGGACTTGCCGTCAGGCCCCGCTGCACATCGTGCCGCAGCGCGTGGCTGAAGTGGTCGGCGGGCAGCAGACGGGTCAGGTCGAAGGTGCTCACGGCGAGTCGTCCTCTCGCGTCGGGCGGCCGTCACTCGGTTCGGGCCGGTCGCTCTCCGGTACGGGGCGGTCGATGTCGATGGGGTGCAGCGCCACGCCCGCCGGTCCGGCGAGCAGCAGCGTGCGGTCGGGGACCTCGGTCCAGCCGGGCCCGTCGTCCAGCGGCTCGGAGGCGACCACCACCCCGGCCGACACGTCGGACACGGTGCCGGTGCGGTGGAAGAGGGTGTCGCCCCAGGCCGTCGCGGCGATCGAACGGCCGTCGGTGACCAGCAGGTTGAGCCTGGTCTCGCCGTACTTGGCGGCCTCCCGGACGGTGTCGGCGACGGCCTCGCCGAGATCGGCGCCGGTGCGCAGCCGGGCCAGCAGCAGGGCGAACAGCAGGGCCGAGTCGCTGCGCGCCTCCAGCGCCATCAGGTCGGCCGGCGGCAGGGTGGCGGCGAGCGGCCCGTACCGCTCGGGCCAGCCGGGCAGGGCGCCGTTGTGGCTGAACAGCAGCCGCCCGGCGGTGAACGGTGCGGCGGCGGCCTCGCCCGGCGCGCAGCCGGCGGTGGCCGAGCGGACGGCGGCGAGCAGCGCCCGGGTGCGCACCACCCGGGCGAGGTCGACGAGGTTCTCGTCCGCCCAGATCGGCCCGGCCCTGCGGTAGCGGGCGGGCCGCTCCTCGCCGGGGGCGTACCAGCCGATGCCGAAGCCGTCGGCGTTCACCGTGCCGTACCGCTGCCGGCGGGGTGCCCAGGACTGCCGGACGAGCCCGTACGGCGGGTCGAACAGCAGCGCGCCGAGCGGGAGTTCGCCGCCGAGGTAGGCGAGGTGGCGGCACATCAGGCGCCCTCGGCGTCATGGGCGGTGCCGGCGGTGAGGGCGGTGCGGAACCCGGCGAAGATCTGCCGCCGGATCGGGTAGTCCCAGTTGCGGAAGGTACCCCGGCAGGCGACCGGAGCGACGGCGAACGAGCCGCCGCGCAGCACCTTGTACTCGGGCCCGAAGAACACCTCGGAGTACTCCTTGTACGGCCAGGCGGTGAAGCCGGGGTAGGGCGAGAAGTCGCTCGCCGTCCACTCCCAGACGTCGCCGATCAGCTGCCGGGCGCCGCAGGGCGCGGTGCCCGCCGGGTAACTGCCGACCGGGGCCGGCTGCAGGTGCCGCTGGCCGAGGTTGGCGTGTTCGGCGGCGGGCTGCTCGTCGCCCCAGGGGAAGCGGCGGGATCGGCCGGTGGCGGGGTCGAAGCGGGCGGCCTTCTCCCACTCGGCCTCGGTGGGCAGCCGCCGGCCGGCCCAGCGGGCGTAGGCGTCCGCCTCGTACCAACTGACGTGCAGCACGGGCTCGTCCGGCGGCACCGGTTCGACGGTGCCGAAGCGGCGGCGCAGCCACTGTCCGCCCTCCCGGCTCCAGAACAGCGGTGCGGTGAGGTCGGCCTTTCGCCGGTGGTCCCATCCGGCCGGTGTCCACCAGCGCGGTTCCCGGTAGCCGCCGTCCTCGACGAAGGCCTGGTACGCGGCGTTGGAGACCGGGACGGTGTCGAGCCAGTAGGCCGGCAGGTCCACCTCGTGCGCGGGCCGCTCGTTGTCCAGCGCCCACGGTTCGGTGTCGGTGCCCATGGTGAACGGGCCCGCGGGGACGAGGACTTCGGCGGGCAGCCGGTCCGTGGTGGCGGGCGGCGGGGGAGGGGCGGCCAGCACGGCGGCGCCCTGCCGGAGCTGATGGGTGATCAGCATGGTCTCGTCGTGCTGCTGTTCGTGCTGGGCGATCATGCCGAAGGCGAATCCGGCGTCCAGCAGCGGGGCGCCCTCCAGCGGGCTCGCCTCCAGCAGGTCGAGGACCCGGCCGCGGACCTCGTGCGCGTACCGCCGGGCCTCGTCGGGCGGCAGCAGCGGCAGGCTGGGCCGCTCGGCCCGCGGGTGCTCGAAGGCGTCGTAGAGCGGGTCGATCTCGGGGTGCATCGGGTCGTGGCCGCCGACGTTGCGCAGCAGCCACAGCTCCTCCTGGTTGCCGATGTGCGCGAGGTCCCAGACCAGCGGCGACATCAGCGGGGAGTGCTGGGCGGTGAGGTCGCGGTCGTCCACGCAGCCGGTGAGCCCGGCGGTGCGGTCGCGGGCGGCCAGCAGCTCGGTGGCGATCGCCTCGCGGAGCGTCGCCGGGTCGGTGCGGTCGGCGTTCAGCACGGTGCGTCCTCCTCGACGGCGGGGCGGCGCCCGGCCCGGACGGCGTCCAGTTGGTCGTCGGCCGGGCAGCGGCCCCGGGCGGGGTAGCGGTCGGCGTACTCGGTCAGCGCGCGGCGCAGACCGGCGGAGTCGGGCCGGCGGGCGAGCGCCCGCTCGCCGGCGGCGAAACAGGCGAGCGCGGCCTGCCGCAGTTCGGGATCGGTGGTGCCGAGGGCGGCGGCCCGCCGCCAGAGGCTGCAGCGCGGCGGCGGCAGGGCCCGGTCGTGGCCGAGCGGTTCCAGCGCGGCGAGCGCCGCGTCGGTGGCCTCCGGGTCGTCGAGCAGCGCGGTCACCAGGGCGAGCGGGACGAGCCAGCCGTCGCCGGGCTGGGCGTCGATCATGCGCAGCTCCAGGTGGCCGCGCGGCCGGACGGGCGGGAAGAGCGTGGTGCGGTGGTACTCCAGGTCCGCCAGGGTGGCGGGCCGCTCGCCGGCGCCGCGCAGCCACTGCCGGAAGGTCAGGCCGGGCGGCGCCGTCCACGGCCGGCCCTCGGCTCGGCGGACGCACAGCACCTCGGCGTCCAGCACGTACCGGGCCCAGGCCTCGCGCGGGTCGCCGTCCGGCAGCGGGGCGAGGGTGCGGGTCGGGTCCATCCGGGACCACACCACCTGCCGGCTGGACCGGTAGCCGGTGGGCCGGCCGTCCAGCAGGGGGGAGTTGGCGAAGGCGGCGACCAGGACGGGGCCGAGCCGGTGGACGAGGTGCCAGCGGCGGGCGACCGCGGCCTCGGTGCCGGCGTCCACGCAGACCTGGACGGATGCGGTGCCGGTCATCATGATCCCGCCCCAGGGCCCGGCGCGGTCGAAGAAGGCCTGCATGGCGCGGTACCGGGGGTGCTCGGTCTGCATCCGGCGGGTCCTGCCGAGCGGGTCGGTGCCGCTGCCGGTGAGTCGCAGGCCCTGGTCGGCCAGTGCGGTGCGCAGGGCCGCCTGGTCGCGCAGCAGGTCGGCTGCGCAGTCGGCGGGGGAGTCGGCGGGCCGGGAGCTGAGCTCGACCTGGCCGCCTGGTTCGCGGGTGAAGCGGGAGCCCGCCGGGAAGCGCGGGCCGTCGTGGTCCTCGGGCAGGGCCGCGAGGGCGGCGGCGGTGCGGCCGGGGTCGACCGGCCGCTCGGGACATCGGCTGTCGTGGACGAACCACTCGGCCTCGACCCCGACCAGGGCCGGCGGCCCGATCTTGAAACAGATTCCGGCCAGATGGGTCTCGGCGGACGCCTCGGTCAGCGGCGTCACGCTGGGTGTCTGATTCGGTCGGTCAGTGCTGCGCTGCGGGCGGACGGGTATCACCGGACTCACCATCCCTCGGTACGCGATTGCGGCCCGGTTGTTCCTGCTCAGTCTGCTACGCGGCAAACATCATTGCCGCCCCACGCAGGTCAGGCGCACGTCAGCCGGTGCAGGGCGTCCTCCAGCACCGGCAGCGGCAGGGCGAAGTTCAGCCGCAGCAGTCCCGGACGGGGCGCGCCGAAGTCGGCCCCGTCCGCCAGCTCGACGTCACGCTCCGTCATCGCCTCCTCCCTCGCCCGTTCGGGTGGCAGGCCGAGCGCGGCCCCGTCCAGCCAGAGCAGGTACGAGGCCTGCGGGCGGGCGAGCACCGCCGGGCCGAGCGCGGCCAGGGCGAGGTCCCTGGCGGCGGCCAGGTGGAGCAGCAGCCCGTCCAGCCACCCGGCGCCCTCCTCCAGCGCGGCCCGCTGCACGATCTGCTCCAGCAGGCCGCCCTCCCAGATCCCGTACCCGGCGGCCCGCTCGCGGATCCGGGCGCGCAGCCCGGCGTCCGGGACGAGCAGCCAACAGCTGGGGATGCCCGAGGTGTTGAAGGTCTTGCCGACCGAGCCGACGGTCACCGTGCGGTGGGCCGCGGCCGGATCGGCGGTGGCCACCGCTACGGGGTGGCGCAGCCCGTGGTCGGGGTGGACGAGGTCGGCGTGCACCTCGTCCGAGATCAGCAGGCCCTCCTCGGCGGCCGCCAGCGAGGCCAGCGCGCGGATCTCGTCGGCGGTGCGCAGCCGGCCGGTGGGGTTGTGCGGGCTGCTGACCAACAGCACCCCGGGGCGCAGCGCGGCGAAGCCGGCCGGCGGCAGGCCGAACGGGTCGTCCGCGCGCCCGAGCGGGACGGACGCGAAGGGCAGCCCGGCCGCGGCGCAGATCCCGGCGAAACCGCCCCACTCCGGCGCCGCCGCGACAGCGGTGCGGCCGCGGACCTCGGGCGGCACGGCGTCCAGCAGCAGCCGCATCGCGGTGCGCGGGCCGCACGGCAGGCAGAGCACCCAGTCCTCGTCCACCGCCGCGCCGTGCCGGCGGCGGTACCAGTCGGCGACCAGCCGCGGCGCGCCCGGATCGGCCACCGTGTAGCCGTACGCCGGGTGGCGGGCCCGCGCGGCCAGGGCCGCTCCGACGGCCGGCGGGCCCGGGAGGTCCATGTCGGCGAGGCCCAGGGCGATCCGGCCCCGCCCCGCCCGGGCCCACTTGCTGCTGCCCGTGCCGCCGCGGTCGAAGGACTCCGTCACCGCCGCTCCCTCCGTCCGGTCCGCGGGCGCACCTCCGCGCCGGTCACCTCCACGCTACGGGCGGCGGCAAGGGCGGCATCCGCGGACAGCGGGCGCCAGTGTCGCCGATCGGGCGGGGGAGCGCTCCCACGATCGCTCGATGTTTCGCATCGTCAACTCCGTCTGATGCCTTGACGGGGCATGGCCTTCGTGGCTTGATATCCCATGAGCTCAGGGCCCGCCCCTGAAGCGCGGGTTGAGAAAACCCCGCCGCTCCGGCGACTCGTCGACCAAGCTCCGACTTTTCCATCGACGTATCGTCGATCCCCCGCAAGTGGGAGCGCTCCCACCAAGTGACTCCCTCCGATGCACGTCAGGGTCCCTCCCCCACCCGAAAGGACTCCGTAAGTGCCTTCCCCCATCATGCGCCGTCTGCGCACGTCGGCAGCCGCCGCGGCGCTGGGCGTCGCCGCCGTCCTGCCGCTCGCGACGGCCGTCCAGCCGGCCAGTGCCGCCGAGGCCAAGCTCGACAACCCCTATGCCGGCGCCAAGGTCTACGTGAACCCGGACTGGTCCGCCAAGGCGGCCGCCGAGCCGGGCGGTTCCGCGGTCGCCAACCAGCCGACCTTCGTCTGGATGGACCGGATCGCCGCGATCACCGGCTCCTCCGCGGCGAAGGGCCTGCGGGCACACCTGGACGCCGCCCTCGCGCAGGGCGCCGACCTGGTCCAGATCGTCATCTACGACCTGCCGGGCCGCGACTGCTCCGCCCTCGCCTCCAACGGCGAGCTCGGGGCCACCGAGATCGGCCGCTACAAGGCGGAGTACATCGACCCGATCGCCGCGATCATGTCGGACTCCAAGTACGCGGGCCTGCGGATCGTCAACGTCATCGAGCCCGACTCGCTGCCGAACCTGGTCACCAACGCCGGCGGCACCGCCGGTTCGACCGACGCCTGCACCACCATGAAGGCGAACGGCAACTACGAGGCCGGTGTCGGCTACGCCCTGCACACCCTGGCCGCGATCCCGAACGTCTACAACTACATCGACGCCGCGCACCACGGATGGCTCGGCTGGGACTCCAACATGGGCCCCGCCGCCACCGAGTTCAAGAAGGCCGCCACCACCGGCGGCGCCACCGTCAACGACGTGGCCGGCTTCATCGTCAACACCGCCAACTACAGCGCGCTGGTGGAGCCGAACTTCAAGGTCACCGACTCCGTGAACGGCACCACCGTGCGGCAGTCGAAGTGGGTCGACTGGAACTACTACGTCGACGAGCTGTCCTTCGCCCAGGCGCTGCGCACCAAGCTGATCGGCGAGGGCTTCAACAGCAGCATCGGCATGCTGATCGACACCTCCCGCAACGGCTGGGGCGGCACGGCCCGGCCGGCCGGCCCGGGCCCGCTGACCTCCGTCGACGACTACGTCAACGGCGGCCGGGTCGACCGCCGCATCCACGCCGGCAACTGGTGCAACCAGAGCGGTGCCGGCCTCGGCGAGCGTCCGACCGCCGCGCCCGCCACGGGCATCGACGCCTACGTCTGGGCCAAGCCCCCGGGTGAGTCCGACGGCGCGAGCCAGGTCATCCCGAACGACGAGGGCAAGGGCTTCGACCGGATGTGCGACCCGACCTACACGGGCAACGGTCGCAACGGCAACAGCATGTCCGGCGCCCTGCCGAACTCGCCGCTCGCCGGCGCCTGGTTCTCCGCCCAGTTCCAGCAGCTGCTGGCCAACGCCTACCCGCCCGTCGGCGGCAGCAGCACCGACACCCAGGCGCCGACCGTCCCTAGCGGTCTGACCTCGCCGGCGAAGACGTCCAGCAGTGTCTCGCTGTCGTGGACGGCCTCGACGGACAACGTCGGTGTGACGGGGTACGACGTGTACCGCGGCAGCACGCTGGTCGGTTCGACCGCGACCACCTCGTTCACCGACACCGGCCTGACCGCCTCGACGGCGTACAGCTACACGGTGAAGGCGAAGGACGCGGCCGGCAACGTCTCCGCGGCCTCGGCGGCCCTGTCCGTCACCACCTCGGCCGGCGGCACCACCGACACCCAGGCGCCGACCGTTCCGGGCGGTCTGACCTCGCCGGCGAAGACGTCCAGCAGTGTCTCGCTGTCGTGGACGGCCTCGACGGACAACGTCGGTGTGACGGGGTACGACGTGTACCGCGGCAGCACGCTGGTCGGTTCGACCGCGACCACCTCGTTCACCGACACCGGCCTGACCGCCTCGACGGCGTACAGCTACACGGTGAAGGCGAAGGACGCGGCCGGCAACGTCTCCGCGGCCTCGGCGGCCCTGTCCGTCACCACCTCGGGCACCGGCACCGGTTCGGGCTGCACCGCCACCTACAAGGTGAGCAGCGACTGGGGCGCCGGCTTCAACGCCGACGTCACCGTCACCAACAACGGCACCACGGCGATCAACGGCTGGAAGGTCACCTGGACCTACGGCGGCCAGCAGAAGATCTCCAACCTCTGGAACGGCAGCTACACGCAGACCGGCCAGGCGGTGACCGTCACCAACGCGGCCTACAACGGTGCGATCGGGGCCGGCGGCTCCGCGGGCTTCGGCTTCGGTGCGACCAACGCGGGCGGCAGCAACGCCGTCCCGACGCTGACCTGCACGGCACTGTGATCCGCGCCGCGAGCTGATCGCGGCACCGGGCGGCCGATCCCACGGCGGTGGGATCGGCCGCCCCTCGGCGTTCCGGCCGCCCTTCGGCGTTCCGGGCGGGCTCAGGCCGCGCGGGCGGCCAGTTCGAAGGCCGAGTTGACCAGCGCTACATGGCTGAACGCCTGTGGCATGTTGCCGAGTTGGCGCCTCTCCTGGGGGTCCCACTCCTCGGCGAGCAGTCCGACGTCGTTGCCCAGCGAGACCAGCCGCAGGAAGAGCTCGCGGGCCTCGCCGGGGCGCCCGATCGCGCCGAGGGAGTCGGCGAGCCAGAACGAGCAGGCGAGGAAGGCGCCTTCGGTGCCCCGCAGGCTGTCCGCGCGCGAGGCCGCCGGGTAGCGCCGGATCAGCCCGCCGTGGTCCAGCCCGGTGCGGACGGCGTCGACCGTGCGGACCACCCGCGGGTCGTCCGGCGGCAGGAAGCCGCTCTTCAGCACGAAGAGCGTCGCGGCGTCCAACTCCCGTCCGCCGTAGTGCTGGACGAACAGGCCGCGGCGGCGGTCGACGCCGTTCTCGAGGACGTCCGCGTGCACCGCGTCGCGCATCTCCCGCCAGCGCTCCACGGGCGCGGGCAGGCCGGTGAGTTCGGCCATCTTCAGGGCGCGGTCGGCGGCCACCCAGGCCATCACCTTGGAGTGCACGAAGTGCCGCCGGGCGCCGCGGACCTCCCACAGGCCCTCGTCGGGCTCCGTCCAGTGCTTCTCCAGGTAGGCCATGAGTATCCGCAGCAGGCTCCAGACCTGGCGCTCCATCGGGATGCCGGCCCGCAGCGCGAGGTACATCGTGTCCACCACCTCGCCGTAGACGTCGAGTTGGAGTTGCCGGACGGCGACGTTGCCGAATCGCACCGGTGTCGAACCGCCGTACCCGGGCAACCAGTCGGCCTCGACCTCGGGCAGCCCCCGCTCGCCCGCCACCCCGTAGACGGCCTGCAGGTCGCCCGGGTCGCCGGCGATCGCCCGCAGCAGCCACTTGCGCCAGGCGGCCGCCTCCTCGCGGAAGCCCCCGCGCAGCAGTGCCGAGAGGGTGAGGCTGGAGTCGCGCAGCCAGCAGAAGCGGTAGTCCCAGTTGCGCTCGCCGCCGAGCACCTCGGGCAGCGAGGCGGTCGGCGCCGCGACGATGCCGCCGGTCGGCTCGTAGGCGAGCGCCTTCAGGGTGATCAGCGAGCGCAGCACGGCGCGTCGCCACTCGCCGTCGTAGCGGCAGCCGGACGCCCAGAGCTGCCAGCCGTCCAGCGTGCCGGCCAGCGCCCGCAGCGGGTCGGTGCGCGGCGGGGCGTGCATGTGCGAGGGCTGCCAGGTCAGCACGAAGGACACCCGCTCGCCCGCGGAGACGGTGAAGTCGGAGGCGGTGGAGCCGTCCTGGCCGTAGGTGTGCACCCCGGGCGGCACCCGCAGCCAGGCGGAGTCCGGGCCGGCCACGGCCACCCGGTGGTGCTCGGTGCGGCGCACCCAGGGGTCGACCCGGCCGTAGTTGAACCGCAGCCGCAGCTCGCCGCGCATCGGCACGGCGCCGGAGACCCCCTCGACGATCCGCACCAGCTGCGGGACGCGGTCGCGCTGCGGCATGAAGTCGAGCACCCGGACGGTGCCGTCGGGGGTGGCCCAGAGCGACTCCAGGACGAGGCTGTCGTCGAGGTAGCGCCGCCGGGTGCAGACTCCGCCCGCGGCGGGCCCGAGCCGCCACGCGCCGTGCCGCCCGTCGCCGAGCAGCCCGGCGAAGCAGCTGGGGGAGTCGAAGCGGGGCAGGCACAGCCAGTCGACCGAACCGTCACGGCCCACAAGGGCGGCGGTCTGGAGGTCCCCGATGAGGGCGTAGTCCTCTATTCGTCCGGCCATCAGGACCATTGTCCGCCGAATGCGTCAGGAACCGCGCGGCGTAAGGAATCCGGGGATGTGCGGTGGTGGAGCCGGGAACTTCCGTTCCGCTTGCAAGGAAGATCAGATCATAGGAAAATCATGTCGAGTTGTTGGCTTTTTCCTGAACCGGAGGGGGTGCCGTCATGCGGCAACCGGACTGGGTGCCCGCCGGAACAGACCTCGAGAAGCCCAACGCGGCCCGCATGTACGACTACTACCTCGGCGGCTCGCACAACTTCGAGGCAGACCGGCAGACGGCCCGCAAGGCGGTCGAACTCTGGCCGGAGCTCCCGCAGATCATGAGGGCCAACCGGGCCTTCCTGCGGCGTGCCGTCCAGCACCTCGCCGAGACGGGCATCACCCGGTTCCTGGACATCGGCTCCGGCATCCCCACCTTCGGCCCCGTCCACGAGGCCGCCCGGCAGGTCGCCCCCGACGCCCGGGTGGTGTACGTCGACAACGACCCCGTCGCCGTCGCGCACAGTCGCCTGCTGCTCCAGGACGACCCGGCGAGCAGCGTCGTCCAGGCCGACCTGCGGTACGTCGACGACCTGCTCGCCCGCCCCGAGCCGGCCGCGCTGCTCGCGGAGGGTGAGCCGGTGGCGGTGATGCTGGTCGCCGTGCTGCACTTCGTGCCCGACGACGACGACCCGCACAAGCTCGTCGCCAGACTGCGCGACGCGCTCCCGCCCGGCAGCGCCCTGGTGCTCTCGCACGCCTCCCTGGAGGGCCGGCCGGACCAGGCCGGCGCCCACCAGGACCTCTACCGGCGCACCCCGACCCCGCTCACCATGCGCGGCCGGGACGCCATCGAGGCCTTCTTCGACGGCTTCGACCTGGTCGAGCCGGGCCTGGTCTACCTGCCCGAGTGGCGGCCGGACGTCCCGGAGGCGGTCGGCCCGCATCCGGAGCGGATGACGGGTGTGGCCGGCGTCGGACGACTGCCGTGAGCGACCGGCTGCCGGTGGGGGCCCGAAGCGCAGGGGGCCTGCGCGAGGAATGGGCCCGGCTGCTCGGCGCCGGCCACGGCGACGCCGTCCACCCGCGGGTGGTCGACAGCCTGGTCGACCGCACCGCCGACCTGCTCGACCGCGCCCGCCGGGCCCGGCCCTTCGACGCCGCCCCGGCCCGGCAGGCCGGCGCGATGCTGGTCGACGCCCACTTCACCGACCCCGAGGTGCTCGCCCGGGCCGTGGAGATCCTGCACCGGCAGCCCGCCACCGACGGCACCGGCCCGATGCTCTCCGGCGCCTTCGCGGCCGGCTGGGCGGCCGCCCTGCGCGAGCGGACGCTGCGCGAGCAGGAGGCGATCCGGCTGGCCGCGGACACCGCCCGGCACGGCGTCGAGCGCGCCCTGCGCGAGTCCGAGGCGCGCTTCCGCGCCCTGTTCGAGAGCGCCGCGATCGGCATCGGCATCGGCGACGTCGAGGGCAACATCCTGGCCGTGAACAAGGCCATCGGGGAGATCTTCGGCGTCGGCCCGGAGGACATGGCCGGCCGCCGGGTCGGCGACCTCGTCCACCCCGAGGACACCCCGGGCGTCTGGGAGGCCTACGGGGACCTCATCAGCGGCAAGCGCGAGTACTTCCAGGTCGACAAGCCGTACTACCGGCGCGACGGCGAGGTGGTCTGGACGCACCTGACCGTCTCGCTGATCCGCGACGCCGACGGCATCCCCAAGTACCAGGTCGCCATGCTGGAGGACATCACCGACCGCTACCGGCTGCAGGAGCGGCTGCGCCACCAGGCGACCCACGACCCGCTCACCGGCCTGCCGAACCGCGCGGCCTTCTTCGAGCGGCTGGAGCGGCTCTTCGAGGAGCCGGAGCCGGGCGCCCGCTTCGGGCTGTGCTACGTCGACCTCGACGGCTTCAAGGTGGTCAACGACAGCCTCGGCCACGACATGGGCGACCAGCTGCTCACCGCGGTGGCCAGCCGGCTGGACGCCGCGCTCACCCCGCTCGGCCACATGGTGGCCCGGCTCGGCGGCGACGAGTTCGTGGTGCTGCTGGAGAACTGCCGGGGCGAGCAGGAGGCGGTGGCCGCGGCCAAGACGGTGCTCGCCGCACTGGCCAAACCGGTCATCGTCGGCGACCACAAGCTCGCGGTCGGCGCCAGCGTCGGCGTGCTGGAGCGGCGGGTCGCCACCACCACCCCGGGCGCCGCCGTCCGGGCCGCCGACCTGACGCTCTATCGGGCCAAGGAGGCCGGCCGCGGCCGCTGGACGCTGTTCGACCCCAAGGAGAACGCCCGCGCGGTCAGCCGGTACGCGGTGTCCGTCCGGATGCCCTCCGCACTGGACCGCGGCGAGTTCTTCATCGACTACCAGCCGCTGGTCAACCTCGCCGACGGCTCGCTCGCCGCGGTCGAGGCGCTGGTCCGCTGGCGCCACCCGCAGCTCGGTGTGCTCGGGCCGGAGGAGTTCGTCGGCACCGCCGAGGAGACCGGGCTGATCATGCCACTCGGCCGCTGGGTGCTTGAGCAGGCCTGCGGTCAGGCGGCCGACTGGGTACGGCGGTTCGGCGACCGGGCGCCGCAGCTCAACGTCAACCTGGCGGTCCGTCAGGCCCGCAACGCCGGACTCGTCGCAGACCTCGACCGTATCCTCCGGACGAGCGGACTGCAGCCCGACAAGCTGCAGCTGGAGATCACCGAGTCCACCGTGGTCGGCCCCGAGGACGAGGCGCTGAAGTCGCTGCACGGCCTGGTCGACCTCGGCGTGTCGCTCGCCGTGGACGACTTCGGCACCGGCTGGTCGAACCTCGCCTACCTGCGGGACCTGCCGGTCTCCGGCCTGAAGATCGCCGGTTCCTTCGTCGGCGACCTGCACGACCCGGCCAAGGACACCCACCTCGGGTGGCGGATCGTCAGCGGACTCGTCTCGCTCGCGCACACCCTGGGGCTGACCGTCACCGCCGAGGGCGTGGAGAACCGTGCCGACGCCGAGCGACTGCGGCTGATGGGCTGCGACTGGGCGCAGGGCTGGCACTTCGGTCGCCCCGTCCGCCCCGGCGAGATCGCCCGCCGGATCGCCGAGGCCAATCTGCCGGAGGCGATCGACCTCACCGAGTGAGGGATCGTCGACCCGCCGTCGAAAAATCGGGCATTTCAGATAAACCGCCCCAAAGTCCTTGACTCGGCGTGACTGCCATGAGGATGATGGCTGCAACCGGTACCGCTACGGCGGGATGCCAGGTACCGGCCGTCACCGTCGGCGCTCCGTGCGCCCGAGACGACCGACGCATTCTAGGGGCAGGGCCCGGGGGGCTCACCGAGGCCGCGGGGGACGCAGCCCGAGCGTCGTTGATCAGTCTCCACCCTTCCTCCGCGGGCACACGTGTGCCCTGCCGCCTCCCGAGAGGCCGCTCGCGATGAGCACCACCATGCCTTCCGACCCGCAACAGCCGCACCCGACCCGCAACGGCATGCCCATGCGGCGATCCACCGATCGTTCGGCAGAGCCGCAGCCGATGCGCAGGGCCGGGGACATCCCCACTCGGCACACCGTCAGCCTGGTCGTGCCGGCCCACAACGAGGCCCGCAACATCCCCTGGGTGTTCGAGCAGATCCCCCGCTGTGTGGACGAGGTCATCCTGGTGGACGGCTCGTCCAGCGATGCCACCCTCGCCATGGCCCGGCACTGCCTGCCCACCGTGCGCAACGTCCAGCAGACCGGCCCCGGCAAGGGCAACGCGCTGCGCACCGGCTTCGCCGCCGCCACCGGCGAGTACATCGTCATGATGGACGCCGACGGCTCCATGTGGCCCGGCGAGATCCCGCACTACCTGCACTTCCTCGACAACGGGTACGACTTCGTCAAGGGGTCGCGCTGCATCGCCGGCGGCGGCTCCCTCGACCTCACCCGCATCCGCTCGCTCGGCAACCGCGCCCTGATCACGGTGGTCAACCGGCTCTACCACACGATGCTGACCGACCTCTGCTACGGGTACTGCGCGTTCCGCCGCAGCTTCCTGGACGAACTCCGGCTGCGCTCGTCCGGCTTCGAGATCGAGGCCGAGATGATCGCGCACGCCCTCCGCTCGGGCCTGCGCATCGCAGAGGTCCCGAGCCTCGAACTTCCCCGCCGCAGCGGTCGCTCGCACCTCCACGCCGTCTCCGACGGCCGACGGGTGCTGCGGACCCTGATCGCCGAGCGTCCCGGTGCCAAGTCCTCGGCGCCCGCCGCCGTGGGGGAGCTGTGATGAATGGCTACGACCGGCGCACCCCGGCTGCCTGCCCGCGCACTGCCGCCCGTGAAACGCTCTACACCCCCGTCCGGGTGGTCGAGCTGGACCTGGACGAGCCCGGACGCCTGCGTGCGCCCGGCGGTCTCGGCCCCGTCGACCCGGACGGCCGCGTGTTGGCGTTGGTGCGGCTGCACGGACACCCGCTCGGGTTGGTCCAGGCCACCGGTACAGCAGGCGATCCCGCCACGCTGCGCCGGGCGCTGGTCGAAGCCGCCCACCGGGAACTGCGCGTTCCCGCCCTGTCCACCGCGACACTCGCGGCGCGTCCCCGCCGGACCGGGCCGCCGCGGGTGCCTGCGGAAGCGCCCACCGTCACCGTCGTGGTCTGCACCCGCAACCGGCCGGACTCGCTGCGGCACTGCCTCGACTCGCTGCTGCGCACCGACTACCCGTACGTCGAGGTGGTCGTGGTCGACAACGCGCCGGACGGCACCGGCACCCGCGACCTGGTGCTGGAGCACTACAGCGACCGTGTCCGCTACGTGTGCGAGCCCGAGCAGGGCTCGGCCCGCGCGAGGAACGCCGGGCTGGCGGCGGCACGCGGGGAGATCTGCGCCTTCGCCGACGACGACCTCCTCGTCGACCGCGGTTGGGTGACCGCTCTCGCCGAGGCCTTTCTGGCCGACGACCGGACCGCCTGTGTCACCGGCCTGGTGCTGCCCGCCGAACTCGACACCGCCGCACAGGCCGCGCTGGAGAGCTACGGCGGCTACTCCCGCGGCTTCGCGGCCCGCAGCTGGTCACTGCACGACGCGAACGCCGACCCGCTGCAGCGCTTCTCCGTCGGTCGCTTCGGCTCCGGCGCGAACATGGCCTTCCGGACGGAGGTGCTGCGCGCCGTCGGCGGCTTCGACCCGGCCACCGGCGCCGGCACCCCGGCCCGGGGTGGCGAGGAGCTCTACGCCTTCTTCTCCGTCTACAACAGCGGCCACGACATCGCCTACCAGCCGGAGGCGATCGTCTGGCACTGCCACCCGCGCACCGACGAGGCACTGGCCCGGCAGGTCTTCAACTTCGGGGTCGGTTTCGGCGCCTACCTGACCGCTGCCGTCGCTCACCGGCCCGAGGTGCTGGGCGACCTGCTCCGCCGGCTGCCCCGGGGCCTGTGGCAGTGGCAGACCGTCCACCGCCGACGGGCGGCCGAGAACTGCGGCCCCGAACCCGTGCCCGGCCTCGGGTGGCGGGAACTGCAGGGCCTGCTGTACGGCCCCTTCGGCTACCTCCGCAGCCTCTGGCACCAGCGCGGTGCACGGATCGGAGAGTGATTACCATGATGACCCCGGCCGCCGCCGTACTGCCCGACCCGCCGGCCACGATCGTCGACCTCGACCTCGCCCACCCCTCGGAGCTGAAGGTCCCCGGAGGCGCGGCCGCTCCGCCGCCAGCGGGCGGCCCCGTGCTGGCCCTCGTCCGGCGGCACAGCCACCCGCTCGGCATGGTCACCGTGACCGCCGCCCCCGGGGACACCTCGGGGCTGCGGGCCGCCCTGCTCGCCGCCGGCACCGCACTCGGTGCCACGCCCGTCACCCCGCCGCCCGCGGCCGCCGCCCTGCCCTCGCTCACCGTGATCGTCTGCACCCGCGACCGCACCGAACTGCTCCCGCCGTGCCTGGACGCCCTGCTGCAGGCGGCACCCGCCGACGCCGAACTTCTGCTGGTCGACAACGCCCCCAGCGACCTCGCCACCCACGACCTGATCCGCGACCGGTACGCCGACCGCATCCGCTACCTGTGCGAGCCCGCGCCCGGGGTCTCGCGGGCCCGCAACGCCGGCCTGGCCGCCGCCACCGGCGAGGTGTGCGCCTTCACCGACGACGACACCCTGCCCGACCCCGGCTGGCTGCGCGCCCTGCTGGAGACCTTCCGGGCCGACGCCCGGATCGGCTGCGTCACCGGCCTGGTCCTGCCCGCCGAACTGGACACGCCCTCCCAAGTGGCCTTCGAACTCCACTGCGGCTTCTCCCGCGGCTTCGCCCCGCGCATCTGGTCGCTCGCCGACCAGGGCGGCGACCCGCCCGTCCCCTATACCGTGAGCCGCTTCGGCACCGGTGCCAACATGGCTTTCCGCACCGAGGCCCTGCGAGCCATCGGCGGCTTCGACGAGGCCACCGGTGCCGGCACCCCCACCCGCGGCGGAGAGGACCTGCTGGCCTTCCTCGGCGTCCTCACCACTGGCCGCCTGGTCGCCTACGCGCCTGACGCGCTGGTCTGGCACCGCCACCGCCGCACCCCGTCGGCCCTCCGTTCCCAGGTGTACGGCTACGGCGTCGGCTACGGCGCCTTCCTGGCCGCCGTCGTCGCCCACCGCCCGGCCATGCTGGCCGACCTCGTCCGCGGCCTGCCGGCGATGCTTCCGCTGGCCCCGGGCCGGCGCCGCCCCGACAGCACGCCGGCCCCGCGCGAGCTCGTCCGACTGCAATGCCGCGGCCTGCTCGTCGGGCCGTTCAGCTACCTCGTCAGCCGCAGGCGCCGACGGACACATGGCGGTGGCCGGCCGTGATACCGGAACTGACCCGCCGCCGCACCGCACCGGCCCGCGCGTGCTCGTGCCCGCTGCCGCTGCCCTGCGAGTGCACCTACCGCGCGCTGCTGCGGGCTCGCACCACGGCCATGCTCCGGCGGACCGCGGGCGAGCCGCTGCTGCGCAACGGGCACATCCTGGCCGCCAGCGCGGTGCTCGCGGCCGGGCTCGGCGCGTTGTTCTGGATCTTCGCCACCCGCTGGTACAGCGCCGAGACCGTCGGCACCAGCTACGCGGCGCTCTCGGTCGCCGCCCTGATGTCCGCCCTCGGCCGGTTCAACCTCGGCGACGTCCTCGTCCGGTTCGTCCCGCGTGCCGGGCGGCACACAGGGCGGTTCGTCCTGCGGTCCTATGCGATCGCCGGCGTGTTCAGCGCACTGGCAGCCGTCGGCTTCCTGCTGATCGTCCCGATCGTCGCCCCCAGCCTGGACTTCCTGCGCTCGCCCCTGCTCGGCACCGCCTTCGTCATCGCCGCCGCGGGCTACTCCATCTTCGACCTCCAGGACGGCGCCCTCACCGGCCTGCGCCGCACCGGCTGGGTCCTCGGCGAGAACGTGATCTTCGCCGCCGCCAAGGCCGGCGCCCTCGCCGCCTGCGCCGCCCTCGCCATCGGTACCGGCATCCTCACCTCGTGGGCCGTCGCCCTGGTGCTGGCCATCCTGATCGCCAACTCCGTGCTGTTCCGCCACGCGATCCCGGCCCACCAGCGCGCCGACCGCGAGGGCGCCCCGATGCCGGGCCGGGTGAAGCGCTACGCCACCGCCGACTACCTGGGCAAGCTCGCCGGCATCACCACCTACACGGTGCTGCCGCTGACCGTGCTCGCCCACCTCGGCGCCGCCCAGAACGCGTACTACTCGCTGGCCTGGATCATCGCCGACACCTTCAACATCGCCGTGCTCAGCATGGGTTTTTCCCTCGTAGTCGAGGGCGCCCACGCCCCGGAGCGGCTCCCCGAGCTCGCCCGGCGGATGCTCCGCCACGCCGGGCTGCTGGTGCTCGCCGCCACCGCCGTCGTGGTGGTCGCGGCGCCGTGGATCCTCTCCCTCTTCGGTCCGGACTACGCCCGGTACGGCACCCCCGTCCTGCGGCTGATGGCCGTCGCCTCGCTGCCCACCGTCCTGATCATCGTCGCCATCGACGTCGCCAGGGTCCGGCGCAACCTCCGCCTGCTCATCGGCGTCCAGGTCGCCCAGTGCGTCCTGACCGTCGGCCTCACTTTCGTCCTGCTGCCGCGGTACGGACTCACCGGTGTCGGCCTGGCCTGGCTGCTCGCCTGCTGCGCCGTCGCCGTGCCGCTGCTGCTCACTCTGCCACGCTGGATGAAGGCCCCCGAAGGGAGTCGGGCATGACCACCCCACCGGACACGCGCACCAGCCTCTCGGTCGTCATCTGCGCGTACACCCTGGACCGCTGGGACGACCTGTGCGCGGCCGTGGAGTCCGTCCGCGGCCAGCAGCGGCCCCCGGAGGAACTGCTGCTCGTCATCGACCACTGCCCCGAACTCGCCCGCCGCGCCGAACGGCACTGGCCCGGCGTCCGGGTCGTCCGCAACGAGCAGCGCCGCGGCCTGTCCGGGGCCCGCAACACCGGCGTCCGCGCCGTCAGCGGCGACGTCGTCGCCTTCCTCGACGACGACGCGGTGGCCGCTCCCGACTGGAGCAGCCGCCTGCTGGCCGGCTACCGCGACCCGGAGGTGCTCGGCGTCGGCGGGCTGGTCCGGCCGCGCTGGGAGACCGGCCGGCCCGGCTGGTTCCCCGGCGAGTTCGACTGGGTGGTCGGCTGCTCCTACCGCGGCCTGCCCGAACGGCCCGCCGCGATCCGCAACTTCACCGGCGCCAACATGTCCTTCCGGCGGGCCGTGGCGGTCTCGGCCGGCGGCTTCCGGCTCGACCTCGGCCGCATCGGCACCCGGCCGGTGGGCTGCGAGGAGACCGAGTTCTGCCTACGGCTGGCCGCCCGCCACCCGGGGGCGGTGCTGCGCTACGAACCGGCCGCCGTCGTCCACCATCACGTCCCGCCCACCCGGGCCACCTGGGCGTACTTCCGGGCCCGCTGCTACGCCGAGGGCCGCTCCAAGGCCGTGGTCGCGCAGCACACCGGGCCGCGCCCGGCACTGGCCTCCGAGCGCCGCTACCTGCGGCACGCGCTGCCCTCAGCCGTGCTGCGCAGTCTGCGCCGGGCCGACCTCCGCTCCGCGGGCGCGCTCTGCGCCGGGGCGGGAATCACCCTGCTGGGCTACACCGTGGGCCGCGCCGCCCTGCTGCTGCCCCGGCCGTCCGTGCCCGCCCTCCGGCCGGCGAGGAGCCCGCGATGAGAGCCGTCCCCGTCTTCCTGTACCACTCGGTCTCGGACGACCCGCCGGACTGGATCGCGCCCTACACGGTCTCCCCGAAGACGTTCCGCGAGCAGCTCGACCGGATCGCCGACGCCGGCCTGACCGTCGTCCCGCTGCGCAGGCTGGTCGCAGCCCTGCACGGCGGCCCGCCGCCGCCCTCGAACGCCGCGGTGCTCACCTTCGACGACGGCTACGCCGACTTCTACTGGACGGTCGCCCCGATCCTCACCGAACGCGGCCTGCCGGCCACCCTCTACGTGACTGTCGGCGCCATCCACCCGCCCGGCGGACGCCCCAGCGGCAGCCTGCTGCCCGAGACGCAGATGCTCAACTGGCGCCAGGTGGGCACCCTGGACGCGCTCGGCGTGGAGATCGGCGGCCACTCCCAGACCCACGCCCAGCTCGACACCGTCTACGGCCAGCGGCGCGCCGACGAGATCGCCGGCAGCAAGAAACGCCTGGAGGACGCGGTCGGGCACACCGTGACCGCCTTCGCCTACCCGCACGGGTACTCCAGCCCTGCAGTGCGCCGCCAGGTCCGCGCCGTCGGATGGACGTCGGCGACCGCCGTGGAGAACAAGTTCAGCTCCGCGACCGACGACCCGATGCGGATCTGCCGGCTGATGGTCCGCAGCGACACCCCGGAGAGCGTCTTCGACGACTGGACGGCCGGCCGCGGCAGCCGCATCGGCCCGATCCGGGAGAGCCTCTACACCCGTGGCTGGCGGACCTACCGCCGGTTCACCCGCTTCATCGGCACCCCGGTCGGAGGTCCGCCCAAGGACTGACCACCGCCCGTGCCGCCACGCCCACTGTCCGGAGAGGGCCCTCGATGGTTGACCAGCAGATTGCCGGAGCCGCCGGCCCGGCCGACCCGCCCGCACAACGCCGCCCGCCGTCGGCGCTGCTGGCCCGGGCGGCCGGCGGCCGCGGCCCCGCGGCCTGGCTCACCGTCGGAGCGCTGCCCGCGGCGATCGTGCTGTGGGTGCTCGCCCTGCGCGGCGCGCGGCTCGACCGGATGGGCGACCTCGGCCTGCTCCAGGTCCTGCCGCCGTTCTACTGGGCAAGCTTCGCCCTCCTGCTCGCCGGCTTCCTCGCCGTGCTCTACCGGCCGCGCATCCCGCAGGCCTGGGCCGCGGCGTACGTGGTCGCGCTGATCACCGTGATCCACGCCACCCCGAGCGTGCTCTATCCCACGCTGCGCTACGCCTGGGCGTGGAAGCACGTCGCGGTAGTCGACGCGATGCTCCGGCACGACGGCACCGTGCCGAACGCCGGCGGGCTGGAGATCTACAACGAGTGGCCCGGCTTCTTCCAGCTCAACGTGCTCTTCCTGCGGGCCACCGGCCTGCACTCCGCGCTCGGCTACGCGTCGTGGTGGCCGCTGCTGACCAATCTGCTGCTGCTCGGCCCGCTGCTGCTGCTCTACCGCGCGATCACCGACAGCCGACGCCTCGTCTGGGGCGGTGTCTGGCTCTTCTACTCGATCTCCTGGGTCGGTCAGGACTACTTCGCGCCGCAGGCCTTCGTCTTCGTGCTGTTCGTGCTGCTGCTCGCGCTGGTGCTGGGACGGATGGCCGAGGCGCGCCGGGCGGCGGAGACCGCGGCCGAAGGGCAGCCGGCGTCCACCGCGCTCACCGCCCGGACACCCTGGCTCGGCTGGTACGCCATGGTCGTGGTGGTGCTCGCGGGCATCGTCGTCTCGCACCCGCTGACCCCGGTGATGACGATCAGCGTCCTCGCCATGCTCTGCCTGCGCCGCCGCAACCGCAGGACGGTGCTGCCGGTGCTGGCGGCCGCCGTCGGGATGACCTTCGCCTGGGACGTCACCGTCGCCCGCCCCTACCTGTCGCAGAACATCGGCGGGCTGATCGCCGGCCTCACCGCGGCCGAAAGCAACGTCCGTCCGCCCAATCAGCTGAAACTCGGCACCGTGGCGCCGGACCAGGTGGCGGTCGGCTGGCTGTCCCTCGGCATGTCCGGGACGATCGGCCTGCTCGCCCTGATCTCGCTGATCGGCCACCGGTGGGTACGGCGCACCGGCCTGGTCGCCGTCCTGTTCGGTCCACTGCCCCTGCTGCTCGGCAACGGCTACGGCGGCGAGATGATCCTGCGCGCCTACCTCTTCGTGCTCCCGGCCACCGCCTTCCTGGCCGCCACGGTCCTCCTGCGCGACGGCCGCCGTCCCGTGCTGCACCGCGCCCTCGCCGCCGTCGCAGCCACCGTGCTGGCCCTCGGCATGTTCGGCAACTACTACAGCAAGGAAGCACTGAAGTACTTCACCCCGCAGGAGGTCGAGGCACTGCGCCTGGTCACCACGGACGCCCCGGCGGGCACCCGCATCGTCTTCGCCACCGGCACCGCCCTCCCCGGCGGCGAAATGCACTACGACGAGGACCGCACCCGGATCGTGCTCAGCCAGCTCCCGGAGGAGGAGCAGCGCCGCATGCTGGCCGACCCGCTGCCGGTGCTACGCCGGGAGCTGACCTACCCGGTGGTGGCCGGCCCGTCCTACCTCGTCCTCACCCGGGCCCAGATCGCCGACTGCCGGCTGACCGGGGTGCTGCCCGAGGACACCGTCCGCCGGCTGGCCGATCTCGCGGCCGGCTCACCGGAGTTCCGCGCCGTGTACACCGGTCCCGACGCGGTGGTCTACCAGTACGTGGCGCCGTCCACCGACGGTCCCACCGGGGTCGCACCGGCCGGAGGCATCGAGAACCAGCCCCAGCCCGAAGAGAGGCAGCCGTGATTGCCGGCCCCTACCTGCGCCTCGCGCTCGCCCTGCTCGCCTGGGCCGGGGTGGCCGCGACCACCCTGAACGCCGGCCCGGTGCGGGCCGCCACCGCGGCCGTCGCCGTACTGGCCGTGCCGGGCACGGCCCTGGTGCTGCGCTGCCGCTGGCCCGCCGGCGTCCGGCAGGCCCCCCTGACCGCCGTGGTGCCCGCCCTCGCCTGCAGCACCGTCCTCGCGACGGCGGCCGCCACCCCGATGCTGCTCACCCACACGTTCACCGCCCGAAGGGTGCTGGTGGTGCTCGCGGTCCTCACCACGCTGCTGGTGCTGCCCTACCCGCGGCGGCGGCCGCCGCCCGACCCGGCGAACCGGTTCGCCCGGCCGGCACCGCCCCCGCCGACCGGCCGGCACCGCGGCCCGTCGCTGCGGGCCGGCGCACTGGCTGCGGCCTGCCTGCTGGCCGGAGCCGCCGCCTGCGCAGATCCGACCGCCCTGACCTCCCCGGCGCCGAACGCCCGAGCGGAAAGCGAGGGCACCGTGCAGGCGACCGAACCGCCGAACCTGCCGGGCGCCTGGCACCTGGTCTTCCACGACGACTTCAACGGCTCCCGCCTGAACACCAAGGACTGGACCACCTGCTACGACTGGAACATCGGCGGCTGCACCAACGCGGGGAACCACGAGCTGGAGTGGTACCTGCCCGGCCAGGTGTCCGTCGCCGACGGCAACCTCACCCTCACCGCCCAGCGCCGGGAGACCCACGGCACCGATGGCAAGACCTACCCCTGGACCTCCGGCATGGTCACCACCGGCCGGGACCACTGGGACGGCACCCCGCGGCACACCTTCACCTACGGCTACTACGCCGCCGCCATCAAGGTGCCCGCCGAGGCCGAGGGCATGTTCCCCGCCTTCTGGCTGATCCCGGCGGAGACCCGCGGCACCCCACCCGAGATCGACATCGTGGAGTTCATCAACACGGCGACCCAGGTCTCCGCCAACCTGCACTGGCGCGCCCCCGACGGCAGCGACACCCACATCGGCAACAGCTACGGCCCCCGCGACTTCGCCGACGGCTACCACGTGTACGCCGTCGACTGGCAGCCCGACTCGGTCACCTGGTACGTCGACGGCGTTCAGCGCTTCCAGGTCACCGAACCGGCCGCGATCCCGCACGTCGCCATGGAACTGGTGATCAACCTGGCGGTCGGCTTCCAGGTCGCGCCGCCGTCCGGTGTCGACTCCGCCCGGCTGAACGTCGGCTGGGTCGCCGTCTGGCAGCGCTGACCCACTCAAGGAGGTGGACACCGATGCATGCCCACAGGCCCGAACTGGACCGCGCGGTACCCGCGCTGTTGGTCAAGGTCGGCAGGTACCCGGACGCATACGGCGCCACCGGTGCCGCCCGCTCGCTCGGCCGGGCCGGGGTACCGGTGTACGCCATGGTGGAGGACCCGCTCACCCCGACCGCGCTCTCCCGCTACGTGCGCCGGGCCTTCGCCCGGCCCGGCACCGGCTGCGAACCCGCCGAGGTCCTGGTCGCCCAACTGCTCGCCGCCGGCCGGGCGATCGGCCGCCGCAGCGTCGCGGTGCCCACCGACGACGAGGCGGCCGTGCTGCTCGCCGAGCACCAGGAGGAACTCGCCCCGTACTTCCTGCTGCCGCCGGTACCGCCCGGACTGCCGCGCCGGCTCGCCGACAAGGGCGGGCTCCGCGAGCTCTGCCGGGCGCACGGCGTGGCCACCCCCCGCGCCTGCACCCCCGCCGACCGCGGCGAACTCCTCGCAACGGCGAGCGAGTGGGGCTACCCGGTGGTCCTGAAGAACCTCGCCCCCTTCACCCGGCTGGCCAGGCCGGCCGTCAGCCACACCACGATCGTGCCCGACGAAGCGGCCCTGTTGGCCGCGTGCCCGTCCGACGGCCCGCTCTCGCTGCTGCTCCAGGAGTACGTCCCGCAGGCCTGCGCCGAGGACTGGATCGCCCACCTGTGCTGCGGCCCGGGCGGCAGGCCGCTGGTCGTCTTCACCGGGGTCAAGGACCGCTCGTGGCCGCCGGAGACCGGCGTCACCACCCGCGGCCACACCCGGTCCAACCCCGAACTCGCCGCACTGACCGCCGACTTCTGCGAGGCCATCGGCTACTGCGGCACCGCCGACCTGGACTGGCGCTACGACCGGCGCGACGACCGCTACAAGCTGGTGGACTTCAACCCACGCAACGGCGCCCAGTTCCGCCTGTTCGAGACGGTGGACGGGGTGGACGTCGTCCGGGCCCTCCACCTGTCGCTCACCGGCCGCCGGGTCCCGGCCGCTCCCCAGCGCCCGCGACGCTTCCGGATGGGCCGGCTCGACACCCTCTCCGCGCTGTCCGGCGCCTGGCAGGACCGCTGCCGCCCCTGGGGCCTGTGGCCGGAGCCGCATACCGAGCATGCCTGGTTCGCCTCGGACGACCCGGCCCCCGCCGCCATGGCACTGCTCCGCTTCAGCCTGTCCGCCCCCTACCGCCTCCTGCGCACCACCCTCCACTCCTGATCGAGCGCCAAGGGCGAGTGCCTCAGAGGCGCTGGTCGACCACCAGAGGCCTCACAGGCCCCTGGTGGTCGACCCGCCTTCTACGCAGTACTGCTGCGGGCGGCGATGTGGTGGCCGATCCGTCGGGCCGCGAAGCGGGTGCCGCAGACGAACCGCATTACCGGTCCGAAGGTGTCGGCCGCCGCCAGCCCGGTGAAGTACAGGCCCGGTACCGAGGATTCGAAGCCTGGGGCCAGCCGCGGTGCGCCCCGCTCCGTACGGCGTACGGCCCGGCGCAGTCCTTCGTCCAGGATGTCGAGCCGCGCCACGTCCACCCGGTAGCCGGTGGCCGCCAGGACGTGGTCCGCCTCCAGCAGTTCGGTCGGGCCTTCGAGGCTCAGCCGGACGGTGCCGTCGACCGCCTCGGCCGCCGCCAGCGGGTGCCTGGTGAGCACCGGGAACTGCCCGTCCACCCGGTCCTGCAGCCACCATGCCCCGGCCGGGCCGAGCACCTTGCGGACCCGGACGGCCCGCGCCTCGTCCGGCAGGAACCGGAAGGCCCAGGGGATGTCGGTGTAGGCGCGCAGACCCCACCCCGGGCCGAGCCCGCTGGACGGCTTGGTCACCCGGGCGGTGAGCGGGCGGGTGGACGGCACGTCGGCGTCCGGCGTGTCACCGAACACCAGCCGGGGGCCGCGCACCACCACGGTGGGGGAGGCCCCGGCCTCGTGCAGCAGAGCCGCGCTCTCCAGGGCCGACTGACCGGCCCCGACCACCGCCACCCGCTGCCCCGCGAACTTCGCCAGGTCGGCGTGCTCACTGGTGTGCGAGCATCGGCCCGCCTCGACCACCGCGGAAAGTTCGGGCGGGATGTGCGCGAAGGGCCGCAAGCCGGTCGCCACCACCACCGAGCGGGCCGACACCGTCTGGCCGTCCTCCAACGAGACCCGGAAGCCGCCCGGCGCGCCCTCGACCCCGGTGACCTGCGTGTGCTCCAGCTCGGGTACCCGCTGCCGCTGGAACCACTCGCCGTACTCGATGAACTCGGCCAGCGGAATCGGGTACGTGTCACCCACCGTGCCGCGGCCGGAGCGGGAGCGGAAGTCGTTGAACCCGTACCGGCCCGACGGGTCGGAGATGCCGGACGCCCGCGGCGTCGACTTGAGGAACATCCCCGCGGGCATGTGCTCGCGCCAGCCCGCCATCGGCTCACCGAACACCCGGAAGGACACGCCGGCGCCCCGCAGGTGCGCGGCCGCCGCCAGTCCGTACGGGCCGGCGCCGATCACGACGGCCTCAGGATCACCAGTACCTCGTCCCAGCATGTGCGGTCACCTCCGGTGACATCCGGTGCGGATCAACCCCGGTCCCAGGATGGGGCCGGGTCATCAGGTCGGCACCCCGGCCGCGTGCCGGATCACCGATTAGAAGCGCTGCGCCCGGACGACCTTGGCGCTCGCCGCGTCCACCTTCTGGTCACCGTGCGCGAGCACCGTGCGGCGCTCGCCCGGGGCGACGTCCGCGGTGCCGACCACCACCGTCTCCACGGTGGCGCCGGAGGTGTCCACGAAGTCCACCTGCACCGCATAGCTCGCCTTCTGCGACGAGGAGTTGGTGATGGTGACGGTGGCCGCCGGGAAGCCGTCGGTGGCGGTGGTGGGCACACCGGTCAGCGTCACGTCGCCGATCGCGTTGCCGGTGCCGGCCACCCCGCTCAGCGCGGCACTGGCACTCTGCCGGGACTTCGACACCTGCGCGGACACCGAGGACTCGAAGGCGGCCGCCCGGGACTCCACCGAGGCCGCCGCCGCGGAGGCGGACGCGGCCCGGGCCAGGGCGGCCTCCGAGATCAGCGCGGCGGCGCTCGACGCGGCGGCCGAGGCGTCCTCGCCGGCCAGCTCCGAGGCCTCGGCGGCGGCCGAGGCCGCGTGCCGGGAGGCCTCCGCGGCGGCCGACACGACCGCCGGGCTGATCCCGCCCTTCGTCTTCTCCGAGCTGCACGCCGCGGCCGTCGCGGTCAGGGCGGCGGCCGCGACGAGGATCGCGCCGGCCCGGGCGGTGGGCCCGGTGAGGGAGCGAAGGCGGGGGTGCGGGGACATGGCGGCTCCTGGAACGCTCGGCCGAGGGGACACGACCCGTCCAGCCTCCGTCGCGGGGCGGCCCGCCGCGCGTAGGGCTGCGCCGGGCGGGTGCGCCGCGGCCCCCGACCCGCGCGGTGCGGGCCGGGGGCCGCGGCGGCCGGTCGGCCGCGGTCAGTAGCGCAGCACCGCGGCGATCCGGTCGTGCGCGCTGAGCTGCTCGTCGGGCAGGAAGACCACCTCGGCGCCCTTGTCCAGCGCGGTCTCCACGAGTTCGTCGACGATGTCCTCACGGACGCCGGCCTCCCAGCCGCCGGCCGTGTCGCCGTCCACCGGCGCGAGGTGACCGTCGGCGACGCGCATCGTCCGCTGGAAGTGCTCCTCGACGGCCACCATCTCGGCCCGGCCCTCGCAGACGGCCTCCCAGACCTCGTCCAGGCCGGCCGCGAAGGCCCGGCGGCTGCGGGCCGAGTCCAGCGCGGACGCCACCCGGTCGGACTCGTGTGCGGTGAACTGGGCCATCGCCGGGGCGAGTTCCTGCAGCAGGGTGCGGTCCGGGCCGTCGGTGAGGCCGCCCTTGAGCACGGTCGCGACCGCGGAGCCCGCCGCCGCGCCCGCCTCCTGCAGCGCGGACACCGCCTGGGGCAGGCCGACCAGGAACAGCGGGCGGCGGTCCGCACCGAGGACGCCGCCGACCGCGGTGTCCACGGCGCGCAGGAAGCGCCGGGTCTCCTCGTCGCTGAAGGTGCTGGGCTGGCCGCCGGTGCGCTCCTCGCGCTGGACGTCCCAGTCCACACCCTCCGGCTCCATCGGGAAGCCGTCCGCCTCGTGCTCGTGCAGGGCGAGCCCGGCGCCGCTCCACAGGGTGGCCCGGTCGGCGGCCACCGCCAGCACCCAGTACGGGCGCTCCTGCGCCTTGGCGGCGACCAGGTTGCGGGTCAGGAAGGTGTCGCTCAGCACGACGCGCTCCGGCACCTCGCGGGGCAGGCTCCAGACCTGGTGCTGGTCGCGGGTCGCGTACACCACCAGACCGTCCAGGGAGTGCCGCAGGTCCACCTCGGCGACCGCGCGCTCCAGCTGCCGGTGCAGCTCGATGCGGTCCTGCCGGGAGGCCTCCGGGTCGGCGTCGATGCGCCGCTCGGCCTCCGCGAGGAGGTTCCTCAGCCGAACCGCGTCCTGGGCGTTGTCCGGCTCGCGGCGGTGCGTCGGCATGGTCAGCGAGATTGCCGGGTAGGGCCGGGGGCTGCGCAGTTCGCGCAGGGCTTCGGCTGTGAGGGAGTCGGTTTCCACGGGCGCTCTCCCGGGTCGGTCCGCGCCGGGAGGAGACCCGGCGGGGCCGCGGGGCGGGTGCAGCGACGGATGGCGCGGCCCACCGCCCGACGCTTCCACGCGGACGGGGCCGCCGCGCGCGCGCTGCGCCGTTCGGGTGAGGTGAGCCCGGTCAGGCGCCCAGCGACAGGAACTCGATGCCGTGGCCGGCGGTGCGGGAGGTGCCGTCCGCCTTGGTGCGCAGGTAGCGGACGTTGCTGTCGGAGAGGTGCACGCCCGTCGGCACCCGCTCGGCCACCGTGATGCCCAGCCGGGAGAGCTGGCCGGCCTTGTCGGGGTTGTTGGAGAGCAGCCGGATGCCGGTGGCGCCGAGCGTGCCGAGCATCTGGGCGGCGGCGGTGTAGTCGCGGCCGTCCTCGGGCAGCCCGAGCGCGGTGTTCGCCTGGTAGGTGTCCAGGCCGGAGTCCTGCAGCGCGTAGGCGTCCAGCTTGTTGTAGAGGCCGATGCCGCGGCCCTCCTGACGGAGGTACAGCAGGTAGCCGCCGGCCTCGGCGATCCGCTCCACGGACTCGCGCAGCTGAGGGCCGCAGTCGCAGCGGGCCGAGCCGAAGACGTCGCCGGTCAGGCACTCGGAGTGCAGCCGCACCAGCGGGGTGTCGCCGACCTCGCCGAGGGCGAGCGCCAGGTGCTCGGCGCCGTCCGCCAGTCCGTGGAAGGTGAACACCTCGGCCTCGACCCGGAAGCCGTCCGGGAACGCCAGCGGGATGCGCACCCGGGAACGCACGGTGGCGGGCGCGGGCAGCGGCGTCCGGGCGGTGTCGGTCTGCGGCATGGCCGGCCTCCGAGTCGTGTGGTTCAGATTTGAACCGGTTGGTCCGGCTCCGACCGTACCCCGTGGTTCCAATTTGAACAACTGCCTTCGCCTCCCGCACAACCGTCCCGTTCGGCCCACCATTCCCGGCCGTCCCGGCCCGTCGCCCAGCAAGCTGGGCGGAGGAAGTCGCCGACCCCGAGGGAGCAGCATGTCCAAGGCGTTCGGATACCGGGCGTTCGGAGGCCCGGAGCAGCAGGAGTTCCTGGACCGCCCCGTGCCCGTCCCCGGGCCGGACCGGCTGCAGATCGCCGTCCGCGCCGCCGGGGTCAACCCGGTGGACTGGAAGATCCGCAACGGATGGCTCGGCACCGACCGCCCGCTGCCCGCCGTCCTCGGCACCGAGGCCGCCGGCGTGGTGGAGGCGGTCGGCCCCGGGGTCGAGGGCTTCGCCGTCGGCGACGAGGTCTTCGGTGTCGCGGTCGGCGGCGGCTACGCCGAGCACGCCCTGCTGGACGCCGATGTCAGCGCCCGCAAGCCGCCCGGGGTGGGCTTCGCCGAGGCCGCCGCCCTGCCCGTCGCCGCCGCCACCGCCTGGGACGCCGTCGAACAGCTCGCCCTGGACCCCGGCCGCACCCTGCTCGTCCTCGGCATCGCCGGCGGTGTCGGCGGCGCCGCCGCGCAGATCGCCCGCGCCCGCGGCGTCAAGGTGGTCGGCACCGCCGCCGACCGCAACCGCGACTGGGTCGCCTCCGTCGGCGCCGTGCAGATCAGGTACGGCGAGGGCGTCGCCGACCGGATCAGGGCCGCCGCCCCGGACGGCGTCGACGGTCTGCTCGACCTGATCGGCGGCGAGGACCTGCGGGAGGCCGCCGCCGTCCTCACCGACCGCACCCGGCTGGTGTCCACCGCCGACCCGGACACCGCCGCCGCACTGGGCGGCAGCGCCGTCCGCCGCAACCCCGGCCGTGAGGCCCTCGCGCACGTCGCCGACCTCGTCGCGTCCGGTGCCCTCGACCCGCGGATCACCGCGACCTACCCGCTCGACCGGGCTCCGGAGGCACTCGCCGAGGTCGAGTCCGGACACGCCCGCGGCAAACTCGTCCTGGTGGTGGAGTGAGATGAGAATCGACAGGCCCGCGCTCGGCGCCCCCTGCTGGGTGGAGATCTCCACCGCCGACCCCGAGGGGTCCAAGGCCTTCTACCGCGAGGCGTTCGGCTGGCGCACCGAGGTCGACAGCAACCCCGAGGCCGGCGGCTACACGCTGATGATGCTCGGCACCGACCCGGTCGCCGGCCTCAGCCCCGTCCAGCGCTCCGGCCAGCCCACCACCTGGACGATCTCCTTCACGGTCGCCGACGCGGACGCCGCCGCGACGGCCGTGCGCGGCGCCGGGGGACGGGTGCTCATGGAGCCCGCCGACGTCCTCGACCTCGGCCGCTTCGCGGTCGCCGCCGACCCGGCCGGCGCCGTCTTCTCGCTCTGGCAGGCCCGCGCCTTCACCGGCACCCCGCTGATCGACGAACCCGGCGCGCTCGGCTGGGTCGAACTCGCCACCCGCGACACCCATGGCGCCAAGGAGTTCTACCCGAGGGTCTTCGGCTGGAGCGTCACCGTCGGCGAGATGTACACCCAGTGGGGCCTGCCCGGCCGGGAGTTCGGCGGCATGGCCGACATGGCCGACCAGTTCCCCGCCGACGCCGGCCCCTACTGGATGCCGTACTTCGCCGTCGCCGACGTCGACACCACCACCGAACGCGCCGCCGTCCTCGGCGCCACCATCGTCCTCCCGCCCACCGACGTCCCGGACGGCCCCCGGCTCGCCGTCCTGCACGACCCGCAGGGCGCGATCTTCGGCATCCACGTCGCCGGCGGCGGCTCGGGGGAGCCCGGCGGATCCTGACTCAGGTGCGGCCGCGGGCCGTCGGCTCCGCCTCCTGCGGCTCCCCGGCCACCGACCCGCCGGCCGCGGAACCCGCAGCACGGCGGCGGGCCAGCACCACGGC
This sequence comes from Kitasatospora sp. NPDC085879, assembly GCF_040686255.1. Classification (NCBI taxonomy): domain Bacteria; kingdom Bacillati; phylum Actinomycetota; class Actinomycetes; order Kitasatosporales; family Streptomycetaceae; genus Kitasatospora; species Kitasatospora sp. NPDC085879. The sequence goes on along the minus strand of NZ_JBFBJZ010000009.1, from coordinate 55,409 downwards.
CCCGGACAGCACCGTCACCGCCACCGCGCCCAGCGGCACCCAGTCGCCGAGCCGGTCGTACCAGGTCAGCGCCGACGGATCGGCCAGCGGCACCCGCACCACCAGCGCCCCCGACTCGTCGGTACCCAGCCGGGCCAGCCGCCGCCCCTGCGGGTCGTACGCCACCGACTCGCCCGTCAGCGCCGCCTGCACCACCGGGCGGCCCGTCTCCGCCGCCCGGATCGCGCCCAGCGAGGCGTGCTGCGCCGGCGCCCAGGTGTGCTGGAACGTCGACGTCGCCGACTGGTACACGATCAGCGGCGCACCGTCCCGCGCCGCGGCCCGCGCCATGTCCGGGAAGGCCGACTCGAAGCAGATCAGCGCACCCACCGGCATCGGCGCACCCGCCCGGTCGGTCGTCGGCAGCAGGTGGAAGGCGGCACCCGGCGCCCGGTTCTCGCCCGCGGCCCTGCTCACCCCCGAGATCCAGCCGAGCGCCGAACGGAACGGGATGTACTCGCCGAACGGCACCAGCCGGATCTTGCGGTAGCGGGCCGCCACGCCGTCCGGGGTGACCAGCACCGCGTCCTTGGAGATCCGGCCGTCCGCCTTGCGGGCGTCCTCACCGACCAGGAGCTGCGCACCGCTCGACGCGGACAGCGCCCGCAGGCCGGCCAGCACGGCGGTGTCCCGGTCCAGGTCGGCGGTGGTGCTGCTCTCGCCCCACACCACAAGGTCCACCGGCCGGCCTGCCAGGCCCCGGGTGATCCGGGTGCTCGCCGCCAGCCGCGACGCGTCGTCGGGCGTCTGGCCGGGCTGCACCAGCGCCACCGTCGCCGAACCGTCCCGCGGGGGCGGCGCAAGCACCGCGAACAGCACCGGGCCCACCGCCAGACACGCCGCCACCGCGGCGGCCGGCAGCACCCGCAGCCGTCCCGTGCAGAGCAGCACGACCGCCGTGTTGCAGGCCACCAGCACCGCGCCGACCAGCCACACCCCGCCCACCGAGGCCAGCGCCAGCACCGACGGATGCTCCCACTGGCTCGCCCCGAGCAGCGCCCACGGGCCGCCCAGCGCATGCCAGGACCGGGCGAACTCGCAGGCCACCCAGACCGACGGCAGGACCACCAGCGCGGCGGCCGCCCGCCGCGGCCCCACCCGGCCGTGCAGCAGCCGCCACACCGCGAAGCCGAACGCCGCCTGCAGCGCCCCGACCACCACCGCCAGCGGCAGCAGCGCGGGCCCGATCGACGGCACCAGCCAGTACATCGCGACCAGGATGAACCCGGCCCCGAACCACCAGCCCCGCACCGCCGCCTCGCGCCCGCCCGGTGCCGCCCGCATCAGCAGCATCCCGGGCACCAGGGCCACCCACGCCAACCACGCCTGCCCCGCACCCGGGAAGGCCAGGACCGGCAGCCCCCCGGCCGCCAGGGCGGCCCAACGGGCGGGCTGCGACAACGCCGTGCGCAACGTCATGCGGAGATCGTATGCACCGGAAGGGCAGATCCGGCGCAATCCGGGTCACCCGAACGGAGGCGCGGGGAAGTCGCCCCGCGCCCCGGGGGTGCGGTCTAGCTGTCGGCCTCCAGGTCGCCCTCGGTCTCCAGGTAGGCGGCGCGGAGCTCGTCGAGGAGTCGCTGGTCGGGCTCGGCCCACATGCCGCGGTCGGCGGCCTCCAGCAGGCGCTCGCTGATGCCGTGCAGCGCCCACGGGTTGGCCTCGGAGAGGAACTCGCGGTTGACCGGGTCGAGCACGTACTCCTCGGTCAGCTTCTCGTACATCCAGTCCGCGACCACCCCGGTGGTGGCGTCGTAGCCGAACAGGTAGTCGACCGTCGCGGCCATCTCGAAGGCGCCCTTGTAGCCGTGCCGCCGCATCGCCTCCATCCACCGCGGGTTGACCACCCGGGCGCGGAAGACCCGGGCGGCCTCCTCGGTGAGGGTGCGGGTGCGGACGGTCTCCGGGCGGGTGGAGTCGCCGATGTAGGCGGCCGGGTTCTTGCCGGTGAGGGCGCGGACGGTGGCCACCATGCCGCCGTGGTACTGGAAGTAGTCGTCCGAGTCGGCGATGTCGTGCTCGCGGGTGTCGGTGTTCTTGGCGGCGACGGTGATCCGCCGGTAGGCGCTCTCCATCTCCTCCCGCGCCGGGCGGCCGTTCAGGTCGCGGCCGTAGGCGTACCCGCCCCACACCGAGTAGACCTCGGCGAGGTCGGCGTCGGTCCGCCAGTCCCGGCTGTCGATCAGCTGGAGCAGGCCGGCGCCGTACGTGCCGGGGCGGGAGCCGAACACCCGGACGGTGGCGCGCCGCTCGTCGCCGTGCTCGGCGAGGTCCGCCTGCACGTGGGCGCGGACGAAGTTGTCCGCCTCGGCCTCCTCCTGCCGCGCGGCGAGCCGCACCGCGTCGTCGAGCAGGGCGACCACGTGCGGGAAGGCGTCCCGGAAGAAGCCGGAGATCCGCAGGGTGACGTCGATCCTGGGGCGGCCGAGCTCCTCGAGCGGGATCGCCTCCAGGCCGGTGACCCGGCGCGAGGCCTCGTCCCAGACCGGGCGGACGCCGAGCAGGGCGAAGGCCTCCGCGATGTCGTCGCCGGCGGTGCGCATCGCGCTGGTGCCCCAGAGCGACAGGCCCACCGAGGGCGGGCAGGCGCCGTCGTTGTCGGCACGGTACCGCTCGACCAGCGAGGCGGCGAGCGCCTGGCCGGTCTCCCAGGCGAGCCGGCTGGGGATGGCCTTCGGGTCGACGGAGTAGAAGTTGCGGCCGGTCGGCAGCACGTTGACCAGGCCGCGCAGCGGCGAGCCGGACGGCCCCGCCGGGACGAAACCGCCGTTCAGGGCGTGCAGCACGGCGTCCAGCTCGTCGGTGGTCGCGGTGAGCCGCGGCACCACCTGGGTCGCCGCGAACGACAGCACCTCGCGGACCGCGTCCGGGTGGCCGGCGGCGACCTTCTCCACCGCCTCGGGCGCCCAGTCCTCGGCCTCCATCGCCTCGACCAGGGCGCGGGCCTGCGCCTCGGCCGCGTCGGTGGCGCCGAGGGTGAGCGCGGCCTCGTCCAGGCCGAGCGCCTCGCGCAGGCCCGGCAGCGCGCTGACGCCGCCCCAGATCTGCCGGGCGCGCAGGATGGCGAGCACGATGTTGACCCGGTCGGTGCCGGCCGGCGCCTGGCCGAGGACGTGCAGGCCGTCCCGGATCTGGGCGTCCTTCACCTCGCACAGCCAGCCGTCGACGTGCAGCAGGAAGTCGTCGAAGCCGTCGTCCTCGGGCCGCTCGTCGAGGCCGAGGTCGTGGTCGAGCCGGGCGGCCTGGATGAGCGTCCAGATCTGGGCGCGGATCGCGGGCAGCTTGGCCGGGTCCATCGCGGCGATCGTCGAGTACTCGTCGAGCAGCTGCTCCAGGCGCGCGATGTCGCCGTAGCTGTCGGCGCGGGCCATCGGCGGGACGAGGTGGTCGACCAGGGTGGCGTGGGCGCGGCGCTTGGCCTGGGTGCCCTCGCCCGGGTCGTTGACCAGGAAGGGGTAGATCAGCGGCAGGTCGCCCAGGACGGCGTCCGGGCCGCACTCGGCGGAGAGCGCGGCGGTCTTGCCGGGCAGCCACTCCAGGTTGCCGTGCTTGCCGAGGTGGATCACGGCGTGGGCGCCGAAGCCGCCGTCCTCCTGCGCGGCCTGGATCCAGCGGTAGGCGGCCAGGTAGTGGTGGCTCGGCGGCAGGTCCGGGTCGTGGTAGATCGCGACCGGGTTCTCGCCGAAGCCGCGCGGCGGCTGGATGAGGACGAGCAGGTTCCCGGAGCGGATCGCGGCGAGCACGATGTCGCCGTCCGGGTTCTGCGAGCGGTCGACGTAGAGCTCGCCGGGGGCCGGGCCCCAGTGCTCCTCGACCTGCTCGCGCAGCCCCTGCGGCAGCGTCGCGTACCAGCGCCGGTAGTCGGCGGCCGGGATACGGACCGGGTTGCGGGCGAGCTGGTCCTCCGTCAGCCAGTCCTGGTCGTAGCCGCCGGCCGCGATCAGAGCATGAATGAGTTCGTCACCCTCGTGCTTCATTGCTCGCCCGCTCGCCTCCGGGCCCTCCTGACCCGGCACCGACGGTCGTTGCTCCCTCGCTCCTTCGTCGCTCCCTCCCGCCTCCCTTTCGGCACCGGCGGGCCCTTCGGCTCGGGGTGACTCGTGGGAGGTGGAGGCCGTGTCCAGGCCGGGCAGATCGGTGCCCAGGTCCATGCCCTCCGCGCGGAGGCGGTGCAGCAGGCGCATCGCGCTGGCCGGGGTGTCCAGGCCGACCGCGTTGCCGACCCGGGCGTGCTTCGTCGGGTAGGCGGAGAGGACGAGGGCGAGACGGCGCTCCGCGGCCGGGGTGTGGCGCAGCCGGGCGTGCCGGACGGCGATGCCGGCGACCCGGGCCGCGCGCTCGGCGTCGGCGCGGTAGACGGTGAGGCCGTCCTCGTCGAGCTCCTTGAAGGAGAACGGCACGGTGATCAGCCGGCCGTCGAACTCGGGGACGGCGACCTGGGTGGCGGTGTCCAGCGGGGAGAGGCCGTCGTCGCTCGCCTCCCACTGGGCGCGCGACCAGGTCAGGCAGAGCGCCTGCAGGATCGGCCGGTCGAGGGCGGCGAGGGCGCCCGCGTCCCAGGCCTCCTCGTCGCCGCCGGCCTGGGCGTCGGCCGGGCGGGTGCCGCCCGCGGCGAGCACGGTGGTGACGATCGCGTCCGCCGTGCCCAGTTCGGCGAGCAGCTCGGGCTCGGCGCCGCGCAGTGAGGAGCAGTACAGCGGCAGGGCGCGGCCGCCCTGGTCCTCGATCGCGCCGCACAGCGCCTCGACGAAGGCGGTGTTCCCGCTCATGTGGTGGGCCCGGTAGTACAGCACGGCGACCAGCGGGCCGTCCGAGGTGCGGGCCTGACGCTCCAGCGGGCCCCAGGCGGGGGCCGAGGCGGGCGGCGCGAAGCCGTGGCCGGTGAGCAGCACGGTGTCGGAGAGGAACGCGCCGAGCTCGGCGAGGTTGGCCGGGCCGCCGTGCGCCAGGTAGGCGTGGGCCTCGGCGGCGATGCCGGCCGGGACGGTGGAGAGCTCCATCAGCTGGGCGTCCGGGGCCTGCTCGCCCGTCAGCACGACGACCGGGCGGGGGCCGGCGAGCAGCGCGTCCAGGCCGTCCTCCCAGGCGCGGCGGCCGCCCAGCAGGCGGACGACGACCAGGTCGGTGCCCTCGACGAGGGCGGGCAGGTCCTCGGCGGTGAGCCGGGCCGGGTTGCCGAGGCGGTAGCGGACGGGGCCCTGCGAGGCGCGGGCGCTCAGCAGGTCGGTGTCGGAGGTCGACAGCAGCAGGATCATGCGGAGGGCCTCCCGGCCTGGTCGGTGTTCCGGGGCGTGCGGCGGCGCACCGGGGCGCCGGACGGCAGCCCGGTGGGCGGGGCGGAGCGGGGTGCGGGGCACGAGGTGCGGCCGGCCGCCGGGTTCGCCGGAGTCACGGCGACGGCGGGCGGCGGCTCGGCGCGTCCGGGCGGGACGGCGGAGCCGGGCATGCGGCAGCGCACAGGTCGGGCCTTCCTCGGGGTCCGCGCCCCGGGCTGGTGGAGGACGGCGGGAGTTCCTGGCTCCACGGCTGAGCCGTGGTTACAGTGGCGGGACCGCACCGGATTTGCACCGGTTTCCTCCGCTTGCCGTCGCTGGCGTCGGACGATCCGCGCGGACCGTCCGGCAGCATCGTACGGGGTGCCGCCCTGCCGCGGGACAGCATGCGGACTGTGATCCAGGCGACGGGGCGGTCGGTCGGACAATCTGTATGCTCGCCGCCATGCCACCCACACCCGACCCCACCGGGGCGGGCTCCGCCGTGCCCGACCGGGACCGGTCGGACGCCTGCCCGGGGGCCCTTCGCCTGCACACCGCCGCCGACGGCGCGCTGGCCCGGGTCCGCCTGCCCGGCGGGATGCTGACCGGGCGTCAGGCACTGGCGCTGGCCGAGGCCGCGGAGGCGCTGGGTGACGGCGACCTGGAGATCACCTCGCGCGGCAACGTCCAACTGCGGGGCCTCGCTTCGGACTGCGGCGCCGAGCTCGCCGGGCGGCTGCGGGCCTCCGGCCTGCTGCCCTCCGACACCCACGAGCGGGTCCGCAACATCGTCGCCTCGCCCGGCCCCGGCGCGGGCCACGCCGATGTGCAGGCCTGGGCACGGGAGCTGGACGCGAGGCTCTGCGCGAGCCCGTGGGCGGTCGGCCTCTCCGGCAAGTTCCTCTTCGCCCTCGATGACGGCCGCGGCGACGTGGCCGCGCTGAACGCCGATGTGACATTGATCGCAGCGCCGGACGGCACCGCCCTGCTGCGCCTCGGCCGGGCGGCCACCGCGCGGCCCGTCCCGGCCGCGGAGGCCGTGACCGCCGCGCTCGCCGCCGCCCGGGACTTCCTGGACGCGGTGCGCGCCGCCGGCCGCAGCGCCTGGCACCTGCGGGAGGTGTCCGACCTGCTGCCGCCCGGCCCGGTCGGGCTCCCGGAGTTCGCCGGTGCGCCGCCCGCGCTCGGCGCGCTGCCCGGCGGCCTGTCGGTCGGGCTGCGCTTCGGCACGGCCGGTTCCGCCCGGTGGCGGGTGCTGGTCGATGCGGCCGCGGGGGAGCTGCGGCTCACCCCCTGGCGCGGGGTCGTGCTGCCCGGGGCGCCCGCCGACCGGCTCGCCGACCTGGCGGCGGCGGGATTCCGGACCGCGCCGGGTGCCGCCTGGGAACGTGCCACCGCCTGCACCGGCCTGCCCGGCTGCGGATCCTCCCGGGCCGACGTCCGGGCGGACGCCACCCGGGCACTGGAGGCGGCCCCGGCCGCGGGCCTGCCGGTGCACTGGTCGGGCTGCGAACGGCGCTGCGGCCACCCCGCCGGGCGATGGGTGGACGTGCTCGCCACCGGGCAGGGCTACCGGGTGACGCCGGTCGGGACACCGGCACCGTCGGCGGATGTGACGCCGGTGGAAGTGACGACGGAAGAGATGGCCGAGGCGGTCGCCGAGGCCCGGAGGATCACGTGATCGAGTACGAGAAGGACGGCGCCGCCATCTACCGGCAGTCCTTTGCCACCATCCGGGCCGAGGCCGACCTGGCCGCCCTGCCCGCCGACGTCGCCCAGGTCACGGTGCGGATGATCCACGCCTGCGGCATGACCGACCTGGTCGAGGACCTGGTGTACTCGCCCGGCGTGGTCGCCTCGGCCCGCAAGGCGCTGCACGCCGGCGCGCCGATCCTCTGCGACGTCAACATGGTCGCCAGCGGCGTCACCCGAAAGCGGCTGCCCGCCGACAACGAGGTGGTCTGCACCCTCACCGACCCCTCGGTGCCCGACCTCGCCAAGAAGATGGGCAACACCCGCAGCGCCGCCGCCATGGAGCTGTGGCTGCCCCGGCTGGAGGGCGCCGTGGTCGCCGTCGGCAACGCGCCGACCTCGCTGTTCCGGCTGCTGGAGATGATCGAGGCGGGCGCGCCCCGCCCGGCCGCGGTGATCGGCGTGCCGGTCGGCTTCATCGGCGCCGCCGAGTCCAAGCAGGCCCTGGCCGAGCACCCGTCCGGCCTGGAGCACCTGGTGGTGCGCGGCCGGCGCGGCGGCAGCGCGATCGCCGCCGCCGCCATCAACGCGATTGCGAGTGAAGAAGAGTGACCGAGCAGCAGACCGGCCGGCTGTACGGCGTCGGCCTCGGCCCCGGCGACCCCTCGCTGATCACCGTCCGTGCCGCCGAACTCATCGGCAAGGCCGACGTGGTGGCCTACCACAGCGCCCGGCACGGCCGCTCCATCGCCCGCTCGATCGCCGACCGGTACCTGACCGGCGGCCAGATCGAGGAGAAGCTGGTCTACCCGATCACCGTGGAGACCACCGACCACCCGGGCGGCTACCGCGGCGCACTGGACGACTTCTACGAGGAGGCCTCCGCCCGGCTCGCCGCCCACCTGGACGCGGGCCGCGACGTCGTCGTCCTCGCCGAGGGCGACCCGCTGTTCTACGGCTCGTACCAGCACATGCACAAGCGTCTCGCGCACCGCTACCCGACCGAGGTGGTGCCCGGCGTGACCTCCGTCAGCGCCGCCGCGGCCCGGCTCGGCACCGCCCTGGTGGAGGCGGAGGAGACCCTGACGATCATCCCCGGCACCCTGCCGGAGGAGGAACTCACCGCCCGGATCGCCGCCGCCGACTCGGCCGTGATCATGAAGCTCGGCCGGACCTTCCCGGCCGTCCGCCGCGCCCTGGAACGGGCCGGCCGGCTCCACGACGCGCAGTACGTCGAACGGGCCTTCATGGAGGGCGAGCGCACGGTGCCACTGGCCGACGTCGAGGCCGACACCGTCCCGTACTTCTCGGTGGCCGTGCTGCCCAGCAAGGTCGCGCCGCTGGACCTGCCCGAACCGACCGGGCCCGGCGAGGTCGTGGTCGTCGGCACCGGTCCGGCCGGACCGCTCTGGCTCACCCCGGAGGCCCGCGGCGCCCTCGCCGCCGCCACCGACCTGGTCGGCTACACCACCTACCTGGACCGGGTGCCCGTCCGCCCCGGCCAGGTCCGGCACGGCTCCGACAACAAGGTCGAGTCGGTGCGCGCCGAGTTCGCCCTCGACCTGGCCCGCCGCGGCCGCAGGGTCGCGGTCGTCTCCTCCGGCGACCCGGGCGTCTTCGCGATGGCCACCGCCGTCCTGGAGGCCGCGGGCGAGGACCCCTACCGCGAGGTGCCCGTCCGGGTGCTGCCCGGCATGACCGCCGCGCACGCCGCCGCCTCCCGGGCCGGCGCCCCGCTCGGCCACGACTACGCCGTGGTCTCGCTCTCCGACCGGCTCAAGCCGTGGGAGGTCATCGCCCGGCGGCTGCGCTCCGCCGCCGAGGCCGACCTGGTGCTGGCGCTGTACAACCCCGGCTCGAAGTCCCGCACCACCCAGGTCGGGCTGGCCCGCGACCTGATGCTGGAGTACCGCGCCGCCGACACCCCGGTGGTGATGGCCCGCGACGTCGGCGGCCCCACCGAACGGGTCCGCGCCGTCCGGCTCGCCGACCTCGACCCGGCCGAGGTCGACATGCGTACCCTGCTGCTCATCGGCTCCTCCCAGACCCGTCTCGTCCGCCGCGGCAACGACACCGACGTGGTGTGGACCCCCCGCCGCTACCCGGAGGACTGACCGGCGACGGCCACCCCCGGGGGCGCGCGGGGCACCTCCCGCGCGCCCCCGGGTTTCCCGCTACCCGCCCGAGCGTCCGGCCTCGACCTGGTCGTTGATCAGTCCCAACGCCTCGGCGACGGGCACCGGCCCCAGCCGCAGGCCGTCCCGCAGGCGCAGCGACACCAGCCTCTCGGCGGCCTCCGCCGCACCGAGCACCGCCTGGTACGGCACCAGCCGGCCGCCCCGCACCCGGGCCGCGAGGGTGCCCGCCCGCGGGTCGGCGAGTTCGGCCCGCAGGCCCTGCTCGACGGCCTCCCGGACCAGGGCTCCGGCCTGCGGCAGCTGCTCCTCGGAGACGGGCAGCACCAGCAGCTGGACGGGCGCCAGCCAGGCCGGGAACGCCCCTTGGTGCACCTCCAGCAGGTGTGCCACCGCGCGCTCCACACTGCCGATCACCGCCCGGTGCACCATCACCGGCCGGTGCCGGGCGCCGTCCGCCCCGATGTAGCCGAGGTCGAACCGGGCCGGCTGGTGGAAGTCGACCTGGACGGTGGAGAGGGTGGCCTCGCGCCCGGCCCGGTCCACCACCTGGACGTCGATCTTCGGCCCGTAGAAGGCGGCCTCGCCGACCTCCGCCTCGTACGCCACGCCGGCCTCGTCCAGTGCCTCGGCGAGCAGCCGGCCGGCGCGCCGCCACATCTCCGGGTCGGCCACGTACTTGCCGCCCTCGGCGGGCAGCGAGAGCCGGTGCCGGGCCGGTTCGATGCCGAGTGCCCGGTAGGCCCGGTGGATCAGCGCCAGTGCCGACCGTACCTCCTCGGCGACCTGCTCGGGCCGGCAGAAGATGTGCGCGTCGTTCAGCTGGATCGCCCGGACCCTGGTCAGCCCGCCGAGCACGCCCGACAGTTCGGAGCGGAACATGCCGCCGAGCTCCGCCATCCGCAGCGGCAGCTCGTGGTGGCTGCGCGGCCGGGAGCGGAAGATCACCGCGTGGTGCGGGCAGAGGCTGGGCCGCAGCACCACCTCCTCGCCGCCGAGCCGCATCGGCGGGAACATGTCCTCGCCGTAGTGCGCCCAGTGCCCGGAGATCTCGTACAGCTCGCGTTTGCCGAGCACCGGCGAGTGGACGTGCCGGTAGCCGGCCCGCCGCTCCACCTCCCGGACGTACTCCTCCAGGGCGTGCCGCACCGCGGCGCCGTCCGGCAGCCAGTACGGCAGGCCGGCTCCGATCAGCCGGTCGGTGTCGAACAGGTCCAGCTCGCGGCCGAGCCGGCGGTGGTCCTTCGGATCGAGGTGGTCGTGCATCGCGGTCTCCCTCGGGGATGCCGGAGCGGGTGACCGGGCACAGCACGAAGCCCCGGGGCACTCGCCCCGGGGCTTCGGACAGCAGGTGTCAGCGCGCCGGGACTCTCTCCGGCGTCGTGGTCGCGGCAGCGCGCTGGTGCTTCATACGACCGAGGCTAGCGCGTCCGGCCCGTCCGGTGCACTCCTTTTCGGCCCGGGCGGCCGATCCGCCGTCAGGCGGCCTTCGGCAGCGGGAAGGAGACCCGCATGACCGCGTCGAAGGCCGCGTCCGGCAGCAGCCGCTTGGCGATCATCGTGCCGCGGGCCATCGCCCCGATCGCGTACCGGGCCCGCGGCCGGCGGACGGTCGCCGCCCGGACGATCACCTTGGTCGCCGCCTCCGCCGTCACCGCGCCGCTGCGCCGGGTGAAGGCCTTGTTGGCGTACATGTCGGCGAGCGCCGCGGTGAACGACCCGTACGGGCCGGAGCCGTCGGGCATGGTCGCGACCGCGGTGCCGCCGAAGCCGGTGATGGTCGGGCCCGGCTGGACGACGACGACCTCGACGCCGAACGGCGCGACCTCCAGCCGCAGCGAGTCGCTGATCGCCTCCACCGCGTGCTTGGTCGCGTGGTAGAACGCGCCGCCGGGCGGCGAGAACCGGCCGCCCATGGAGGAGATGTTGACGATCCGTCCGCGGCCGGCCCGGCGCATGCCCGGCAGGACCAGCTGCGCCATCCGGACGAGGCCGAAGACATTGGTGTCGAACTGGGTGCGGACGTCGTCCGGCGTGGCCAGCTCGACCGGCTGGTGCAGCCCGTAGGCGGCGTTGTTGACGAGGACGTCGACCTGGCCGTGCAGCTCCTCGACGCGGGCGACGGCGGCCGTCATCGACTGCTCGTCGGTGACGTCCAGGGCGAGCGTCTCGATGCCGAGGTCTGCCAGGTCGGCGAGGGTCTCCGGGCGGCGCGCGGTGGCCACCACCCGGTGGCCGAGCCGGTGCAGGGCGAGGGCGGCCTCGCGGCCCATGCCGGTGGAGCAGCCGGTGATCAGGACGGTCTGCGGGGCGGTCATCGGGGACCTGCCTTTCCGGGGGAGGTGAGGGTGGGGAGTGGGCTTCAGGGGGCCGGGCGGTGCAGCAGCGCCCAGACGGCGTCCTCGGCGGCATCGAGGTCGGCCGGGGCCGTCGCGCCGAGGCCGTCGGCGCGGTGCAGCTTGACCAGCCCGGTGAAGGCGCCGACGGCGAGCGCCACCAGCTGGGCGGCGTCCCCGTCGCGGATCGCGCCGGCCCGCTGGCCGCGCTCGATGAAGTCGGCGGCGATCCGGTCGATCTCGGCGGCCAGCTCCAGGCTCTCCGGGGCGAGGAAGGTGTCGTGCTGCTGGTGCTCCAGGAACACGAACGCGTCGGGGCGGGCGCCCGCGTACCGGGTGAAGCCCCGCCAGAAGCGGCCGAACTCCTCGCGGATGGTGCCGGCCGGGCCGCCCTCGGCCATCGCCGCGGCCAGCTCGTCCAGCAGCGCCCGCTTGGCGTGCTGGAAGGCGGCGTTGCCGAGTGCCTCCTTGCTCGGGAAGTACCGGTAGATGCTGCCCACGCCCACCCCGGCGCGCTGCGCGACGGCGGGCATCTGGGTGCCCTCGTAGGTGCGTTCGGCGAAGAGGGCGATGGCGGCGTCGATGAGCTGTCGGGCGAGGTCGGGCTTGCGCGGGGTCACGGAATGAATATTCATTCCGCAGGGGTGCGGATGTCAAGGCCGACCTAGACTGAAGCCATGCCGCGGCTCAACGACGAGGTCGGCGCGCTGCTGCAGGAGTACGCCGACCTGCTCCTGCTCACCGGCGGCGACGCCTACCGGGCCCGGGCCTACGAGAAGGCCGCCCGGTCCGTCGGCGGCCACCCCGAGGACCTCGCCGGACTCGACGCCAAGGGCCTGCAGGCCATCCCCGGGGTAGGGAAGTCCACCGCCGAGAAGATCGCCGAGTACCTCGGCACCGGCCGGGTCACCGCCGTCGACATCCTGCGCGCCAAGGTGCCGCCAGGGGTCCGCGAGATCATGGCGATCCCCACCGTCGGCCCCAAGAAGGCCGCCCTCGTCCACCGCGAACTCGGCGTCTCCACCGTCGACGAACTCCTCGACGCCGCCCGCACCGGGCGCCTCGACGACCTCCCCGGCCTCGGCGCCCGCACCGCCGAGAACATCGTCCACGGCATCGAGGTGCTCCGGCAGGGCGGCGGCCGCGTCCTGATCTCCACCGCCCTGGCACTCGCCGAGGAGATCGCCGCCGCCGTCCGTGCGGCACCCGGCTGCGAGCGCTGCACCTGGGCCGGCTCGCTGCGCCGGATGCGCGAGACCATCGGCGACGTCGACGTCCTCGCCGCCGCGGCCGACTCCGCGCCGCTCATGGCCGCGCTCACCGGCCACCCGCTCACCGCCGAGGTGCTCGGCAGCGGCACCACCAAGACCTCCGTCCGCACCACCCGCGGCCTGCAGGTCGACCTGCGGGTCGTCCCGGCCGAGGACTGGGGTGCCGCGCTCGTCTACTTCACCGGCTCCAAGGCGCACAACATCAAACTGCGAGCCCGCGCCGTCAAGGCCGGGCTCAAGCTCTCCGAGTACGGCCTCTTCGAGGTCGACGGCGGCCGCACGCTCGCCTCCCGCACCGAGGAGGAGGTCTACGCGGCGCTCGGCCTGCCATGGATCCCGCCCACCCTGCGCGAGGACCGCGGCGAGATCGAGGACGCGCTGAACGGCGAACTCGCCGACCCCGTCACCGAACAGGACATCCGCGGCGACCTGCACACCCACACCGACCTGACCGACGGCCTGGCCCCGCTGGAGGAGATGCTCGCGGCCGCCCACCGCCGCCGCTGGTCCTACGTCGCCGTCACCGACCACGCGCCGAACCTCGCCATGCAGCGGATGACCGACGAGAAGATGCTCGCCCAGCGCGAGCGGCTGCGCGCCCTGCAGGGCTCGTACGGGCGGATGCGGCTGCTGCACGGCACCGAGCTCAACATCGACCCGGACGGCGGCGTGGACTGGCCGCCCGAGTTCCTGGCCGGCTTCGACCTGTGCGTCGCCTCGATCCACTCCGCCTTCGCGCTCGACCGCGACGCCCAGACCCGCCGCCTGATCCGCGCCTGCGAGAACCCGCACGTGCACGTCATCGGCCACCCCACCACCCGGCTGCTCGGCCGCCGCCGCCCGGTCGACGCCGACCTGGACGCCGTCTTCGCCGCCGCGGCCCGCACCGGCACCGCCCTGGAGATCAACGCCTCACCGGAACGCCTCGACCTCGGCGACGAACTGATCATCGCCGCCCGCCGCCACGGCGTCCGCTTCGCCGTGAACACCGACGCCCACGCCACCGTCCACCTGGACAACCTGCGCTTCGGCGTCGCCACCGCCCAGCGCGGCCGGCTCACCCCGGACGAGGTGGTCAACACCTGGCCGCTGCAGAAGCTCCGCCGCTTCCTGAAGAAGAGTGGGCAGTGACTCCGGGTCCTCGGGCCCGGTCACCCGCACACCGCCTCGACCCGCCTGAACCCGGCCCGTGCGCCGGCCGCGGCCGGTGATCCGGCCCGGGCCCGGCGGGAGGCCGAGACCCTGCTCGCGCACCTGCTGTGCCTGCCGGAGCCGGAGCACCCGGGGATCGCCGCGGTGCGCGCCTTCCGCACGGGGCTCGAACCGGCGACGGCTCAGGACTGATCCGCCGCCAGGGCGTCCAGCCAGCCGACCGCGCCGGGGACGTCCTCGGCGACGGTGACGCCGGCCGGGAGCTCGGGGCGGCGGACGATCACCACGGGCAGGCCGAGTTCGCGCGCGGCGGCCAGCTTGGGAGCGGTGGCGGCGCCGCCGCTGTCCTTGGTGACCAGCACGTCGATCGTGTACGTGCGGAGCACTTCGCGCTCGCCGTCCAGGGTGAACGGGCCGCGGTCGAGCAGGACCTCCAGCCGGGGCGGCAGCGGCCGGTCCGGCGGCTCCACGGACCGGGCCAGGAAGAACGTCTCCTTCAGGTGCGCGAACGCGGCCATGCCCTGCCGACCGGTGGTCAGGAAGACCCGGCGGCCGAGCCCCGGCAGCGCGTCGGCGGCCTCGGGCAGCGAGTCCACCCGGTGCCAGTCGTCGCCGTCGACCGGTACCCAGCTGGGACGCCGCAGGACGAGCAGGGGAACATGGACCTCGGCGGCCGCGGTGGCCGCGCTCCGGCTGATCTTCTCGGCGAAGGGATGGGTGGCGTCGATGACCGCGTCCGCCTGCTCGGCCCGCAGCCAGTCGGCCAGTCCGGCGGAGCCGCCGAAGCCGCCGATCCGCACCTCGCCCGCCGGCATCCGCGGCTCGGCGACCCGGCCCGCCAGCGAGCTGGTCACCCGGAGCCCGGGGCGCTGCTCGGCGAGGACGGCGGCCAGGCGGCGGGCCTCGGTGGTGCCGCCGAGGATCAGGACGTGCATCGGAACTCCAGGAGGCGGACGTGGCTGAGGCGGGCGGCCGGGCGGCGCAGCTGAAGAGTAGCGGCCTGCGGCACGGCTGGACGACGGGTGCCTGCGCCACGGCTGCCACCACCGCCGCGTACACCGCCCTGCTCACCGGAGAGTTCCCCGACCCGGTGGAGATCACCCTGCCGAAGGGGCAGCGGCCCGCGTTCGCCCTGGCGGCGGAAGAGCTCGCGGCCGGACGGGCGACGGCCGGCATCGTGAAGGACGCCGGGGACGACCCGGACGTCACCCACGGCGCGCTGATCCGGGCCACCGTGACGGAGGGCGAGCCGGGCAGCGGCGTCGTCTTCCGGGCCGGCCCCGGCGTCGGCACCGTCACCAAGGCCGGGCTGCCGCTGCCGGTCGGCGAGCCGGCGATCAACCCCGTGCCGCGGCAGATGATGCGGGACGCCGTCGCCGAGGTCGCCGCCCGGCACGGCGGCCGCGGGGACGTCGTGGTGGAGATCTCCGTCGACCACGGCGAGGAGATCGCCCGCTCCACCTGGAACCCCCGCCTCGGCATCCTCGGCGGCCTGTCCATCCTCGGCACCACCGGCATCGTGGTGCCCTACTCCTGCTCGGCCTGGATCGACTCCATCCGGCGCGGCGTGGACGTGGCCCGGGCCGCCGGCCGCACCCATGTCGCCGGGTGCACCGGCTCGACCTCGGAGAAGGTCGCGGTCGCGGTGCACGGCCTGCCCGAGGACGCCCTGCTCGACATGGGCGACTTCGCCGGCGCGGTGCTCAAGTACCTCAAGCGCCACCCGGTGCCGCGGCTGACCATCGCCGGCGGCTTCGCCAAGCTGTCCAAGCTGGCGGCCGGCCACCTCGACCTGCACTCGGCCCGCTCGCAGGTCGACAAGGGCTACCTGGCGGAGCTGGCCAGGCGCGGCGGCGCCGGCCCGGAGCTCGCCGGGGCGGTGGCCGCCGCCAACACCGGCCTGGAGGCGGTGCAGCTGTGCACGGCCGCCGGCGTACCGCTCGGCGACCTGGTGGCCGAGGCGGCCCGGGCGACCGCGCTCGGGGTGCTCACCCCGGCACCGGTCGCGGTGGACGTGATCTGCATCGACCGGGCCGGCACCGTCGTCGGCCGGGCCGAGCCGCTGGGCCCGGCGACCGGCCGCTGACGGCCCGGGCCCCGCTCAGCCGACGACGGCCTGCGCGTCGATCTCCACCAGCATCGGCTCCTGCGGCAGTTCGACCATGACCGTCGTCCGGCACGGCTTCACGCCGCCCGGGGCGATGTTCTCCTCGATGAAGGCCGCGTAGGCCTCGTTCATCGCCGCGAAGTCCGCACGCTTCGTCAGGTAGACGCGGAACATCACCACGTCCTCGACCGTGCCGCCGCCCGCCTCGACGATCGCCTTGACGTTCTCCAGCGTCCGCCGGGTCTGCGCCCGCACGTCGCCGGGGTACAGGTACTCGCCGGTCGCCGGGTCCTGCGGGCCCTGGCCGGAGACCTGCAGGATCGGGCCCTTGCGCACCCCCTGGGAGAACGTCCAGGCGGGGGCGGGGGCACCGGCGGTGCGGATCTCGGTCTTCTCGCTCGTGGCGGTCATGGCGGCGTGCTTCCTCTCGGGGGTGTACGGCGTCAGGTCGCGGCGCCCGCGTCGGCGGAGACCGCCCGGGCGGTGGCCAGCAGCTGCGGCAGCAGCTCCAGCACCCGCTCGTACGGCAGCACCACGTCCGGCACCGAGATCGACGCCGCGGCGACGACCCGGCCGGTCGCGTCCCGGACGGGCGCGGCCACGCAGTTGATGAACGGCTCGTGCTCGGCGTGGTCCTGCGCCCAGCCCTGTGCCGCCACCTGCTCCAGCTCGGCCAGCAGCTGCTTCGGGCCGGTGATCGTGTGCGCGGTGTACGGGGTGTACTCGATCGACGCGGCCACCTTGCGGCGCGCGGCCGGCGGCAGGTCGGCCAGCAGTACCTTCGCCACCGCCGTGCAGTGCAGCGCGGCCCGCAGCCCGATCCGCGAGTACATCCGCACCGGCTGCCGGGAGTCGTACTTGTCGATGTAGACCACCTCCCCGCCCTCGTACGCGGCCAGGTGCACCGTCTGCCCGGTCGCGGCGTTGAGCTCGGCGAGGTGCGGAGCCGCCGTCCGGCGGATGCCGCGCTGCTCCAGGGCCAGGCTGGACAGCGCGAACAGGCCCGCCCCCAGGTGGTAGCGGTACGCGGCGTCTCGGTGGACGAACCGGCCCTCCTCCAGGCTCTGCAGCAGGCGCAGCACGGTCGTCTTGTGCACGCCGAGGACCGCCGCCAGCTGGTCGAGGGAGCGTTCGCCCTCGCCGAGCTCGGCGAGCAGGCGCAGGGCGCGGGTGACGGTCTGGCTCATGGGGTGAGTGCTCCGAGGTGCGCGGCCGGCCGGGTGAGTACCGGGGACACGATGCCATCCGCGGTCACCCGGGTGGCCGCCCAGTCCCCGTCCGAGGCGTCCAGCAGCGCCGCGACGGCCCGCGGCGCGGGCGGCAGGCCGCGGTCGCCGCGGGCGGTCAGGGCGCAGGCCGCGGCCAGGTGGCCGAGCCGCAGCCCGCGGCGGGTGTCCAGGCCGCGGAGCAGGCCGGCCAGGTACCCGGCGGCGAAGGCGTCGCCCGCGCCGGTCGGCTCCACCACCTCCACGGCGAGTGCCCGCTCGGTGACCGCGGCGCCCGAGCGGTCCAGCGCGGTCACCCGGTGCCCGGCGTCCTTCACCACGACGGTCGCGGGGGAGGGGAAGGCGGCCCGCAGCGCGCCCGGGTCGCCGGTGCCGAGCGCCTCCTCGGCCTCGTCCGCGCCCAGCAGCAGGACGTCGGCGGCGTCCAGCAGCCCGGGCAGCACGGCGCGGTCGCGGCCGTGCCACAGCGCCGGGCGCCAGTTCAGGTCGAAGGAGACCAGCCGGCCCGGCCGCCGGTCGGCCAGCAGCGCGCGCACCAGGGCCAGGCAGTCGTCGGAGAGCGCCGCGGTGATGCCGGTCAGGTGCAGCAGCCGGGCGCCGTCCAGCAGCCGGGCGGCGGCCGGATCGGCGGTCAGCGCGGGGGAGAGCGCCGAGGCGGCGGAGCCCGTCCGGTAGTAGTGCAGCCGGCTGCGGCCCGGCCCCAGGTCGTACGGCAGGCCCGAACCGCCGGTCTCCTTGACGTACAGGCCGGTGCGGCGGTGCGGGTCCACCGCGACGGCCGACACGTCCACCCCGCAGGCGGCCAGATCGGCGGTGACCATGCGCCCGAAGCCGTCGTCGCCGACCCGGCCGATCCAGGCCGTCGGCACGCCGAACGAGGCCAGCGCGCAGGCCGTGTTCGCCTCCGCGCCGCCCACCGCCGGGCGGAAGCCGCCGACTGCGTCCAGCGGGCCCGCGGTGTCCGGCAGCAGCACCGCCATCGACTCGCCCAGGCACACGGCGTCGGGGCCCGTGGTCGGCTGCTCCGCCATCCGCCGCACTCCTCGGTGTCCTCGGCCCACTCGACCGGGCGCTGCGCCCGTCTCGTTGACCGCGCTTCGGCGTGAATGTTAGAACCGTCGTGGCACTATGCGCAACGCATGTTGCAGATAACGCAACATCGCAGATGGAAGGTGGTTCGGGTGGCCGATCTGGTGTTCCGCGGCGCCACCGTCGTCGACGGCACCGGCGCACCGCGCCGACGCGCGGACGTCACCGTCACCGGCGGCCTGATCGACACCGTCGGCACCGCCGGCCGACGCCTGACCGCCCGCCGCACCGTCGACGCGGACGGCCTCGTCCTCGCCCCCGGCTTCGTCGACATGCACACCCACTCCGACCTGCGGCTGCTCGTCGAGCCCGGGCACCCCTCCCGGGTCACCCAGGGCGTCACCTGCGAGGTCCTCGGCCAGGACGGCCTCTCCTACGCACCCGTCGACGACACCACCCTCCCCGCGCTGCGCCGCCAGCTCGCCGGCTGGAACGGAGACCCCGAGGGCTTCGACTGGAACTGGCGCACCGTCGGCCAGTACCTCGACCGGCTCGACACCGGCACCGCCGTCAACACCTGCTACCTGGTGCCGCACGGCTCCGTCCGGATGCTCGCCATGGGCTGGGACGACCGCCCGCCGACCCCGGCCGAACTCGACCGGATGCGCGCCCTCGTCGCCCAGGGCCTGGACGAGGGCGCGGTCGGCCTCTCCAGCGGGCTCAGCTACCCGCCCGGCATGTACGCCGGCACCGCCGAACTCACCGCCCTCTGCGAGGTGGTCGCGGCCGCGGGCGGCTTCCACGCCCCGCACCAGCGCTCCTACGGCGCCGGCGCCCTGGAGGGCTACGCCGAGATGATCGCCGTCTCCCGGGCGTCCGGCTGCCCGCTCCACCTCACCCACGCGACCATGAACTTCGAGGTCAACCGCGGCCGGGCCGGCGAACTCCTCGCCCTGGTCGACCGGGCGCTCGCCGAGGGCCTCGACATCACCCTCGACAGCTACCCCTACCTCCCCGGCTCCACCACCCTCGCCGCCCTGCTGCCCGGCTGGGCCGCCGCCGGGGGACCGGACGCGACCCTCGCCCGGCTCGGCGACCCGGACACCCGCGAGCGCATCCGCACCGCCCTGGAGGAGACCGGCAGCGACGGCTGCCACGGTGTCACCGCCGACTGGACGACCGTCCAGATCTCCGGCGTCGGCGACCCGTCCCTCGGCGCCCTGGTCGGCCGCACCGTCGCCGAGATCGCCGCCGACCGCGGTACCACCGGCACCGAGGCCTGCCTCGACCTGCTGCGCACCGACCGCCTCGCCACCACGATCCTCCAGCACGTCGGCGACGAGGCCAACGTCCGCACCGTGATGCGCCACCCCGCGCACACCGTCGGCAGCGACGGCCTGCTCGTCGGCGACCGCCCGCACCCCCGCGCCTGGGGCACCTTCGCCCGCTACCTCGGCCACTACACCCGGGACGAGGGCGTCCTCACCCTGGAGGAGACGATCGCCCGGATGACCGGCCGCCCGGCCCGCCGCCTCCGCCTCCACCGGCGGGGCCTGGTCCGCCCCGGCCACCACGCCGACCTGGTGCTCCTCGACCCGGCGACCGTCCGCGACACCGCGACCTTCGACCACCCCCGCCGCCCGGCCACCGGCATCGAGCACGTCTGCGTCAACGGCACCGCCGTCCTCCGGGACGGCCGCCCCACCGGCGCCCTCCCCGGCCGCGCCCTGCGCCGCGGCCCGCACGGAGCCCGGGCCCGCTGACCCCGCCCGTACCCGCCCCGCCCACTTGTGTTCCGCCCCGCCCGGCCGACCGAGGAGCCCCGCACCCGTGACCACTCCCGCCGACCCCGCCGACTCCGCGGCCACCGCGCTGCGGGCCGCGCTCGCCGCCGGGCGGGTGATCGCCGTCGTCCGCGCACCGCGGATCCCGGACGCGGCCGAGCTGTGCGCGGCGCTCGCCGCCGGCGGCATCGATCGCGTCGAACTCACCTTCACGACGCCGGAGGTGACCGTCCATCTGCGGCGTGCGGCGGACGCCGGGCACCGGATCGGCGTCGGCACCGTGCTCACCGCCGATCAGGCCGACCGCGCGGTGGACGCCGGCGCCGGATTCCTGGTCACGCCCGGCTGCCGCCCCGAGGTCGCCGCCGCGGCCGAGCGGGCGGCCGTCCCGGTCGTGCTCGGCGCCCTCACCCCGACCGAGGTCGCCCGGGCCGTCGACCTGGGCGCCGCCGCCGTGAAGATCTTCCCGGCCCGCGCCTTCGGCCCCGGCTACTTCGCCGACCTGCGCGGCCCCTACCCCGACGTCCCCCTGGTCGCCTCCGGCGGCGTCAGCGCCGCCAACGCCGCCGCCTTCCTCGGCCACGGCGCCCTCGCCGTCTGCGCCGGCTCCGAGGTGGTCCCGCCGTCCGCCGTCGCCGCGGCCGACTGGCCCGACATCACCCGCCGCGCCCGCGCCTTCATGGCGGCCCTTCCCGCTCAGGCGCCGCAGGGCTCGTGGGGCCGGTCGCGTTCGGGCGAGTAGAGGTGGCTGTCGCGGAACTGCTCGGCGCCCAGCGTCCGGCCGACGAGGATGACGGCGGTCCGCAGGACGCCGGCGGCCTTCACCTGCCCGGCGATGTCGCCGAGGGTGCCGCGCAGGACGAGCTCGTCGGGGCGGCTGGCCATCGCGACGACGGCGGCCGGGCAGTCGGCGCCGTAGTGCGGCAGGAGCTCCTCGACGACGCTGTCCACGTAGCGGGCGGCGAGGTGCAGCACCAGCAGGGCGCCGCTGCGGCCCAGGGTGGCGAGGTCCTCGCCCTCGGGCATCGGGGTGGCCTGGCGGGCGACCCGGGTGAGGATCACGGTCTGACCGACCGTCGGCACGGTCAGTTCGCGCTTGAGCGCGGCCGCCGCCGCGGCGAAGGCGGGCACACCGGGCACCACCTCGTACGGGATGCCGAGGGCGTCGAGTCGCCGCATCTGCTCGGCGACGGCGCTGAACACCGACGGGTCGCCGGAGTGCAGCCGGGCCACGTCGTGGCCCTCCTCGTGGGCGCGGACGATCTCGGCGACGATCCGGTCCAGGTCCAGGTTGGCGGTGTCCACCAGCCGGGCGTCCGGCGGGCATTCGGCGAGCAGCTCGCGCGGCACCAGGCTGCCCGCGTACAGGCAGACCCCGCACGCGGCGAGCGTGCGCTGCCCGCGGACGGTGATCAGGTCGGCGGCGCCGGGGCCGGCCCCGATGAAGTGGACGGTCACTGCTGCTCCTCCCCGTCGGCCTCGACGGCCGCGGCGGTCTCGGACGGTTTGACGGCCGACCACTGGGTGACCGGCATGGCCTGCCGCCAGCCGGTGAACCCGCCGACCGGTACGGCGTGCGCGACGGCCAGCTTCACCAGGTCCCCGCCGCAGCGGCGGTACCACTGCGTCAGCAGCGCCTCGGACTCCAGCGTGACGGTGTTCGCGACCAGCCGGCCACCGGCGGGCAGCGCGTCCCAGCAGGCCTGCAGGAGGCCCGGTGCGGTGAGCCCGCCGCCGATGAACACGGCGTCCGGCACCGGCAGCCCGCCCAGCGCCTCCGGGGCCCGCCCGGTGACGACCTCCAGCCGCGGCACGCCGAGCGCGGCGGCGTTCCGCCGGATCCGCTCGGCCCGGACGGCGTCGCGCTCCACACTGACGGCCCGGCAGCTGCGGTGCGCCCGCAGCCACTCCACGGCGATCGAGCCGGAGCCGCCGCCGATGTCCCAGAGCAGCTCGCCGGCGGCGGGCGCGAGGGCGGCGAGCGTCGCCGCCCTGACATGGCGCTTGGTCAGCTGCCCGTCGTGCTCGAAGGCGTCGTCCGGCAGACCGGGGACGAGCTGCGCCCGCGGGCCGGCGCACTCCACGGCCAGGATGTTCAGCGGATCGCCCGCCGGGTGCGGCCAGTCCCCGGCGGTGCCGTCCAGCACCCGCTCGGCCGCCCCGCCGAGCTGTTCGAGCACCCGCAGCCGGCTGGCGCCGAAGCCGCGCTCGGCCAGCAGCGCGGCGACCTCGGCGGGCGTGCCGGCGCCGGGGCCGAGCACCAGCAGCCGCCGCCCGTTCGACAGCGCAGCGTTGAGGTTCGCGAGCGGCCGGCCGACCAGGCTGACCACCTCGGTGTCCTCCAGCGGCCAGCCGAGCCGGGCGCAGGCGTACGACACGGACGAGGGGTGCGGCAGCACCCGGAGCCGTTCGGCGCCGACCGTCTCGGCGAGGGCGCGGCCGATGCCGTAGAACATCGGGTCGCCGCTGGCGAGGACGCACAGGCTCCGCCCGCCGTGCTCTGCGAGCAGCCGCGGGACGGCGGGGCGCAGCGGCGAGGGCCAGGCCACCCGGGCGGCGGTGACCTCCGGCGGCAGCAGCTCCAACTGGCGCGGCCCGCCGAGGACGGTCGCCGCGGCGCGCAGGGCCTCCCGCGCGGTGGGCACGAGCCCGTCCCAGCCGTCCGCACCGACCCCGACAACGGTGATCACGGGCGCGGGCACGGCGGTGGCCAAGGCGACTCCTTGCAGCTCGGACGGGGCAGCGGCAGCCTACCGGCCGCTTCCCGCCCCGTCGCCGGCCGCAGGCCGAAGCCCGGCCCCGATCACCTGCGACGTTCGCCACACCGGGGCCGTTCACGGCCGGTACGGCAGCTGCGGGACGTCGTAGCAGTTGGTGTCCATGTCGGGCACCCGGGTGACCCAGCCGCCGTGGCCGGAGTTCGCGGAGTCCTCCCACTGGGCCGCGTTGAGGCAGGCGCGGAGCAGCCCGGTGGGCCGGGGGGTCGGGACGAAGGAGGCCGGCAGCAGCAGGCCGTGGGCGTCGTAGGGGGTCTCGCGGTTCATGTAGTCCTCGACGCACTGGCGGGTGAGGTCGGCGCCGCAGGAGTCCATCGCGTCGGTGAGCCACTGGGCTCCGGCCCAGCCCTCCAACTCCCACGCGGAGAGCAGCCCTTCGCGGCCCGGGTAGTACTTGGCCATCGCCGTCCGGAAGGCCTGGACGGCGGGGTAGCGGGTGTCCTCGTAGTTGAGGCTGGAGGAGGTCGCCCACAGCACCGACCGGCAGCCCGGGGAGTCCTTGTAGTCGGTGCCGACGGTCGCCGTCCAGTTCTGTACGTTCGTCACCTTGGCCTTGAGCCGCACCCCGGCGGCGTCCAGGGCCTGGCAGAGCGCGGCGTTGCCGCGGGTGTCCATGGCGTCGAAGAGCAGCTCGGTGCCGTCGGCCTTCATGGCCGCCGCGACCGCCTGGAAGCCGGGCAGTGCCAGGTCGACGGTCTGGTTGAGCACCCGGTACCCCTCGGCCTTCAGCCCTTCGGTCAACTGCCGGGCGTAGCGGGCCGAGTCCGCCTGGTCGTAGGCGACGACGGCGGCGCTGCGGGCGCCGAGCTTCTCCTTGAAGAAGCGGTAGACCTCGGTGCTCTGGTAGAGGGTGCCGTCCCAGCCGACGGACCGGCCGTCCCGCGGGGCGCTGCTGCCGTAGATGCCGTACAGGTGCGGCCACCGGTCGTAGGCGGTGTTGATCGGCTGGCCGCCGACGTCGGGCACGTCCTTGGAGCTCACGTACGGCGCACCGGAGTAGCCGAGGACGCTGCCGGAGACCAGGGCGAAGACCTGTTCCTTGTCGATCAGCTTGTGCACGCAGTCCTGGTTGCCGATGCCGCTTCCGCCGTCGTCGCAGGTGACGACCTGGACGGTCCGGCCGTGCACTCCGCCGGCGTCGTTCAGCGCCTTGAAGAAGGCGAGTGCGCCGTACCGCGGGCCGGCGAAGGTCTCCGAGCCGACCGGGCTGGTGAGGGAGGTGATGATTCCGATCTTGACGCTGCGGGCGTCCGCGCCGGTGTCGGTGGTGCGCCCGGTGCTGCCGGTCGGCGGTGCGCCGAAGGCGCTCTCCGGGAGCCGGCTGCCGCAGCCCGCGACGGTCAGCAGCAGCGCTGCGGAGGCCGCGAGCGCGGCGGTGCGGGCGGCCGCGGCGTGCCGGGCCGCCCGCCGGAGCCCGATCAGCTGCATCCCGGAATCGTCGTGCCGCCGGCCTGGGTCACCAGGCCGCACAGGGTGCTGGTCGACACCTTCCAGGTGCCGTTGTCCAGCACGGCCTGTCCGCTCGCGGCCGGTTCGACCGTCTGGCCCTGCAGCGTCAGCGTGTACGTCACCGTCGCGGCCGAGTCGGAGGTGAACTGGACGTCGGTCACCGTGGCCTTGACCTGGCCGACCCGCGGGTCGTTGGCGAAGCCCTGCAGGGCGGGGGCGAGCGCCTCGCCGTTCTGCAGCAGGGCCGCCTTGTCGGCGATCGGCGTCGCCGGGTCGAAGAACTTCTCCCAGTTGGTCTTGATCGCCGTCTTGGCGGCCTCGGCGTCGGCCGGTGCCGTGCCGCCGCCCGACGCGGACGCGCTCGCGGTCGAGGCCGGTGCCGAGGGCGAGGGCGAGGAGGATCCGGAGGAACTGCTGCTGCTGCAGGCCGCCGCGAACAGCAGGGCCAGAACGGCCAGGACCGCCGCCGCCAGCCGGCCGGCCGCTCGGGCCGGACCGGCTGTGCGGGTACGGCCGTCCGGGTGGGCGGCGGGGCCGGGGGCGGCCTCGTGAATCGACTCGCCAGGGTTGTTGCGCATGGGTTGCTCACCGCGTTCTTCCCGACCTCCGGGCCGCCCTCCCGCCGGTGGCCCCGGTCGCTCGTGTCGTGGCTGCTCTGGGTCGGTCTTCGGTCCGTGCTGCGGCGCGAAGTGCCGCAAGTGACACTATGAAGGCCGATCGGCGGACGAACCGCAAGAGGAGCTGACAGAACAGTAGAATACCGAGAAATCTGGACAGTACGGAGAAATCTGGATGAACCGGATTCCCCGGCCGAGTGCCGCCGGGCTGCTGCGGGCGCTGCGCGAGTGGCCCGGCTGGTTCACGCTCGCGGCCGGCGCCGTGCTCTGCGTCCTCGGCTGGTACGGCGTGTCCGGGGAGGAGATCGCGGCCCGTCAGCTGCCCTACATCGCCTCGGCCACCGCCCCCGGCGCGGCCCTGATGGTCGCGGGCGCCGTGCTCATCGCCGTCCGCCGCCCCGGCGCCGGCCTCGGCGACCCGGCCGACCGCCGACTCGACCAGCTCTACGCGCTGCTGGTGACCGAGGCCCCCGCCGCCGCAGCCGACGAGGGCGAGTCCGGACCGCCCGTCGGCCTGCCCGACGGCACCCTCTACCACCGGCGGGACTGCCCCCTGGTGGCCGGCAAGACCGGCGCCGAACCACTGGACGCCCGGGCCGTCCGGGAACGCGGCCTCAGCCCCTGCCCGGTCTGCGACCCCGAGCCGCCCGCCACCCCGGGCCCCGCCCCGGACCCAGGGGCCCCGGCCGGGTGAGCGACAGCCTCGGCCTCACCGCCGACCTCGCCCTCGCCGGCCTCTCGGTCGGCAGCGCCGCCGCGCTCAGCGGCGTCGGCCTGGTGGTCACCCACCGCGCCACCGGCGTCCTCAACCTCGCCCAGGGCGCACAGGCCGTCGCCACCGCCTACCTGCTGCGCGAACTCGTCGTCGTCCGCGGCTGGCCGCTCTTCCCCGCCGCCGCCTTCTGCCTGCTGGTCGCCGCCCCGGCCTTCGGCGTCCTGCTCGACGCCGCCGTCTTCCGCCCGCTGCAGCGCCGCGGCGCCGGGGCAGGCGAGACGATGGTCGCCGGCATCGGCGTCTTCGTCCTGCTCATCGGCACCGTCATCCTGCTCTGGGGCACCGCCCCGTTCGCCGACGCCCCCGCGCTCGTCCGGCCGGAGCACCTCGCCGACCTCGGCGGCCACGTCCTGCGCCTGGACACCGCCGTCCAACTGGCCGTACTGCTCGCCGTCGCCGGCGGCGTCGGACTCGTCACCCGCTACACGGCCTTCGGCACGCGGCTGCGCGCCGTCGTCGACAACCGCGGCCTCGCCGAACTCGCCGCCATCGACGCCGACCGGATCTCCGCCACCGGCTGGGCCTTCGGCTCCTTCACCGCCGGACTCGTCGGCATCCTGCTCGCCCCCTCCCTGCTGCTCGACCCGTACGGCCTGCCGCTGCTCGTCATGGAGACCATGGCCGTGGCGGTCGCCGCCCGGCTGCGCAGCCTGCCGGTGGCCGTCGTCACCGGCCTGGCGCTGGGCGTCGCGCAGAGCGAACTCACCAGGCTGCGCCCGGCCGGCCAACTCCTGCCGCTCGCCCAGGCCGTCCAGGCCAACCTGTTCACCGTCGCGCTGCTCGTCGCCGCCCTGCTGCCCTGGCGCGGCGCCGTGGACGACACCGGACTCGCCCCGGCCGGCGCACCCCGGATCGAACGCGGCGCGGCCGCCGTGAAAGCGGTCTGCACGGTGCTCCTGCTGCTGCCGCTCGGCTTCCGCAACGACGACCTGCGGCACGCCCTCGCCGTGCCCGCGCTCGCCCTGGTCCTGCTCTCCGTCGTCGTGGTCACCGGCTACGGCGGGCAGATCTCGCTCGGCCAGGCCGGGTACGCGGGCCTCGGCGCACTCGGCACGGCCCTGCTCATGTCCGGCCGGGTACCGGGAGTGCCACCACTGCCGGCCGTCCCCGCCCTGCTGCTGGCCGTCGCCGTCACCGTCCCGCTCGGCGTGCTCACCGGATGGCCCGCCATCCGCCGCCGCGGCCTCGCACTCGCCCTGGTCACCTTCGCGGTCGGCACCGCGCTCAGCCGCCTCGTCTTCAACCAGCCGTACGCGACCACCGGCCTGACCGTCGACCGCCCGCAGTTCCTCGCCGGCGACGGCGCCTTCTACACCGCCGAACTCGTCCTGCTCGGACTCGGCCTGCTGCTGGTCCGCAACCTGCACCGCGGCCGGCTCGGCCGGGCCCTCACCGCGATGCGCGACCACCAGGCCGGCGCCTCGGCCGCCGGGGTGGACGTGCCCCGGCTCAAACTCCTGGTCTTCATGGCCGGCGCCGGACTCGCCGCCCTCGGCGGCGGCCTGATGACCCTCGCCGGACGCGCCTTCTCCGCCACCGCCTTCGACCCGATCCAGGGCCTGCTCTGGTTCGCCACCGTCGTGGTGGCCGGGGCGGACAGCGCGGTCGGCGCCGTCTTCGCCGCCGCCCTGCTGATCGGCCTCGACACCGGCACCGTCCCCGGCATCTCCGCCGTCGTGGTCGGCGGCCTCGCCACCGCCCTCGGCCGCATGCCCGGCGGCCTGGCCGGCCTCGCCCGCCGCCTCACCGCCCGCCCCGCCCCCACCCCACCCCGCCTCACCCCCCTCGGCGAATCCCTCCGCCACCACCTCACGGACCACCCGAGATGACCCCCGACCACCTGCACCCCCAGGGACGGGGGGAACTGCGCAATCCGGGTCGGGTCCGCCGTGCGCTGAGGGCCGACCCCGAACAGGGGCGTGGGGAACTGCGCGCTCCGGCAGGGCGCCACCCGCATCGCGCCTCCCGCGCTCACCCGCACCCCCGGGCACCGCGATGACGGCCACCCCCGAAGCCCCCGGCCTCACCGCCCACGGCCTCGTCCGCCGTTTCGGCGGTATCGCCGCCGTCGACGGAGTCGACCTCACGGTGCTCCCGGGGCGGATCACCGCACTGGTGGGCCCCAACGGCGCCGGCAAGAGCACCCTCTTCGACTGTCTGAGCGGCGTGGCCCGTCCCGACGCAGGCCGCGTCCTCCTCGCGGGTCGTGACGTCACCCGCCTGCCGGACCATGCCCGGGCCCGTCTCGGCCTCGCCCGTACCTTCCAGCAGATCGCCGTCTTCCCCGGTCTGACGGTCGGCGAGAACGCCCGCCTGGGGGCCGAGCAGGGCCGCGGCGGTACCGTCCGCGGTCTGCTGGGTCTGCCGGCCCCCGGTGCCCCGGCGGTCCGGGAGGCCACCGACCGGGCGCTGCGGCTGTTCGGCCTGGACGCCGTCCGGGACTGGCCCGCCGACCGGTTGCCGACCGGTGCGCTGCGGCTGCTGGAGCTGGCCCGGGCGTTCGCCTCGTCCCCCCACGTGCTGTTGCTGGACGAGCCGGCCGCCGGTCTGGACCTGGCACAGACCGCCCGTCTGGGCTCGGTGCTGCGGGCGCTCGCGGCCGAGGGGGTCGCGCTGCTGCTGGTGGAGCACGACGTCGAGCTGGTGGCGCGGCTCGCCGACACGGTCTGCGTGATGGCCCAGGGGCGGGTGCTGCTGAGCGGCCCGACGGCGGCCGTGCTGGCCGACCCGCGGGTGGCCGGCGCCTGGGGCGAGGCCGTGGGGGAG
This sequence comes from Kitasatospora sp. NPDC085879, assembly GCF_040686255.1. NCBI lineage: Bacteria > Bacillati > Actinomycetota > Actinomycetes > Kitasatosporales > Streptomycetaceae > Kitasatospora > Kitasatospora sp. NPDC085879. Next base: position 26,999 of record NZ_JBFBJZ010000009.1, on the reverse strand, counting down.
GCGGGGTCGTGACCGTCGAGGCGGAGCTGCGTGCGGTCCGGGTCCGCCACGGGCTGCTGGAGGCGCTGCACGGCGTGGACCTGGCGTGTCCGGCCGGCCGGGTGACCGTCCTGCTCGGCCGTAACGGCGCCGGGCGGACGACCGCCCTGAACGCCCTGGCCGGCGTGGTGCGTCCGGCGGCGGGCAGGGTGCTCTGGGCGGGCCGGGACGTCACCGGCCTTTCGGCGTTCCGGCGGGCCCGGCTGGGCCTGGCTCTGGTACCGGCCGAGCAGGCGGTGTTCCCGTCGCTCACCGTGGCGGAGAACCTCGGTGCGGACGCTCCCGGTATCGACGCGTTCTTCCCCGAGTTGCGGCCGCTGATGGCCCGGCGGGCGGGCACCCTGTCGGGCGGCCAGCAGCAGATGGTGGCGCTGGGCCGGGCGCTGCTGGCCCGTCCGCGGCTGCTGCTGCTGGACGAGCCGGACCGCGGGCTGGCCCCGGCGGTGGTCGCCCGCCTGCACCGGCTGCTGCTGGAGTCGGCGGCGGCGGGGGGCACGGTGGTGCTGGCGGCGCAGTCGCTGCCCGTCACGCTGGCGGGTGCGGGGGTGGTGCATGTGCTGCGGCGCGGACGGGTGGTGTTCAGCGGGGAGCCGGGCGAGCTCCTGTCCGGTCCGATCGGCGGATAAGCTGACCAGGAGACAGCACAGGTCTCGACGACGGGGGTTGACGATGGGAATCCTGGACGGCATCGGGCGGCTGCTGGCCGACGCGGAACTCGCCGATCTGGCGAGTGAGCTGGAGGCGCTGGCCAACGAGGTCAACAAGATCGCTCAGGACCTGGAGCGGGCCCGGCACTCGGTGCACTGGACGGGCGCCGCCGGGGAGGCCTTCCAGACGCACGCCGAGAAGCGGATCAAGGACCTGCACGGCGTCGTCGGCGAGCTCGAGGGAGCTGCCTCCGCCTCCAAGGCGGTCGCCTCCCTCGGCGGCCTGCTCTGATCCGTACCCGGCCCGATCCGACCCGCTGACCACAGCGGTCCTCAGCCCTCCCACCGATCGGCCAGCCGCCGGCCGCCCAGCCGCCGGCCGCCTTACCGCCGGCCGCCCAGCCGCCGGCCGCCTTACCGCCGGTCGCCCAGCCGCCGGTTGCGGGCCGCCCGCGCCGTCAGCCGCCGCTCGACCGGGACGGCGACCAGTGCCCCAAGCGCCAGGGCGATCGCCCGCCCCACCCGGGCGCCGAAGGGCGCGGGCTCGTCGGCCGCGTCCGGATGCTCGGCGACGACTTCGTCGACCAGGCCGACCGCGGCCAGGTCGTAGGCGCCGATCCCCTGGGCGCGGGCCAGTTCGGCGGCGTGCCCGCCGTCCCGGTGGACGATCGCCGAGGCGCCCTCCGGCGGCAGCGGGGCCAGCCAGGCGTGCTCGGCGGCGATCACCCGGTCCGCGGGCAGCAGCGCCAGTGCCCCGCCGCCGGAGCCCTGGCCGAGCAGCACCGCGAGGACCGGCGTGCTCAGCGCGGTCAGCGTGCTGAGGCAGTGCGCGATCTCGACGGCGATGCCGTCGAGTTCGGCCTGCACGGAGAGTTCGGCGCCGGCCGTGTCGACGACCGTGACCAGCGGCAGCCCGAGCTGCTGGGCGGTGCGCGCGGTGCGCCGGACGGCCCGCAGGTCGGCCGCGGTGAACGGGCGGTCGCCGCCGCGCTGCTGCCCGACCACGACGGCCGGGCTGCCGCCGAACACGGCCAGCGCCCGCAGCAGCGCGCCGCCCTCGCCGCCGGGCGCGCCCAGCAGCACGTACTCGTCGGCCGCGGCGTCCAGCAGCTCGCGGGTGCCGGGCCGGTCCGGGCGGCGGGTGCGCCGGACGGAGTCCCAGGCGTCGGCGGTGGTGCCGACCGGCGGCCCGCCGGCCGGGCGGGGCTGGCGGACGGGCGCCGCGCCGAGCACCGACAGCACCCGGAGCAGGTGTCCGCGCAGCTCCTCCGGCGGCAGTACGGCGTCGACCAGGCCGCGGGCGGCCAGCGTCTCGGACCGCTGCACCCCGGGCGGCAGCCGGACGCCGCGCAGCTCCTCGTAGACCCGCGGGCCGAGGAAGCCGAGCCGGGCGCCGGGTTCGGCGGCGACGACGTGGCCGAGCGTGCCCCAGGAGGCGAACACCCCGCCCATGGTGGGATTGCGCAGATAGGTGAGGTAGGGCAGACCGGCGGCCTGGTGGGCCTGGACGGCCGCGGTGACCCGGACCATGCACAGGAAGGCGGCCGAGCCCTCCTGCATCCGGGTGCCGCCGGAGACCGGCAGGGCGAGCACCGGGAGGCGTTCGACGGTGGCGCGCTCCAGCGCGCGGGTGATCCGCTCGGCGGTGGCCACGCCGATCGAGCCGCCGAGGAAGCCGAACTCGGAGGCGATCAGCACCACCGGGACACCGTCCACCAGCGCCCGGCCGGTGGTGACGGCCTCGTCCAGGCCGGTGCGCGCCGCGGCCTTCGCCAGGGACGCCGCGTAGCCGTCGTCGGCCCCCGGGTGCGTCACCGGCTCGTCCCAGCAGTGGAAGCCGCCCGGGTCGGCCAGCAGCCCGATCAGCTCGCCGGCGCTCAGACCCCGTTCCTCGCCCACGCGCACCCCCGTGTCCCGCGGGCGCCGCCGGCACCCGTCGGGGCCCAGGGTACGGGCTGCGGCAGCGGCCGGCGGTGGCGGCCCGTGGGGCCGTCACCGCCGGCCGCGGAGAGTGCCGCGGCGGGCGATCAGAAGTTGATCATGTGCCCGGCGAGGCCGTGCACGGCCTCCTTGACGGCCTCGCCCAGCGTCGGGTGGGCGTGCACGTTGCGGGCGACCTCGTGCACCGTCAGGTCCCACTGCTGGGCCAGCGTCAGCTCCGGCAGCAGCTCGGTGACCTCGGGGCCGATCAGGTGCGCGCCGAGCAGCTCGCCGTGCTTCTGGTCGCTGATCAGCTTGACGAAGCCGGCCGCGTCGCCGAGGCCGTGCGCCTTGCCGTTCGCGGTGAAGGGGAACTTCACCACCTTGACGTCGTAGCCCTGCTCGCGGGCCTGCGCCTCCGTCCAGCCGAAGCTGGCGATCTGCGGCTGGCAGTAGGTGGCGCGCGGGATCATCACGAAGTCGAGCTCCATGGTCTCCGCACCGGCGATGGTCTCCGCCGCGATGACACCCATCGACTCGGCCGCGTGCGCCAGCATCAGCTTCGCCGTGACATCACCGATCGCGTAGATGTGCGGGACGTTGGTGCGGCTGCGGCCGTCCACCGCGATCGCGCCACGCTCGGTGAGCTTCACCCCGGTGACCTCCAGGCCGTAGCCCTGGGTGCGTGGCGCGAAGCCGATCGCCTGGAGCACCTTGTCGGCCTCCAGGACCTTCTGCGCGCCGTTCTGGGTGACGGTCACCCGCACCTTGGCGTTCGGGTCGGAGTCGTCGATCGCGTCGACCCGGGTGGAGGTCAGCACCTCGACGCCGAGCCGCTTGTACCGCTTCGCCAGCTCCGCCGAGACGTCCGCGTCCTCCAGCGGCACCATCCGGTCCAGGAACTCGACGATCGTCACCTTCACGCCGTAGTTGTGCAGCACGTACGCGAACTCGACGCCGATCGCGCCGGCGCCCGCGATGATGACGCTCTCCGGCAGGGTGTCGCTGAGGATCTGCTCCTCGTAGGTCACCACCCGGTCGCTCAGCGAGGTGCCCGGCAGCAGCCGCGTGGTGGCGCCCGCCGCGATGATGCAGTGGTCGAACGTCACCGTCTCGACGCCGCCCGCGCTCAGCGAGACCTGCAGGGTGTGGTCGTCGACGAAGGTGCCCCAGCCGTCGAACTCGGTGATGCCGTTCTTCTTCGTCAGGTAGTGGATGCCCGCCACCCGGCCCTCCGCGACCTTGCGGCTGCGCAGGAACGCCTCGCGGTAGTCGAAGCTGACGCTGCCCTCGACCTTGATGCCGAAGGTCTTGGCCTCCTTGGTGAAGATGTGCGCCAGCTCGGCGTTGCGCAGCAGCGCCTTCGAGGGGATGCAGCCGACGTTCAGGCAGACGCCGCCCCAGTACTTGGTCTCGATGACCGCCGTGCGAAGTCCGAGCTGCGCGGACCGGACCGCGGCGGTGTAGCCGCCCGGGCCGGCACCCAGGACCACGACGTCGAAGTGTGAGCTCATGAGCCACACGATAGACCCCGCCGACGCTCGGCGGGCGGGCCGGTGGCGGCCGCCCGATCCGTCACCGACCGCCCTCCGGTGGCATGCTGGGAGAGGCCGTGCGCCCCGCCGGACGGCGGCACCGGAGCGGCCGTAGGGAGCAGCCGAGGGCCCGCAAGGGGGTACCCGATGAGCCCGTCCGCGAGGCTTGCCGCACTGCCGTGCGGCCGGCGCACCAAGTGGGTCGTGCTGGTGTTCTGGCTGGCACTGCTGGTCGTCGCCGTGCCGCTGGCCGGCAAGCTCACCGACGCGGAGGACAACCAGGCCAGCAGCTGGCTGCCGGGCAACGCCGAGTCCACGCAGGTGCTGAACGCCCAGCGCGCCTTCTTCCCCGTCGAGACCGCCCAGGCCGTGGTCGTGTACGAACGCGACAGCGGCATCACCCCGGCCGACAAGGCCGCGGCGGTCAGGGACGCCGCCGCCTTCGCCGACGCCCCGCACGTGGCCGGTCTCGTGGTCGGCCCCCAGGTCTCCGCCGACGGCAAGGCCATGCAGACCGTGGTGCCCGTCGACATCGGCACCAACGGCTGGAAGGACCTGCAGCCCGCCGTCGACAGCATGCGTGCCACCGCCGCCGCGAACAGCGACGGCATGGCCACCCACGTCACCGGCCCGGCCGGCGTCGGCGCCGACCAGTCCGAGGCCTTCGCCGGCATCGACAGCACCCTGCTGTTCGCCACCGTCACCGTGGTGATCGTGCTGCTGCTGCTCACCTACCGCAGCCCGGTCCTGTGGCTGCTGCCGCTGCTCTCGGCGGCCGCCGCGCTGATCGTCGCCGAGGCCGTGATCTACGTGCTGGCCGCGCACGCCGGCCTGACCGTCAACGCGCAGAGCGCCGGCATCCTGATCGTCCTGGTGCTCGGCGCCGGCACCGACTACGCCCTGCTGCTCACCGCCCGTTACCGGGAGGAGCTGCGCAGACACGAGGACCGGCACGAGGCGATGGCCTTCGCCCTGCACCGGGCCGGCCCCGCCATCCTGGCCAGCTCGGTGACGGTGGTCGCCTCCATGCTGTGCCTGCTGGTCGCCGAGATGAACTCCACCCGCGGCCTCGGCCCGGTCTGCGCGATCGGCGTGCTGGTCGCCCTGGCCGCCATGCTCACCCTGCTGCCGGCCGCCCTGGTGATCGTCGGCCGCTGGGTGTTCTGGCCGGTCCGCCCGGCGTACGGCACCCCGGAACCCACCCGGACGGGCCGCTGGGCGCACATCGGCGCCTGGATCGGCCGCCGCCCCCGGGAGGTCTGGACGGGCACCGCACTGGTCCTCGCCATCTGCAGCATCGGCCTGGTCTCCCTGAACGCCACCGGGCTCTCCACCGCCGGCACCTTCACCGGCAAGCCGGACTCGGTGGTCGGCCAGCAGGTCCTCGCCGAGCACTTCCCCGGCGGTACCGGAGCACCGCTCACCATCGTGAGCACCGCCGCCTCCGGCGAGCGCGTCCGGGTCGTCGCCACCTCCACCGAGGGCGTCTCCGGCGCCACCCCGGTGGTCGACAGGAACGGGCAGGCGCTGTTCCAGGCCACCCTCACCGACCCGCCGGACAGCCAGGCCGCCAAGGACACCGTCGACCGGGTCCGGGCCAACGTGCATGCGCTGCCGGAGGCCGACGCCCAGGTCGGCGGCAACACCGCGGTCATCCTCGACGCCGGCCGCGCCGCCGGGAACGACAACCGCATGATCATCCCGATCGTGCTGGTCGTCGTCCTGGCCGTCCTCGCGCTGCTGCTGCGCGCCGTCGTCGCCCCGCTGGTGTTGATCGCCACCGTGGTGCTCTCCTACACCGCCGCGCTCGGCATCAGCGCCTTCGTCTTCACGCACGGCTTCCACTTCGAGGGCGAGGACAACGCCTTCCCGCTGTTCGTCTTCGTCTTCCTGGTGGCGCTCGGCATCGACTACAACATCTTCCTGATGACCCGCGTCCGGGAGGAGTCGCTGCACCGCGGCACCCGGGCCGGCGCGGTCGTCGGCCTGGCCGCCACCGGCGGCGTCATCACCTCGGCCGGCCTGATCCTCGCCGCCACCTTCGGGGTGCTCGGCACCCTGCCGGTCGTGGGCTTCGCCGAGATCGGCTTCGCGGTCGCCCTCGGCGTCCTGCTGGACACCCTCGTCGTCCGCTCCGTCCTCGTCACCGCCCTCACCATGGACCTCGACCGCCACATGTGGTGGCCCAGCGCCCTCAGCCGCAGACCGACACCCGAGGCGGACGGGACACCGGTGGGAGCGCGGGGAACTGCGCAACCCGGAAGCGGCTGACCTCACGAACCAGGGCTCGCCCCAATTCTGAACGGTGGCCCGCTCCCGGACTGCGCAGTTGTCCCCCAGCCTTCGGCCGGGAGGTGCCCCCACGCGCCCCTCGTACGACCGTTACTCCAGGCAGAGGACCTCGCGCAGCACCGCCGTCAACACGGCCTCCGGGTCGCGGGCCGGCCCGGTCGAGCGCCACGCCACGAACCCGTCGGGGCGCACCAGCACCGCACCGTCCGCCCCGACGCCGTACGTCGCGGCCCAGTCGGCGCCCTCCTCGGGCTCCAACTCCTGCTCGGCGCCGACCCGGTAGCCCGTGAGCGGGACACCGAGCCGCTTCGCTGCCAGCTCGCCCGCCTCGTGCCAGGCGTCCGCGGCCGGCCCGGCCAGCAGCACCGGCACCGTCTCGAACAGGTCCAGCGTGGAGACCCGTACCCCGGCCCGGCGCACCCAGACGTGCGGCGCGCGGCTGCCCGGGGTGCCGTCCGCTGCGAGCCTGTCCGGCACCGCCGGGCCGTCCGCGTCCGCGCCGACCACCGCGCCCAGCGGGTACTGGTAGCCCAGCACCACCGACAGCACGTTGCTCTGCCGCCCGGAGCCCGGCGTCACGTCGTACCCCGGGTGCTTGTGCTCGGCGGAACGGGCCGTCGCCCGGGCGCTGGTCGCCTCCGCGACCGGCCGGCGCTCCCGCCCGTACGACTCCAGCAGCCGCGGCCCGGCCCAGCCGCCGAGCACCGCCGCGAGCTTCCACGCCAGGTTGTGCGCGTCCTGGATGCCCGTGTTGGAGCCGAACGCGCCGGTCGGCGACATCTCGTGCGCCGAGTCGCCGGCCAGGAACACCCGGCCCACCGAGTACCGCTCCGCCACCCGCTGCGCCGCGTGCCACGGCGCCCGGCCGGTGACCTCCACGTCCAGGTCCGGCACACCGGCCGCCGCGCGGATCGCGGCGGCGCACCGCGCGTCGGTGAACTCCTCCAGCGCCTCGCCGTTCTCCGGGTGCCACGGCGCGTGGAACACCCAGTGCTCCCGGTTGTCCACCGGCAGCAGCGCACCGGCGCCCCGAGGGTCGGTCAGATAGCAGGCGATGAAGCGCCGTTCGCCCACCACGTCGGCCATCCCCTTCGAGCGGAAGGTGATGCTCACGTTGTGGAACAGGTCGCCCGGACCGGTCTGACCGATCCCCAGCTTCTCGCGGATCGGGCTGCGCGGGCCGTCCGCCGCCACCAGGTACTGCGCCCGGACGGTCTCCTCCGCTCCCGTCTCCCGGTTGCGGATCAGCGCCGTCACCCCGTCGGCGTCCTGCTCGAAGGAGACCAGCTGCGTCCCGAACCGGATGTCACCGGTCAGCCGCCGCGCGTACTCCAGCAGCACCGGCTCCAGGTCGTTCTGGCTGCACAGGCACCACCCGGTCGGGCTGAACTTCTTCAGCGCGCCGCCCGGGTCGATCTCCTTGAACAGCCACTCCTGGTCGTCCCCGGAGAGGGTGTCGGCCTGCAGGATGCCGTGGTTCTCGGCCAGCACCGAGGCGGCCTCCTTGACGGCGGACTCCACGCCCGCCACCCGGAACAGCTCCATCGTCCGCACGTTGTTGCCGCGCCCGCGCGGGTGGTGCGAGGTGGCCGCGTGCTTCTCCACCAGTAGGTGCGGCACCCCCAGCCTTCCCAGGAACAGCGAGGTGGACAGCCCCACCAGGGAGCCGCCCACGATCAGGACGGGCAGCCGGCCGTCGGCGGTTGGGTTCATCTGTGACTCCAGTCGTTCGAAGGGCCCGACCTCCAATGTCCCTGTCATTGCTCCGTGCCCGCGCGGCCGGTTGCGCCCAAGGCCGCGCCTTTTCGCTCGGATGGGTTCCTGCCCTCGCACGATCGGTGACGGACCGCCACGATCGAGCTCAGTCCACGTGACCGGACCATGCCCGGCCCGCTGTCGCCGACACCGGGCCGGGCGAGCGACCACCGGCCGAAGCCCGCACCCCCGGGGCCGTCGGACGATCCCCCACACCCGCCGCCCCGGCCGCCGCTGCACCGCGGCCGCGCGACGACCCGTTTCCTTCGAGCAGACGAGTGATGATGACGACTCTCACCGAACCCATGACCGACACCCACCCTGCCGCCCTCGCCGTCCCCCGCCTGCGCGTCGTCCTCATGTGCGACGTCATGGACGGTGCCCAGGACCGCTTCCTGACGGCCTATGAGCAGCTGCGCCACCAGGTCGCCGCCGTGCCCGGCCACGTCAGCGACCAGCTCTGCCAGTCCATCGAGGACCCGTCCCAGTGGCTCATCACCAGCGAGTGGGAGAGCGCCCAGCCCTTCCTCTCCTGGGTCGACAGCGAGGCCCACCGCGAGATGGTCAAGCCGCTGCACGGCTGCGTCCGCGACACCCGCTCGCTGCGCTTCAGCATCATGCGGGAGACCGCCGGCGACCACACCTACGACTTCGCCGCGCCCGTCTCCGACGGCATCGTCCGACACGCCCTCACCTTCACGGTGAAGCCCGGCACCGAGCAGAAGGTCGCCGGGATCCTGGCCGGCTACACCTCGCCCAAGGCACAGGTGGACGAGCGCACCCGGCTGCTGCGCACCTCGCTCTTCATGCAGGGCAACCGGGTCGTCCGCGCGGTCGAGGTGGCCGGCGACCTCGGCGCCGCACTGCGGCACGTCGCCCAGCAGCCCGAGGTCCGGGCCGTCGAGGAGGCCATCAACCCCTTCCTCGAGGAGGCCCGCGACCTCGGCAACCCGGAGTCCGCCCGCGCCTTCTTCATGCGTGCCGCGCTGCCCGCCGTGCACCGCGTCGCCGCCCCCGACGCGCCGGCCGCGCCCGTCCGCCGCTACGCGCTGCGCTACCCGGTGAAGACCGGCTGCGGCAGCTCGGTCGTCGGTCTGTTGGCCCGTCAGGACCGTCAGGTCGTCGAGGAGGGCTCGCCGCTCGTCGCGAGCACGCTCTTCCACCGTGACGACGTCGTCGTCCGCGTCATCGACTTCGCCGGGCCGGCCGACGCCGACCCCACGACCGCCCTCGGCATCGCCGGCCCGCGCGCCGCCGGCGTGCTCGCCCGCCTCCTGGAGCTCGACGAGCACCACGACCTGCGCACCGCCTCGGGCATCGGCCGCTTCCTCACCGACTGCACCATGCAGCCGGTCACCGACCGCTCCTCCCAGGACGCCTGAGCACCGTCCAGCCCCGAGGCGGCGAACGCCCCTCGACCCCCGTCCCAGCAAAGCCATCTGGAGGCAGCAACCATGAGCACCAAGTTCCCACGCATCGTGCACGTCGACGACGCGCCGCCGAACACCCGCCGCGGCGGTGACCTGCGCGCCATGCTCACCCCGACGACGGTGGGAGCCACCAGCGGCTTCATGGGAATGGCGATCGTGCAGCCCGGTGACCGGATCGCCGAGCACTACCACCCGTACTCGGAGGAGTTCGTCCTCGTCGTCCAGGGCGAGCTGGAGGTCGACCTCGACGGGGAGGCCTTCAAGCTCAGCCCGGACCACGGCCTGCTGATCCCGCTCAACATGCGCCACCGGTTCCGCAACGTCGGAGCCACCGAGGCCCGGATGGTCTTCCACCTCGGCCCGCTCGCACCGCGGCCCGAGCTCGGCCACGTCGACACGGAGGAGACCCCGGCGCCGCCGGAACCGGTCGAGGCCGTCTCATGACCCGGCGGGTGGTGGTCACCGGGCTCGGCGTCGTCGCGCCCGGCGGCGTGGGGGTCCCCGCGTTCTGGGACCTCCTCACCGCCGGACGGACCGCGACCCGCGGCATCACCTTCTTCGACCCGACCGGATTCCGCTCCCGGATCGCCGGCGAGTGCGACTTCGACCCGTACGCGGCCGGCCTGGACGCCGAGGAGGCGGCCCGCTCGGACCGGTACATCCAGTTCGCGCTGGCCGCCGCCGCGGAGGCCGTCCGCGACGCCGGGCTCGACCTCGGCGCCGAGGACCCCTGGCGGATCGGCGTCTCCCTCGGTACCGCCGTCGGAGGCACCACCCGGCTGGAGCACGACTACGTCGGCGTGAGCACGCACGGCGCCCGGTGGGACGTCGACCACCGCGGCGCCGGGCCGCACCTGCAGAGGGCGTTCACCCCGGCCACCCTGGCCTCCGCGGTCGCCGAGCGCACCGGCGCGCACGGCCCGGTCCAGACCGTCTCCACGGGCTGCACCTCCGGGCTGGACGCCGTCGGCTACGCCCTGCAGGCCGTCGAGGACGGGCGGGTCGACGTCTGCGTCGCCGGCGCCTCCGACTCGCCGATCTCCCCGATCACCGTCGCCTGCTTCGACGCGATCAAGGCCACCTCGGCGCGCAACGACGACCCGGAGCACGCCTCCCGGCCGTTCGACGCCACGCGCGACGGCTTCGTCCTCGGCGAGGGCGGCGCCGTGCTCCTGCTGGAGGAGTACGAGCACGCCAGACGGCGCGGCGCCCGGATCATCTGCGAGATCGGCGGTTTCGCCACCTACGGCAACGCGTACCACATGACCGGTCTCACCCAGGAGGGTCGGGAGATGTCGGAGGCGATCGACCGGGCACTCGACCACGCCCGGGTCAACGCCGCCGACCTCGACTACGTCAACGCGCACGGCTCCGGCACCAAGCAGAACGACCGGCACGAGACCGCCGCCGTGAAGCGATCGCTCGGCGCCCACGCCTACGAGACGCCGATGAGCTCCATCAAGTCGATGGTCGGGCACTCGCTCGGCGCCATCGGCGCGATCGAACTGGTCGCCTGCGCCCTGGCGTTGAAGCACGGCGTCGTCCCGCCCACCGCCAACTACGAGACCCCGGACCCGGAGTGCGACCTGGACTACGTCCCGAAGACGGCCCGGGAGCTGCCGCTGCGGCACGTGCTCTCGGTCGGCAGCGGATTCGGCGGCTTCCAGTCCGCGGTCGTGCTCAGCAGAGAGGGGGCACGGACATGACGTCCGGACCGACCGAGCGGCGAACGGTGGTGACCGGCATCGGGGTGATCGCACCCAACGGTGTCGGCGTCGACGACTTCTGGAAGGCCACCCGTGAGGGCGCCAGCGTGATCGGCCCGATCACCCGCGAGGGCTGCGGGCAGATGCCGCTGCGCGTCGCCGGCCAGGTCGGCGGCTTCGACGCCGAGGCCGCCGTCGAGGGCCGCTACCTCGTCCAGACCGACCGGTTCACCCACTACGCGATGGCCGCCGCCGACCTCGCCCTGGAGGACGCGCGGCTGCGGCCCGACGAGAACTCGCCGTTCGCCACCGGCGTCGTCACCGCGGCCGGCTCCGGCGGCGGCGAGTTCGGCCAGCGCGAGCTGCAGAACCTGTGGGGCCAGGGCCCCCGGTTCGTCGGCCCGTACCAGTCGATCGCCTGGTTCTACGCCGCCAGCACCGGCCAGATCTCCATCCGCGGCGGCTTCAAGGGGCCCTGCGCCGTGGTGGCCAGCGACGAGGCCGGCGGCCTCGACGCGCTGGCGCACGCGGCGCGCACCATAGCCAGGGGCGCGGACGCGGTCGTGGTCGGCGGTGCGGAGGCGCCACTGGCGCCGTACTCGATGGTCTGCCAGCTCGGCTACCCCGAGCTCAGCCTCGGCGACGACCCCGCCACCGCCTACCTGCCGTTCACCGACCGGGCGAGCGGTTTCGTCCCGGCCGAGGGCGGCGCCATGTTCGTCCTCGAGGACGAACGGTCCGCGCGCCACCGCGGCGCCCGCATCCGGGCCGAACTCGCCGGGCACGCCGCCACGTTCACCGGGGCGTCGCGCTGGGCCGAGTCCCGGGAGGGCCTCGCGCACGCGATCCGCGCCGCCCTGGAACAGGCCCGCTGCGCCCCCGACGAGGTCGACGTGGTCTTCGCCGACGCCCTCGGCGTCCCGGAGGCCGACCGCGCCGAGGCGCTGGCCCTCGCCGACGCCCTCGGCGCCCACGCCGCGCGGGTGCCCGTCACGGCACCCAAGACCGGCACCGGACGCGCCTACTGCGGCGCCCCGCTGCTGGACACCGCCGCGGCCGTCCTCGCCATGGAGCAGGGCTTCGTCCCGCCCACGCCCAACGTCACCGACACGGCCCACGACCTCGACCTGGTCTGCGGCTACGGCCGGACGGCGGAGCTGCGCACCGCGCTGGTGCTCAGTCGCGGGCTGATGGGGTCCAACGCCGCCCTGGTGCTGCGCGCCGGTGCCGGCCGGCCGTCCTGACCGGCCGCCCCCCGAATCACAGGAGAACCCGATGACCCACGTGCTCACGTACGACGAACTCGCCGCCCTGATCAAGGGCCGGGCGGGCATCAGCGTCGACCCGGTCGAGCTGGAGCGCCCCGGCGCCACCTTCGAGGAGTTCGGCGTCGACTCGCTGGCCCTGCTCGGCATCGTCGGCGAGCTCGAGAACCGGCACGCCAGCCCGATCACCCCCGGCGCGGAGATGTCCAAGACCCCGCAGGACTTCCTCGACGCCGTCAACGCCTCTGCCAAGACGGGAGCCTGACCCATGCCCGGCCACACCGACAACGAGATCCTCATCAACGCCCCCCTCGACCTGGTCTGGGACGTCACCAACGACCTGGAGGGCTGGCCCCAGCTGTTCAGCGAGTACGCCTCCGTCGAGGTGCTCGACCGCGAGGGCCCGAAGACCACCTTCCGGCTGACCATGCACCCCGACGAGAACGGCACCGTCTGGAGCTGGATCTCCGAGCGGGAGACCGACCGGCAGGGGCTGACCGTGCGGGCCCGCCGCGTGGAGCCCGGCCCGTTCGAGTTCATGAACATCCGGTGGGAGTACACCGAGCACCCCGGCGGCACCCTGATGCGCTGGATCCAGGACTTCGCGATGAAGCCCACCGCGCCCGTCGACGACCACGGCATGACCAACCACATCAACCGCAACTCGCGGATCCAGATGGAGCTCATCAAGCAGAAGGTCGAGCTGCGGGCGGGCGTGGCATGACCGACACCTACCGCTCGCTCATCGTCGCCCGGATGCGCCCCGGCTCCAGCGACGACATCGCGGGCATCTTCGCGGACTCCGACCGCGGCGATCTGCCGCACCTGATCGGGGTCACCGGCCGCAGCCTCTTCCAGTTCGGCGACCTGTACATGCACCTCATCGAGGCGGACCGGCCGCCCGGCCCGTCGGTCGCCCAGCACGTGAAGCACCCCGATTTCCGCCTCGTCAGCGAGCGGCTCACCGCGCACGTCCAGGCCTACGACCCGGCCACCTGGCGGGAGCCGAAGGACGCGATGGCGCGCGAGTTCTACCGCTGGGAGCGGCCCTCGGGCTGATCCGTCACCACGAACGCCAGGGCGCCGGCCGATCACCATCGGGCCGGCGCCCTGGCGTTGCCGTGCACCGGGCTTCGGCGGGCCGCGGCCGTGCGGCACGCGGACGACCCGGGACGGTACGCGGGTGCGGGCCGGCGGACGCGCCGAGGCCCGCCGGCGGGGAGCCGGCGGGCCTCGGGGGACGGGGAGCGGTCAGCCCTCGACGACGCTCTCGAAGGCGTGCAGGTAGGGGTTGACCGGGCGGACCTCGTCGACCCGCAGGCCGGCCTCCGACATCAGCGACAGCATGCTCTCCTGCGTGTGCTTGGCGCCGCCGACGTTGAGCAGCAGCAGCAGGTCCATCGCCGTGGTGAAGCGCATCGAGGGGCTGTCGTCGACCAGGTTCTCGACCACCACCACCCGGGCGCCCGGGTGGGCCGCGCGCACCACGTTGGCCAGGGTGCGGCGGGTGGACTCGTCGTCCCACTCCAGGATGTTCTTGATCAGGTAGAGATCGGCCTTCACCGGGATGTCCACCCGGCAGTCACCGGGCACCAGACGGGCCCGGTCGGCCAGCGAGCCGCCCGGCCGCAGCCGCGGATCGGCGTCCGCGACCACCTGCGGCAGGTCGAGCAGCGTGCCGTGCAGGTGCGGGTGCTTCTCCAGCAGGCCGGCCAGCGCGAGGCCCTGGCCGCCGCCGATGTCGACCACGGTGGAGACGTCGCCGAGGTCGTCCATGAAGGCCACCAGGTCGGCCGCGGACTGCCGGCTGGAGCTGCTCATCGCCTTGTCGAAGACCTTCGCCGACTCGCCGGCGTCGTCGTGCAGGTACTGGAAGAACTCCTTGCCGAACATCTCGGGGAAGATGTTCCGGCCGGAGCGGACGGCCTCGTCCAGGCGGGGCCAGGCCTGCCACGTCCACGGCTCGGTGCACCAGAGGGAGATGTAGCGCAGGCTGTTGGGGGCGTCCTCGCGCAGCATCCGGGACATGTCGGTGTGCGCGAAGCGGTCGTTGTCCGTCTCGGTGAAGATCCCGTAGCTGGCGAGCGCGCGCATCAGTCGGCGCAGCGGCTTCGGCTCCACCTTCAGCTGCGCGGCCAGGTCGCGGACGGGGGTCGGGCTGTCGCCGAGCGCGTCGGCGACACCGAGCGAGGCCGCGGCCCGGATCGCCGCGGCACAGGCCGCGCCGAAGACGAGCTCGCGCAGGCGCATCGCCGCGGGCGGGGACGGGGACTGGGTGCTGGCGGACATGGAACCGCCTTTCGTACGGGGGCCGGGGCCCTGGGGGAGTGGGGTGTGCGGTCGGTGCGGGCGACGGCTCAGCAGCGGCCGGCCGGCTCGGAGACGCCGCAGGTGTTGCGGGTGAAGGTGTTGCCGGTGCCCTTGTCGCGGTCGGCGAGGTCCGAGGGGCCGTTGTCGGCCAGGACGTTGCCGCTGACGGTGATCCGGTTGTTCGGGGTGCCGGTCATGCTGGGGAACAGCACGACGCCGCCGGACATCGGCGAGTCGCCGCGGTTGCCCTCCACCTGGTTGCCCGTCACCACGGAGTCCTCCGCTCCGGTGAAGAGGATGCCGGTGCCCTGGATGAAGGCCAGCCGCGGGTTCGGCGGGCAGTACTTGTTGTTCTCGTGGACGTGGTTGCGGCTGACGGTGAGCGCGCCCGGCTTGGGCGAGCCCTCGTCGCCGACCAC
This sequence comes from Kitasatospora sp. NPDC085879, assembly GCF_040686255.1. Classification (NCBI taxonomy): domain Bacteria; kingdom Bacillati; phylum Actinomycetota; class Actinomycetes; order Kitasatosporales; family Streptomycetaceae; genus Kitasatospora; species Kitasatospora sp. NPDC085879. The sequence goes on along the minus strand of NZ_JBFBJZ010000009.1, from coordinate 11,681 downwards.
GAAGACACCGCCGCAGTTGCCGCTGATGTCGTTGGCGTCCACCGTCAGCGACCGGGCGCGCCGGACGACCACGCCGATCCGGTTGCCGGACAGCCGGTTGCTGCGGATCACGGTGCCCTGGGTGTCGATGGCACCGCCCTCGTGGGCGACCGAGTTGGCCAGGAAGATGCCCGCCTGCGCGTTGTCGGCGGCCTCGTTGCCGAGCAGCGTGGCCCGGATCGACTTCTCCTGGCTGATGCCCTGGTAGCCGTTGTGGAAGGCGCCGACGGCGACGATCCGCAGGTGGTCGGTGTTGGAGGCGTCGATGCCGTTCATCCGGTAGCCGGACACGGTGAGCGAGCCGATGCGGACGTTGTCCACCTTCTGCTCGTTCGTGCCGGTCACGCAGATGCCGTGGCCCGCCGTGGCGCAGGCGTTGCCGGTCTGCGCCGGGTCCGGCACGAGGACGGTCGACGGACCGACCCCGCGCAGGGTGATGTCCGAGCGGTTGATCAGCACGCTCTCGTGGTAGGTGCCGGCCATCAGCTGGACGGTGCTGCCGGGGGCGGCCGCGTCGACCGCCTGCTGGATGGACTCGCCGGGGAAGACGGTGCGCATCGAGCCTGCGGCCTGGGCGGGCGGGACCGCCCCCAGGCTCGCGACCAGGGCGGCGAGGCCGCCGGCGAGATAGTGGGTCCGTCGCATGGGCATGGAACTGGGTCCTGCTTTCCGGTTGTACGGGGGTCGGGCGGGCACCGGGATCGGCGCGCTCGGTGTGGGGGAGTGGGGGAGTGGGGGAGTGGGGGTGGAAGGGGAGTGGGGGAGTGGGGGTGGAAGGGGAGGGGGAGGGAGCGGGGGTACAGGGAACGGGGGCACGGTGACGGAGCGCGGGGCGCTGGATGCGCGAGGCGCGGGTGCGGCGGGCGCGGGGCGTGGGAGACGCAGGGAGCCTCCGCCCCACCCGAAGCTAGGGTCGCCCCTGACCGCCCGCCACTCGGGTGGTCGGTTCGGTGACGATCACTCACCTGACGGAGTGGCGTATGTGGCGACCCGTCATATTCCGGAGCGGGCGTCGACCAGTCCGGCCGCGATCGCCTCACGCAGCCGCGCGTGGTCGGCGGCGGTGCGGGTCGCGTACCGCAGCGCGAAATCGGCCACCGCCTCGTCGAAGACCGCGCCGCCGCCGAGGTAGCCCGCGATCGCCAGCCGGTCGCCCGAGCGGGCGTGCGCCCGGGCCAGCGCGGTGCCGCACAGCGTGCCGTAGCGCTGCAGCATGCGCGGCGTCATCGACTCGACCTCCGCCGAGCCCTTCATGTCGCGCAGCTGCCGCCAGTAGAAGTGCCGGGCCTCCGCCGCGGGCCCGCTCGTCCAGCCGAGGAAGATGTCGCTCGCCGCCTGCATCAGCTTCTGCCCGGCCACCACGCGGTGCCCGTGGTGGTCGTGCGGGCCCGACGGGAGGTGCTCCTCCAGTACGGACCGCTCGGCCTCCTTCAGCTGGAGCACCAGCAGGTCGTCGGCGTCCCGGCCCTGCAGCAGCACCACGAAGCACCGGGTGCCGACGCTGCCCACGCCGACCACCTTGGCGGCGGCGTCCACGAAGCGGAAGCGGTCCAGCAGCTCGCGGCGCTCCTCCGGGAGGGTCTCCCGGTAGCCGTCCAGGATGGCGTGGACGGTCTCGGTGTCCGGCATGGGAATGCGGGTGATCAGCGGCGGCCGCGCCACGATGCGCCGCCGGCCGCCGCGGACCTCGGTCAGCTTCGCCACCGCGTGCAGGCTGTCCCGGCGGCGCGCCGCGGCCAGCCGGCCCTCCGCCCGGCGGCGGTCCCCGCCGCGGAGCAGCGACGGCAGCTCGGTGGTGTCGATCCGCTCGTACCAGACCGCGAGCTCGCCGAGCGCTGCGAGCCGGCGCATCGACTCCCGGTACGCCTGTACGGCGGCCCGCGCGGTCTCGCGGGCCTGTGACCTCCCGGCGCCGATCGACCCCGCCGCGACCGCCAGGCTCGCCGCCAGCCGCTTCACGTCCCACTCGAACGGGCCGGGCAGCGTCTCGTCGAAGTCGTTGAGGTCGAACAGCAGCGCACGCTCCGGCGAGCCGTACACCCCGAAGTTCAGCAGATGCGCGTCACCGCAGAGCTGCACGGTCAGCCCGGTGTGCGGCTGCACGGCGAGATCGGCCGCCATCACCGCCGCCGCGCCGCGCAGGAAGGCGAACGGTGACACCGCCATCCGCCCGTACCGGATCGGCACCAGGTCGGGCAGCCGGGTCACCGCCTGCCGCTGCAGCAACGTGACCGGGTCGGCCCGGCCCTCGGGCGCAGACAGCCCGCCGTGCGAGGAACGGGGCACCACGCTGCGCACCGCCCGCCCCAGCTCGGTGCGCTCGGCGGCGGTGGCGGACTCGGTCATGGCTTCCTCCGGTGGGTCCGCCGTGCATCGGCGATCACCCCAGCCTCGGCCGCTGCGGGGCGCGGCGCAGCGGCGGAGGTCCGACCGGGGGACACCCGTACGCACCGGCCGCCGACCGGCCGTCGGCCGTGCGACTGCTGGGCCGGGAGCTCGCGCCGCGTGCGTGGATCCGATGGCCGAAGGGCAGCGGCGGGCCGCCGGTGCGACCATCGGGAGCGGGGGCGCGACCTTCGGAAGGTGCCGCTGATGCATGCCTCGCGGGCGACCGCCCGGCAGTACCGCTCCCGGAGCAGGCCCGTACGGGCGAGGCTCCTCACCGCCCCGCTGCTCGCCCTGGCCCTCGCGGGCACCGCCGCGTGCGGCGGCTCCGCCAGCGGCACCCCGCCCTCGGCGCCCGCGCCGGCCTCGTCGGGCAGCTCCGCCCCCGCCGCGCCGCTGCCCAGCTCCGAGGACCTGCGGAACGCACTGCTGACGGTGGAGGACCTCGGCCCGGCCTTCGCCGAGACCCTGCCGGCCGACGGCGCCGAGGACACCGGTACCACCGGCTGCCCGCTGCTCTCCGCCATCCTCAACGGGCAGGGCGAGGCGAAGCCCGGAGCGGTGCGCGAACAGACCGAGTTCACCACCGTCGAGTCGAGCCCGTACCTCGGGGAGTCGCTGCTCACCGAGGAGCAGGAGGCGTTGACGGCCGACCACGCCAAGGTGGCCGAGGCACTGCGCTCCTGCGAGGCGCTCACCTTCACCGGTGACTCCACCGCCGTCACCTTCACGCTGACCCCGATCCACTTCGGCGGGCTGGCGACCACGGCAGCGCGGCTGGACGGCATCCTCGACGGAATCCTGTTCAACGGCTACCTGGCCGTCGAGCGGATCGGCCCGGCCGTCCTCACCTTCTGGTACTTCCAGGCGGGCGGCGCCTCCGCCCAGTTGGCGGACGAGGTGTACCGCGCGGCCGCCGACAAGGCGCTGCAGGTGCTGGTCGAGGGCGCGGGGGCGAGCCAGGCGGCCGCGGCGGCCCAGGTCTGAGGGGAGCGGGCGCTCAGCGGCCGGCGCGGGGCTCGTCGGGTGGTGCGGACCCGGCGGGTTCGTGCCCCGCAAGGTCGTGCTCCGCGGGTTCGTGCCCGGCGAGTTCGGCGGCGGCGTTCCTGCGGCAGGCGGTGGCGCGGTCCGGGTTGCCGGCGGCCTCCAGGGCTGCGGCGAGCTCGGTCCAGGCGGCCGCGGCGCCCTGGGGATCGCCGAGGCGTCGGCGCAGCGCGAGGCCTTCCTCCGCGCACGCGACGGCCTCGCCGTGCTCGCCGGCCGCACGGTGCTCGGCGCCGAGGTCGAGCAGGGCCCGCGCCTCGCGGTGCAGGTCGCCCCGGGCGCGGGCGAGTTCGCGGCTGCGCCGCTGGCACGCCACCGCCTCGGCGTGCCGCCGCTGCCGGCCGCGGATCAGGCCGAGGAAGTTGACCGCGGCGGATCCCAACTCCGTCGTTCCGTTGGCCGCATGGATCGCCATGCTCTCCGTGCAGCACCGCTCGGCCGACTCCAGGTCGCCGCGCCGCACGTGCAGTACGGCGAGCCTGTCCAGCGCGGTCGCTGCGTCCACCGGCCGGCCGGCGGCCCGGTAAACGGCCAGGGCCCGGGCCAGGCAGGCGGTCGCCGGGCCGTGCAGACCGCGTTCGAGGTAGACCAGACCGAGGCCGCTGTAGGCGCGGGCCTGCCCCGCGGTGTCGCCGCAGAGCCCGAACAGGCTGATCGATGCGAGGAGTTCGCGTGTCGCCTCGTCGTGCCGGCGCCGGGCCGCCGCCAGCACGCCGAGCTCCAGCCGGCCGGCCGCCTCGGCCGCGAGGTCCGGCGCCGTGCCGTCACGGGCCAGCCGGACGCCGGCGAGGGCGAGCTCCTCCCAGTCCTGCCAGTGCCCGCGCCGCCGCAGTAACACCCCGAGCCGGCCCGTGAGTTCGGCGAGCGCGGCCGCCGGGACCGCGCCGACCGCCGCGGCCTGGAGGGCGGCACCCACCACCGTCTCGCGCTCGGCCGCCAGCCGGTGCACGGCCTCCTGGGCGCGGTCGAAGCCCACGCCCAGGCCGGTGTTCGGCCCCTGGTCGTCGCCTGCACCGTCGGCGGGCCGGAGCAGCGGACCGGCGGCGCGGACGTCGGCGAGATGGGCCCGGGTGAGCCGACCGAGCATGGCGGTGAGCTCGGCCTGCCGCTCGTCCGGGCTGGTGAGGCTACGGCCGAACACTCGTAACAGGTCGTGGTGGCGGAAGCGGCGGCGTGCGCCGTCCGGCGGTCGGGAGACCTCCAGGAGGTGGGCGTCGGCGAGCGCCTCCAGCCGCGCCTCGACGACATTCTCGGGGAGGTCCAGGGCGGCGGCCGCCGCGGCGGCACCGAAGTCGGGGACGGCCAGTTCGCTGAGCAGCCGGAACGCGGCGGCCGCCCCGGCGTCGGCGAGGCCCTCGTAGCCGGCTCGGAGGACGGCCGCCGTCGGCCCGTCCGCCAGGAGTTCACCGGATCGGCATGCCGCGTCGCGCAGTCGTCCGGCCGTCGGCGGGGTGGTGGCGACGGGCCATGCCACGGCCGCCGCCACCCGGAGTGCGAGCGGATGGCCGGCGCACCGGTCGAGGATCCCGTCGACGCTCGCGGTCTCGCCGTCGACCCGCTCCGCGCCGACCACCTGCCGCAGCAACTCCCGTGCCTCACCACGGTCGAGGGCGTCGAGGCGCAGCACCGTCCGGGCGTCCGCACCGTCCGGCCGGGAGCGGCCGGTGACCAGGACGAGGCAGTCGGCGGAGGCCGGGAGAAGCGGCTCCACCTGGCGGGCGTCCGCGGCGTCGTCGAGCAGGAGCAGCAGTCGGCGGCCGGCGGTGGTGGTGCGGTAGAGCGCGGTGCGGCGTTCGGTGTCGGCGGGGATCCGGCCGCGGGGGACACCCAGGTCCTCCAGCAGGCCGGCCAGGACGTCGCCGGGTGCGGCGGGGCGGTCGCCACTGCCGCGCAGATGCACGTGGAGCCGGCCGTCGGGGTAACGGTGGGCGAGCCGGTGGGCGGCGTGCACCGCGAGCGCGGTCTTGCCGATGCCGCTCGGGCCGGTGAGCACGGCGACGGCAGGTGCGGCGACGGCAGCCGCGATGCGGCCGCCCGCCACCTTGGCACCCGGTCGGGCGGCGAGCCGCGACAGGGCGGCGAGTTCGTGTCGCCGGCCGGTGAAGTCCGGTGTGTCCGGCGGGAGTCGGGAGACGGCCGGGAGCTGCCGGGGCGGGGCGGCGGCTGCGGCCGGGCGGAGCGCCGGGTCGTCGTCCAGGATGCGCCGCCGCAGGCTGCGCAGCTCGACGCCGGGCTCGATCCCGTCCTCCTCCACCAGGGTCCGCCAGGTGTCCTGGAAGACGGCGAGGGCCTCCGCCCGGCGGTCGGCGCGGTACAGCGCGAGCATCAGCAGGGCGCGGAGCCGCTCGCGGCACGGGTGGGCCGCGGCGAGGGCGGACAGCTCGGGCAAGGTCTCGTGGTGCCGCCCGCGCTCCAGCAGGACGGCGAACCGCTGCTCCCGGGTGGACAGACGGGCCTCCTCCAGCCGGCGCCGCAGCCGCTCGGCGTGCGGGCCGGGGACGCCCTCCAGCGCGCCGCCCCGCCAGAACCCCAGCGCTCGCTCCAACTCGGCCGTGCAGCCTGCGAGATCGCCGGCCCCGTGGCGGCTCCGGGCGGCCTGCCGGGCCCGCTGGAACAGGGCGATGTCCAGGTGTTCGGGCGGTGTCGGCAGCGCATAGCCGTCACCGTGCGAGAGCAGGACGGACGGGCCGGTGCCGTGCGCCCGGCCGGGGTCGACGGCCTTGCGCAGCCGGGCCACGTAGGTGGCGACCAGGTGCGGCGCGGTGGCGGGAGCGGCGCAGCCCCACACGCCGTCCACGATCTCGCGGCGGGAGAGGGGGCGGCCCTCGGCGGCGAGCAGCATGGCCAGCACCGCCCGCTGCTTGGCCGGGCCGGCGTCCAGCTCCGCGCCGTCGCCGAACACGCGGACAGGGCCCAGCAGTTGGTAGGTCAGCGCCACGGCCGGCCGGCTCACCCCTTCGAATCCCCCGGTTTTCAGCGCAGCCTAGGGCGTGCGGGTGCGGGAGGGAAGGGGCGGCCTGGGCCGGTCGACCCAAGTGGTCTGCACCACAGAGCCGTTGACCCCGGCACGACTCGTCGCTTTTGATGATGAACTGTCAGTCGCGGCTGTGCGGACGGACTGACGCGACGAGAACAGCACCCCCATCTCTTCCAGGAGGTCGAGTGCACGCCGCTCCCAAGCGCATACGTCGATGGGTCGCCGCCCTGATCGGCGCCGTGGTCCTCACCGTCCTCGGGGTCGGGGCCGCCATGGCCGCGATCCCGATCGGACAGACCCGGACGGGCAAGATGACCTGGTACGACGACGCGGGCTACGGCGCCTGCGGCACGTCGATCAACGCCGCGACCGAGGACCTGGTCGCCGTCTCCACCTCGTGGTGGACCGCCGCCAATCCGAACAACGACGACCTCTGCAAGGGCATTTCGGTCGAGGTCAGCTACAACGGCCGCACCGTCACCGTCCCGGTCAAGGACAAGTGCCCGACCTGCCCGGCCGACCACATCGACCTCAGCAAGCCCGCCTTCCAGCGGCTGGCCGACCTCGACCTCGGCACGGTCAGCGGCATCACCTGGAAATTCGTGAACTCCGGCGGCGGAGGCGGGGGCACCGGGACACTGCCCGCTCCCACCGGCCTGAAGGCCACCGGCACCACCGGCAGCACCGTCTCGCTCTCCTGGAACGGCGTCGGCGGCGCCGCCTCGTACGCGGTGTACCGCGGTGGCACCAAGGTCGGCTCGCCCTCCGGTGCCTCCTTCACCGACACCGGGCTCGCCGCCGCCACCGCATACGGCTACACGGTGGCCGCCGTGGACTCCGCCGGCAGGGCGGGCACCCCGTCCGGCGCCCTCACCGTGACCACGGCCGGCGGCGGGGGCGGCGGAACCACCTGCCCGGTGGCGTGGACCGCCTCGAAGTCCTACGTGCCCGGCGACCGCGCCGCGTACAACGGCCATGCCTACACCGCCACGTACTACTCCACCGGCGCGGTGCCGAACGACCCCGGCTCCTGGGCCGTCTGGCGGGACGACGGCGCCTGCTGACGGACGACCGCCCCCGGCCGCCCGCCCCTCGGGCGGCCGGGGGCGATGTGCCCGGGACACCGGACACCCGGCGAATCTCCGGCGGCGGTCGGCGGCCCGGCGGCAGGATGAGGGCGAGAGACGGTCCCGATCACCACCGAGGAGACAGGCCATGGGCTCGGTCGACGAATTTCTCGCGGCCCGCGACGTCCTGCTGCGCCACCGCACCGACTACGACGCCGCCTGCCGGGAGTTCCGATGGCCGCGGCCGGAGGCCTTCAACTGGGCGCTCGACTGGTTCGACCGGATCGCCGAGGACAACGACCGGTGCGCGCTCCGGGTGGTCGACGAGGACGGCGCCGAGCACACTCGCACGTTCCGCGAGATGTCCCGGCGCTCCAACCAGGTCGCCAACCACCTGCGGGAGCTGGGGCTGCGGCGCGGTGACCGGGTGCTGGTGATGGTGGGCAACGTGCCCGAGCTGTGGGAGGCCATGCTCGGGGCGATGAAGCTCGGTGTGGTGGTGATCCCGGCGACCCTGCTGCTGAGCCCCGACGACCTGCGCGACCGCGTCGAACGTGGCCGGGTCCGCGGTGTGATCGCCGACGCCGGGGTGGCGGACCGCTTCGCCGGCCTGCCCGGCGCCGACCTGCGGATCGCGGTGGGCGGCGAGGCCGAGGGCTGGAGCCGGTTCACCGAAGCGGGCGGCGCCCCGGACACCTTCGAACCGGACGGACAGACCCCGGCGGACGACCCGCTGCTGCTGTACTTCACCTCCGGCACGACGTCCAGGCCGAAGCTGGTCGAGCACACCCACACCTCGTACCCGGTCGGCCACCTGTCGACCATGTACTGGATCGGGCTGCAGCCGGGGGACGTCCACCTCAACATCTCCTCGCCGGGCTGGGCGAAGCACGCGTGGAGCAACATCTTCGCGCCCTGGAACGCCGAGGCGACCGTGCTGGTCCTCAACCACGCGCGGTTCGACGCGAACCGGCTGCTGGAGGTGTTGGAGCGCTGCCGGGTCACCACGCTGTGCGCGCCGCCGACGGTGTGGCGGATGCTGATCCAGGCCGACCTGACGGCCCACCGGCTCGCGCTGCGCGAGCTGGTCGCCGCGGGTGAGCCGCTCAACCCCGAGGTCGTCGAGCAGGTGCGCAAGGCCTGGGGGCTCACCGTCCGGGACGGGTTCGGGCAGACGGAGACGACCGCGCAGGTCGGCAACACCCCCGGGCAGCCGGTGAGGCCCGGTTCGATGGGCCGCCCGCTGCCGGGCTACCGCATCGCCCTGCTGGACGCCGAGGGCCGGCCCGCCGAGGAGGGCGAGCTGAGTCTGGACCTGGCGCACCGGCCGGCCGGGCTGATGCGCGGCTACCGCGGCGACGCGGAGAAGACCGCCGAGGCGATGCGGGGCGGTTTCTACCGCACCGGTGACGTGGCCGCGCGGGACGCGGACGGCTTCATCACCTATGTCGGGCGCGCCGACGACGTGTTCAAGGCGAGTGACTACCGGATCTCGCCGTTCGAGCTGGAGAGCGTGCTGATCGAGCACCCGGCGGTGGCGGAGGCGGCCGTGGTGCCCTCGCCGGACCCGGTGCGGCTCGCGGTGCCCAAGGCCTTCGTCGTCCTGGCACAGGGGCGGCAGCCCGGCCCCGAACTCGCCCAGGACATCCTGCGGTTCACCCGCGAGCGGCTGAGCGCCTACAAGCGGATCCGGCGGCTGGAGTTCGCCGACCTGCCGAAGACGATCTCCGGCAAGATCCGCCGGGTGGAGCTGCGGCAGCACGAGGAGCAGCACGGCGAGGCTCGCAACCCGCACGAGTACTGGGAGTCCGACTTCCCGTCCCTGAAGGGCTGAGCACACGCGGAGGGGCCCGCCGATCGCGGTGATCGGCGGGCCCCTCCGGACGTGGACGGTGTCCGGCTCAGCGGGCGGTCATCCGCAGCGCGCCGTCCATCCGGACGGTCTCGCCGTTGAGGTAGTCGTGCTCGGTGATCATGGTGACCAGGCGGGCGTACTCCTCGGGCTGCGCGAGCCGCTGCGGGAAGGTCACGCTCGCGGCCAGCCCGGCCCGGACGTCGTCGCCGAAGCCGGCCATCATCGGGGTGTCCACGATGCCGGGGGCGATGGTGACCACGCGGATGCCGAACTGGGCGAGGTCGCGGGCGGCGGTGATCGTCATGCCGGCCACACCGGCCTTGGAGGCGGCGTAGGCGATCTGGCCGACCTGGCCCTCGAAGGCCGCGATGGAGGCGGTGTTGACGATCAGGCCGCGCTGGCCGTGCTCGTCGGCCCCGTGTCGGGCGATCGCCTCGGCGGCGAGGCGCATCACGTTGAAGGTGCCGAGCAGGTTCACGTTGAGGACCGCGCGGAACAGGTCCAGGTCGTGCGGGCCCTTGCGGCCCAGGATGCGCGCGGAGGGGGCGATGCCGGCGCAGTTGACGGCCAGCCGCAGCTCGGCGCCGTCGGCGTCGATCCGCGCCAGCGCCTCCCGGACCGGCGCCTCCTCGGTGACGTCGGCGGCGAGCAGGGTCACCCCGTCCGGCTGCGGACCGGCGGCGGCGACGGCCTTGTCCAGGTCCAGGCCGTAGACGGTGGCGCCGCGCGCGGCGAGGGCGGCGGCGGTGGCCGCACCCAGGCCCGAGGCGGCGCCGGTGACCAGGGCGGCGGAACCGGCGATGTCCATGGAAGTCTCCTCGGTGGCGTAGGGACGGGTCAGCGGGCGAGGCCGCGGCTGATGACGAGGCGCTGGATCTGGTTGGTGCCCTCGAAGATCTGCATGATCTTCGCCTCGCGCATGTACCGCTCGACCGGGAAGTCGCGGGTGTACCCGTACCCGCCGAGCACCTGCACGGCGTCGGTGGTCACCTTCATGGCGGCGTCGGTGGCGATCAGCTTGGCGACGCTGGCCTGCCGGCTGAACGGGCGGCCGGCGTCACGGCGGCGGGCCGCGTCCAGGTAGGTGGCGCGGGCGGAGTCGACCGCGGCGGCCATGTCGGCGAGCAGGAAGCCCAGGCCCTGGTGGTCGATGATCTTCCGGCCGAAGGTCGTCCGCTCGTTGGCGTAGTCGACGGCGGCGTCCAGCGCGGCCTGGGCGAGGCCGGTGGCGCAGGCCGCGATGCCGAGCCGGCCGTTGTCGAGGGCGCTGAAGGCGATCTGCAGGCCCTGGCCCTCGGCGCCGATCAGCCGGTCCGCGTCGAGCACCGCGCCGTCCCAGTGGGCGGAGGTGGTGGGCACGGCCTGCAGGCCCATCTTGCGCTCGGGCTTGCCGAAGGTGAGGCCCTCGACCGCGCCGGGCGCGAGGAAGCAGGAGACGCCCCTGCCGCCGGGGGCGGTGCGGGCGAACAGCGCGTAGAAGTCCGCCTTGCCGCCGTGGGTGATCCAGGCCTTGGTGCCGGTGATCCGGTAGCCGCCCTCGACCGCCTCGGCCTTGCAGTTCAGCGAGGCCGCGTCGGAGCCCGCCTGGGGCTCGGAGAGGCTGTAGCCGCCGACCGCGGCGCCGGCCAGCATGTCCGGCAGCCAGCGGCCCTTCTGCTCCTCGGTGCCGAAGGCGTACAGCGGGTGGCAGGCCAGGGTGTGGACGCTGGTGGCCACCGCGACGGCGGCCCAGCGGGCGGCGAGCTCCTCGAGCACCTGGAGGTACACCTCGTACGGCTGCCCGCCGCCGCCGTACTCCTCCGGGTAGGCCAGGCCCAGCAGGCCGGCCTTGCCGAGCAGCGCGAACAGGCCCTCGGGGTAGGTCTCGTCGGTCTCGTGCCGGTCGACACGCGACGCCAGTTCCCGGTCGGCGATCTCGCGGGTCAGCGAGATCAGGTCCTCGGCCTCCTGGGTGGGGAGAAGCCGGTCGACGGCCATGGCGGACTCCAAGTGGTACTCGAAGCGGTACGTCAGTACCGCATAGCGTAAACCACGAGGGCGGCACGGGGTACCGGGCAGGCGCGGCGGGGCTGCCGGGCGACGTCCGGGGTTCCGGGAACGGGGCAGGGATGCGACGGCGCGGGTGGCGCGGCGGCACGGCGATCGGGGCGGGCCCACGGATGCCGGCGGGAAAAGCAGAAGGTGCCCGACCAGAGATCTGGTCGGGCACCTTCTGTGTGGTGTCCGAGGGGGGACTTGAACCCCCACGCCCGATAAAGGGCACTAGCACCACAAACAAGCGCGTCATCCAATACGACACCCGGACGGGGTGTGG